>NZ_JBTLMO010000020.1:0-159703 GCF_054462255.1 Streptomyces sp. SD15 | reverse complement strand
TTCGAGTTCCGCATCAACGGCGAGGACCCCGGCCGGGGCTTCCTCCCCGCCCCCGGCACCGTCACCACCTTCGCCCCGCCGTCCGGCCCCGGCGTCCGCCTCGACGCGGGCGTGGAGTCCGGCTCGGTCATCGGCCCGGCCTGGGACTCGCTCCTGGCCAAGCTGATCGTCACGGGTGCCACCCGTGAGCAGGCGCTCCAGCGGGCCGCCCGCGCCCTCGCGGAGTTCACCGTCGAGGGCATGGCGACCGCCATCCCGTTCCACCGCGCGGTGGTGACGGACCCGGCGTTCGCCCCCGAACTGACCGGTTCCACGGACCCGTTCACGGTCCACACCCGCTGGATCGAGACCGAGTTCGTCAACGAGATCCAGCCCTTCGTCGCCCCCGCGGACATCGAGGCGGAGGAGGAGCCGGACCGCGAGACGGTTGTCGTCGAGGTCGGCGGCAAGCGCCTGGAGGTCTCCCTCCCGTCCTCGCTGGGCATGTCCCTGGCCCGCACCGGGCTCGCGGCGGGCGCCAAGCCCAAGCGCCGCGCCGCCAAGAAGTCCGGCCCGGTCGCCTCCGGCGACACCCTCGCCTCACCCATGCAGGGCACCATCGTCAAGGTCGCCGTCGAAGAGGGCCAAGAGGTCAACGAGGGCGACCTCATCGTGGTCCTCGAGGCCATGAAGATGGAGCAGCCTCTCAACGCCCACCGCTCCGGGACCATCAAGGGCCTGAGCGCGGAGGTCGGCGCGTCCGTCACGTCGGGCGCCCCGATCTGCGAGATCAAGGACTGAGACACGGTCGTACGACATCCGAGGCGCCCGGCGGACTGGAGCAGTCAGTCCGCCGGGCGCTTCATTTCCCCCGTACAGCAGGGGCACGCCGAGCGGACTCGCCCCGACGACGTGCGTCAGGCAGTCCAGTGGCACCAGCACGCCAGTGGTCGGCGTCAGCGCCGACGCATGTCCGCCACCCGCGCCCGCTCTCCCGGGGACTGCTCGCCCAGGACGGTGGCGCTGCGCAACTGCGGTCCGGCGCCCGGCACTTGGCCGCGTCGCGGACCGGGAAGCGGCGGCATGTCCCGGCGTGGCTGTTGGCGCCCCGCCGGGGCCGTATCGCCTCCCGCACCGCCTGCTGACGGCCCGGCCACCGCGATCTGCACCCCCTGGTCCGCCAGGGCCTGCAGTTCGGTGACCGCCCGGTCGTCGTGCGTGGGCGGCTCGTCCGTCACCAGGCGGGTGATCAGATCGGTCGGCACCGTCTGGAACATGGTGTCGGTGCCGAGCTTGGTGTGGTCGGCGAGGACGACGACCTCCGCGGCGGCCTGCACCAACGCGCGGTCGACGGACGCCGACAGCATGTTGGAAGTGGACAGCCCACGCTCGGCGGTGAGCCCGCTGCCCGACAGGAAGGCCCGGGAGACCCGCAGCCCCTGGAGGGACTGCTCGGCACCGGAGCCGACCAGGGCGTAGTTGGAACCGCGCAGGGTGCCGCCGGTCATCACGACCTCCACACGGTTGGCATGGGCCAACGCCTGGGCCACCAGCAGAGAGTTGGTGACGACGGTCAGCCCGGGTACCCGCGCGAGCCGGCGTGCCAGCTCCTGCGTGGTGGTGCCCGCCCCCACCACGATGGCCTCGCCTTCTTCGACGAGACCCGCGGCGAGATCGGCGATGGCCGTCTTCTCGGCGGTCGCGAGATGCGATTTCTGCGGAAAGCCGGACTCCCGCGTAAACCCGCCCGGCAATACCGCACCGCCGTGCCGGCGGTCGAGGAGTCCTTCTGCCTCCAGTGCGCGCACGTCCCGCCGTACGGTCACTTCGGAGGTCTGGACGACGCGGGCGAGCTCACGGAGCGACACGGCCCCGTTCGCTCGCACCATTTCGAGGATCAATTGGCGACGTTCTGCAGCGAACACGAAACTGACAGTAACCCCAACGACCGTCTGCTTTCAGCAGTTTGCGCCGAATAGCAGAAGTTGTTCGCATGGCAGCGTACGAAGTGGTATACGCGTCTACTCGCGCCGCTTATGCCGTACGAATGGTCGCACGCGTGGTCGGCAACTCCCCTTGACCAGCGGGAAGTCGCCGTGTGCCGTCAGCCCTCGCCCGACGTCTTCCGGGTGTGCAACTGCCGGGCGACCTCGGCGATCGAGCCCGAAAGGGAGGGGTACACGGTGAACGCGTTCGCGATCTGTTCGACCGTCAGATTGTTGTCGACCGCGATCGAGATGGGGTGGATCAGTTCCGAAGCACGCGGAGCGACGACCACACCGCCCACCACGATGCCGGTGCCCGGACGGCAGAAGATCTTCACGAAGCCGTCCCGGATGCCCTGCATCTTGGCGCGCGGGTTGCGCAGCAGCGGCAGCTTGACGGCGACGGCCTCGATCTTGCCGGCGTCGACGTCGGCCTGGGTGTAGCCGACGGTGGCGATCTCGGGGTCGGTGAAGACGTTCGAGGACACGGTCTTGAGGTTCAGCGGGGCCACCGCGTCACCGAGGAAGTGGTACATGGCGATGCGTCCCTGCATCGCCGCGACGGACGCGAGGGCGAAGACACCGGTCACGTCACCGGCGGCGTACACGCCGGGGGCGGTCGTCCTGGAGACCTTGTCGGTCCAGATGTGCCCGGAGTCCCTGACCTTGACCCCGGCCTCGTCCAGGCCCATCCCGCTGCTGTTCGGAATGGCGCCGACGGCCATCAGACAGTGCGAGCCACTGATGACCCGGCCGTCGGAGAGCGCGACCTCGACCCGGTCGCCGACCCGCTTGGCGGACTCGGCGCGGGAGCGGGCCATGACGTTCATGCCACGGCGCCGGAAGACGTCCTCCAGCACCGCCGCGGCGTCCGGGTCCTCGCCGGGCAGCACGCGGTCGCGGCTGGAGACGAGGGTGACGCGCGACCCGAGCGCCTGGTAGGCCCCGGCGAACTCGGCGCCGGTGACACCGGAGCCGACGACGATGAGCTCGTCGGGCAGCTCGTCGAGGTCGTACACCTGGGTCCAGTTCAGGATCCGCTCGCCGTCGGGCTGGGCGTCGGGCAGCTCACGGGGATGCCCGCCGGTCGCGATCAGCACGGCATCGGCGACGAGCGTCTCCTCGGTACCGTCGGCGGCCCGGACGACGACCTTGCGGGACCCGTCCAGCGCCTGCATGCCCTCGAGCCGCCCACGCCCGCGCAGCACCCGCGCCCCGGCCCGGGTCACGGACGCCGTGATGTCGTGCGACTGGGCCAGCGCCAGCCGCTTCACCCGGCGGTTGACCTTGCCGAGGTCGACCCCGACGACCCGCGCGGGCGCGTCGATGTGCGGGGTGTCATCGGCGACGATGATCCCCAGCTCCTCGTACGAGGAGTCGAAGGTGGTCATCACCTCGGCCGTGGCGATAAGGGTCTTCGACGGCACGCAGTCGGTGAGCACCGACGCCCCGCCCAGACCGTCGCAGTCGACGACGGTCACCTCCGCGCCGAGCTGCGCGGCAACCAGCGCCGCCTCGTACCCGCCGGGTCCGCCACCAATGATCACGATCCGAGTCACGTACTCCATTGTCCCGCACGCTTCAAGGTGCTTCCGCCCGGGGGGCCATGCCCCGCACATCCGAGCTCCATCTGTTACGCGAGAGGTGTCTGTGTTCGCTGCCGTACCCTCGACCCCATGTCGCTCTACGCCGCGTACGCCGGCAATCTCGACCCGCGGCTCATGACGCGCCGCGCTCCGCACTCGCCGCTGCGCGCCACCGGCTGGCTGAACGGCTGGCGGCTGACCTTCGGGGGCGAGCACATGGGCTGGGAAGGCGCGCTGGCCACCCTCGTCGAGGCGCCCCGCTCGCAGGTCTTCGTGGCGCTGTACGACGTCGCGCCCCTGGACGAGGACTCCCTGGACCGCTGGGAGGGCGTGGGCCTCGACATCTACCGCCGGATGCGGGTACGTGTGCACACGCTCGAGGGCGAGGAGCCCGCGTGGGTCTACGTCCTGAACGGGTACGAGGGCGGACTCCCCTCCGCGCGCTACCTCGGCGAGATCGCCGACGCGGCGGAGTCGGCGGGGGCACCCCACGACTATGTGATGGAGCTCCGCAAGCGGCCTTGCTGAGGTCGGTGGTCCAGCCGTTGTCGGAAACGACGGGCGACCCCTTCGTTGGAAACGACAAGACAACGATCGCAAGACCGCGAGCTCTGTCATCTACGCGCGTAGGCCTGGACCAGCTACCCTCATGCGCGTGAACGCATCTCTTCTTCCGGACGACATCCAGGGCGACCCCCACGCCGCCGCCGACGCCGCCGCCACCCGCCTGCGCGAGCTCACGGGCGCCGAGACCCACGACGTCGCGCTCGTGATGGGCTCTGGCTGGGCACCGGCCGTGGACGCCCTCGGCTCCCCCGAGGCCGAGTTCCCGGTCACCGAGCTGCCCGGGTTCCCCCCGCCGGCGGTCGAGGGGCACGGCGGCAAGATCCGCTCGTACAGGATCGGCGACAAGCGGGCCCTGGTCTTCCTGGGCCGCACCCACTACTACGAGGGCCGCGGGGTCGCCGCCGTCGCGCACGGCGTCCGTACGGCCGTCGCGGCGGGCTGCAAGACCATCGTCCTCACCAACGGCTGTGGTGGCCTGCGCGCGGACATGCGCCCCGGTCAGCCGGTGCTGATCAGCGACCACATCAACCTGACGGCCACCTCCCCGATCGTCGGGGCGAACTTCGTCGACCTCACCGACCTGTACTCGCCGCGGCTGCGCGCCCTGTGCAAGGAGATCGACCCCAGCCTGGAGGAGGGCGTCTACGCCCAGTTCACCGGGCCGCACTACGAGACGCCGGCCGAGATCCGGATGGCTCGCGTCATCGGGGCGGATCTGGTGGGCATGTCGACGGTCCTCGAGGCGATCGCCGCGCGCGAGGCGGGGGCGGAGGTGCTTGGTATCTCCCTCGTCACCAACCTCGCCGCCGGGATGACGGGCGAGCCCCTCAACCACGAGGAGGTCCTCCAGGCGGGCCGCGACTCGGCGACCCGCATGGGCGCACTCCTCACCCAGGTCCTGGACCGGCTGTAGGGTTCTCGCCCCCGCCGCCCCTACCCGTCCCATCCCCTGGGGGCTGCCGCCCCCAGACCCCCGCTTCGGCCTGAACGGCCTCGTCCTCAAACGCCGGACGGGCTGGGATACCTGGCGGGGGTTTGGGGGCGGGAGCCCCCAAGGACGGATGGGACGGGTAGGGGCGGCGGGGGCGAAAAACCACCCGCCCAGCCCACCCCTCCCCAAACAAAAATCGGCCCCGCCGGAAAACCCGGCGGGACCACAGAAACCTCTCACCAACCCCCGCGTCAGCGGCGAGCAACCCCCTCCGCCCGAGCCGCCGCAGCCACCGCCGCAGTCACCGCAGGCGCCACCCGCTCATCGAACGGCGACGGAATCACATAATCCGCGGCAAGATCGTCCCCCACCACAGAAGCCAACGCCTCGGCCGCCGCGATCTTCATCCCCTCCGTGATCCGCGACGCCCGAACCTGGAGCGCCCCGGCGAAGATCCCGGGAAACGCCAGCACGTTGTTGATCTGGTTCGGGAAGTCCGACCGCCCGGTGGCGACAACCGCCGCGTACTTGTGCGCGATCTCCGGATGCACCTCCGGATTCGGGTTGGCCATGGCGAACACGAACGCACCCTCGGCCATGGAAGCCACGGCCGGCTCCGGCACCGTACCGCCGGAGACCCCGATGAAGACGTCCGCACCCGCGAGCGCCGACTCCAGCGACCCCGACAGCCCCGCCTTGTTGGTGATCTCGGCGAGCTCCCGCTTGACGTCCGTCAGATCCTCCCGGTCCGCGGACACGACGCCCTTGCGGTCCGCGACGGCGACGTCACCGATGCCGGCCTCGAGGAGGAACTTGGCGATGGCGACCCCGGCCGCACCCGCGCCGGAGATCACCGCACGCAGATCACCGAGCGTGCGCCCAGTCAGCTTCGCGGCATTCCGCAACGCCGCCAGCGTCACCACCGCGGTCCCGTGCTGGTCGTCGTGGAAGACGGGAATGTCCAGCCGCTCCTGCAGCTTCCGCTCGATCTCGAAGCACCGCGGCGCCGAGATGTCCTCCAGGTTCACTCCACCGAAGGACGGCGCGAGGCGGACCACGGTCTCGACGATCTCGTCGACGCCCGTGCAGGCCAGCGCGATCGGCACGGCGTCCACACCGCCGAACTGCTTGAACAGGATCGCCTTGCCTTCCATGACCGGAAGGGAGGCCTCGGGACCGATGTCCCCGAGCCCCAGAACAGCCGTCCCGTCCGTCACCACAGCGACCACGGACGACTTCCACGTGTAGTCGTGGACGAGTTCGGGCCGCTCGGCGATCGCGGTGCACACCTTCGCCACGCCGGGCGTGTAGGCGAGGGACAGATCATCCTTGTCACGGACGGGCACAGTGGCCTGCACGGCCATCTTGCCGCCACGGTGCAGTGCGAACGCGGGGTCGATGGAATCGAGGGGCTCGCCCTCACGATCCTGCCCCGTACTGCTGTCGCCGCTGATGTCGCTAGTGCTCGCGGCGCGAGCATTGACGATCTCCGCTGCCACTGTCTTACCCCTTAAGTCTTCATTGATTTGAGGGTGACCACTCCTGGTTGAGGGGTGGGCGGGCACCGCGCATGCCCTGCCGCCGTGGTTGCGTACGGGCAGATACGCGACGGACGCGCCGCACACGCGCCCTGAGCCCCGGATGAGGGGTGTAAGGAACCTTCTTACCGGACGGACCACGTCACCGACGAGTCCATAACGCGAAGGTCACACGTCGGTGACATGACTCATAGCCGAATATGTGGACAAGTCGAGGACATACCCTCAAGACGCCGCAAGTACGGAGTAGCGGCCGCCCACATCCTGAGATCAACCGAAGATCTTCCGGCCGGAACGAAACATTCCCGCACAAGATGCGGCCCCGAGGGGGCGGCCTGTGACGGTTCGGGGGTCACCCGTTATCCGATTTTGACATAGCCGGTCCCCTGAAGGACGTAGCCCGAATGGCAAGATGCCGTCATCACAACAGGTCGCGACACCCGATGGTGTGTGTTCTCGTCGACCCATCGGCAACTCCCTCATCCGCCGGAGGAACCCAAGATGACCGCAAGCTCCACCCGTCGTACGACCGCCGCGCAGTCCCGGATAGCAGCGGTCGGTGCGATCGCGGTCGCCGGCGCCCTGGTACTCACCGGCTGCGGTGACCAGACCAAGGACGACAACAACTCGGGCAGCACGTCCGCGAGCGGCAGCTCGGCCCCGCTGGCCGACAAGCTCCCCCAGTCGATCCGTGACGCCGGCGTCATCAAGGTCGGCTCGGACATCGCGTACGCGCCGGTCGAGTTCAAGGACGACTCCGGCAAGACGGTCGGCATCGACCCGGACCTCGCGGACGCGATGGGCAAGCAGCTGGGTGTGAAGTTCGAGTTCGAGAACGGCACCTTCGACACCCTGATCACGGGCCTGCGCTCCAAGCGGTACGACATCGCCATGTCCGCGATGACGGACACCAAGGACCGCCAGGAGGGCGTCGACTCCGAGACGGGCAAGAAGGTCGGCGAGGGCGTCGACTTCGTCGACTACTTCACCGCGGGCGTCTCCATCTACACACCCAAGGGCAAGACCCAGAACATCGAGACCTGGGCCGACCTCTGCGGCAAGAAGATCGCGCTGCAGCGCGGCACGGTCTCGGAGGACCTCGCCAAGGCCGAGTCCAAGAAGTGCACGGGTGGCAAGAAGATCACCATCGAGTCGTACGACAACGACCAGCAGGCCCAGACCCGGCTGCGCGCCGGTGGCGCCGACGCCGGTTCCTCGGACTTCCCGGTCGCCGCGTACGCGGTGAAGACCTCGGGCGGCGGCAAGGACTTCGAGCTCGTCGGCGAGCAGGTCGAGGCGGCGCCGTACGGCATCGCGGTCGCCAAGTCCAACACCCAGCTCCGTGACGCTCTGCAGGCCGCGCTCGACGCGATCATCAAGAACGGCGAGTACGACAAGGTCATCGCGAAGTGGGGCGTCGAGGCCGGCGCCGTGAAGACGGCGACGGTCAACGGCGGCGAGTGACCGCGGAACCGAGCGGGCACTGAAAGGCAACAACATCCGTGACTGTTGACATCGACAAGACGGCCGGGCCGGAGGACACTCCCCCGGCCGGACCGGAGGCCATCAAGGCGATCCCGGTCCGGCACTACGGGCGGTATGTCTCCGCGGTCGTCGCGATCGCGCTCCTGGGCTCCGTGGTCTACGCGTTCTCCCAGGGCAAGATCAACTGGGGTGCGATCCCCGACTACTTCTTCGACGACCGCATCCTCGCGGGCGTGGGCAAGACGCTGCTGCTGACGGTCCTGGCCATGGTGATCGGCATCGGCGGCGGCGTCCTGCTCGCCGTCATGCGCCTGTCGAAGAACCCGGTGACCTCGTCCATCTCGTGGTTCTACATCTGGTTCTTCCGCGGCACGCCCGTCCTGGTGCAGCTGGTGGTCTGGTTCAACCTGGGCCTGGTCTTCGAGTACATCAACCTCGGGCCGATCTACAAGGACTACTGGTCCGACTTCATGACGCCGTTCCTGACGGCGCTGCTGGGCCTGGGCCTGAACGAGGCCGCGTACATGGCCGAGATCTGCCGGGCCGGTCTGCTGTCGGTCGACGAGGGCCAGACCGAGGCCAGCCACGCGCTGGGCATGAGCCACAGCAAGACGCTGCGCCGGATCGTCATCCCGCAGGCGATGCGCGTCATCGTGCCCCCCACGGGCAACGAGGTCATCAACATGCTGAAGACGACCTCGCTGGTGGCCGTGATCCAGTACTCCGAGCTGTTCCGCGTCGCCCAGGACATCGGCCAGACCTCCGGCGCCCCGGCCGAGATGCTGTTCCTCGCCGCCGCCTGGTACCTGCTGCTGACCTCGGTGTTCAGCGTCGGCCAGTACTACCTGGAGCGGTACTACGCCCGCGGCTCCAGCCGCACCCTGCCGGCCACGCCGTTCCAGAAGATCAAGGCGAACATGCTCTCCCTCGCAAGCTGGAGGCGATGACCCATGACCAGCACCGCAATGGTCAAGTCCGAGGGCGTCCACAAGTCCTTCGGCCACGTCGAGGTCCTCAAGGGCATCGACCTGGAGGTCAAGACCGGCGAGGTCTTCTGCCTCATCGGCCCCTCCGGCTCCGGCAAGTCGACGTTCCTCCGGTGCATCAACCACCTCGAGAAGATCAACGCCGGTCGCCTGTACGTCGACGGCGAGCTGGTCGGCTACCGCCAGAAGGGCGACAAGCTGTACGAGCTCAAGGACAGCGAGGTCGCGGTGAAGCGCCGGGACATCGGCATGGTCTTCCAGCGCTTCAACCTGTTCCCGCACATGACGGCGCTCGAGAACGTCATGGAGGCGCCGGTCCAGGTCAAGGGAGCCGGCAGGGCCCAGGCGCGTGAGCGCGCGGGCCAGCTGCTGGAGCGGGTGGGCCTGGCCGACAAGGCCGCCAACTACCCCTCACAGCTCTCCGGCGGCCAGCAGCAGCGCGTCGCCATCGCCCGCGCGCTGGCGATGGAACCGAAGCTGATGCTCTTCGACGAGCCGACCTCGGCCCTCGACCCGGAGCTGGTCGGCGACGTCCTCGACGTCATGCGCGACCTCGCCGAGTCCGGTATGACGATGATCGTCGTCACCCACGAGATGGGCTTCGCCCGCGAGGTGGGCGACTCGCTGGTCTTCATGGACGGCGGTGTGGTGGTCGAGTCCGGCCACCCGCGCGACGTCCTGACCAACCCGCAACACGAGCGGACGCAGTCGTTCCTGTCGAAGGTGCTCTGACGATACGTACAGATTCTGACGGTACGTAAGGAAAGGGGCGGTACGAGAGTCTCGTACCGCCCCTCCGTCGTGTCCGCCCTCCCCGGCCCACCGGGTGGCACGGACCGTCTCACCCTTCCAGTGCGGCGAGGGACCCCGCAGGACGCGGAAGAGGCGGTACGGATTTTCCGTACCGCCTCAACCAGCGCACCGCGGAGGCTACTTGACGGCGAGCACCAGCGCGTCGGAGGGCGAGCGCCACACGGGCCGGGCCTCCCCGAAGCCCTTTTCGCGCAGCACGCGCGCGTGCCAGTCGGCGGACGGGGTGTCGCCCTCGGCGTGCTCGCCGTAGATCTCGAAGCGGCGGGCGGTCGGCGCGGCGAGGACGGGGTCCTGGGCGGCCAGCTCCCACCATCCGGACCAGTCGAGAACACCCTTCACCCTGGCCTCATCCATCCGGGCGTGCCGCTGCGCACGCTCCGCCGCGTTGATCCGGGGCGTGGATTCGTCGATCATGTGGTCGGCGTTCATGAAGACACCGCCGTCGCGGACGAGTTCCGCGACCTGCCCGTAGAGAGCCGCGAGGGGTTCGCTGTGCAGCCAGTGCAGGGCCGTGGCGGTCAGGACGGCGTCGTACGAGTCGTAGGGCAACCGTGCCGTCCACCGCGGGTCCTTGAGGTCGGCCGTGACGAAGGTGACCCGGTCGTCGCCCGCGAAGGTGCCCTCGGCGATGGTGAGCAGCGCGGGGTCGAGGTCGACGCCGGTGCTGGTGGCCTTCGGGAGCCGGTCGAACAGCCGGGCCGTGATGGTGCCGGTGCCGCAGGCGAGGTCGAGGACGCGCGGCTCGGGCCCGACGACGGCCTCGACCATGTCGAGCATCACCCGGAAGCGCTCCTCGCGGTCCGGCATGTACCACTCCTGCTGCCGGTCCCAGCTCTCCTGCCAGGCGTGCCAGTCGGTTCCGGTGGTGATGCCCATGGAAGCCCCTTCTCCCCGCACTCAGGTAATACCCTGTAAGCACGATCATCTGTTACCCGACCGCACGCACGACGATAAAGCGCCCCCGTAAGGACTACAAGTGGAACTGGCCTATTACTCGGATTACGCGGTACGCCTCGTCAACACCGAGGAGCCGACCCGGGGCAAGGACTCACTCACCTCGGTCGAGGCCGTCCGCGACCTCTTCGGAGGCAACGCGTCGGCGGCCCGCCGCGCCACGGACGCGGACGTGACGCGCTTCCGCTCGGTCCGCGCGAGGCTGCGCGCCGTCTTCGAGGCGGCGGACGGCGGCGACGAGACCCTGGCGGTGGACCTGCTGAACTCCCTGCTCCTGGAGTTCCCCGTCAGCCCGCAGATCTCCGGCCACGACTTCCGTGACGACGACGGGCGCCCGCTGTGGCACATGCACCTGGCGGACCACCCGTCGAACGCGACCGCGGGCTACGCGGCGATCGCCGCGATGGGCCTGGCGTTCCACCTGACGGAGTACGGCGTCGACCGCCTGGGCCTGTGCGAGGCGACCCCCTGCCGCAACGCCTACCTGGACACCTCCACCAACCGCTCCCGGCGCTACTGCTCGGACCGTTGCGCGACCCGCGCCAATGTGGCCGCCTACCGCGCCCGCAAGCGCCTGGAGGCGGACCGGTCGGACAGCACCGGCCTTGCGGCCCCCAGCACCCACCGCACCACCGCGAGCGGCGACCGCTGACCCTCCTTGAGGGGCCGGAACCGCAGCCGCACCTTCCCGAGGACAAGCTCCTCGGGCACGGTCCCGTAGTCGGTGCTGTCCCCTCCGGCGTAGGCGTTGTCGCCGAGCACCCACCACCCGCCCTCGCGCCGCTCCGCGACCCGCTTGACCACGAGCAGGTCCTGCTGGAACGGATGACGCAGCACCACCACGTCACCGGGCCCGACCCTGGCCCCGTACTGCACGACGAGCCGATCCCCGTGCTGGAGCGTGGGAACCATGGACGGCCCCGTCACCTCGGCCGCCCCGAACGGCAGCACAGCCCTCCCACGCTCGGTCTCCTGCGACAGCTCCGGCATCCCCGGCACCTCCCCGGTCCTATCCTCCACCAGTCCCAGTTTCACCCTGGACTTTTGTCCTAAGCCCATGGGGGCACTCGCGAAATCCGGTCTCCTACGGAGTAATGTCCCACCTGAGAAGACGATCACGAGGAAGGACAGCTCAATGCTCTCCCGCCTGTTTGCCCCCAAGGTCAAGGTCAGCGCACACTGCGACCTGCCCTGCGGTGTGTACGACCCGGCCCAGGCCCGCATCGAGGCGGAGTCGGTGAAGGCCGTGCAGGACAAGATGGCCGCCAACGACGACCCGCACTTCCAAGCGCGCGCCACCGTCATCAAGGAGCAGCGCGCCGAGCTCGCCAAGCACCACGTCTCGGTGCTCTGGAGCGACTACTTCAAGCCCCCGCACTTCGAGAAGTACCCGGAGCTGCACCAGCTGGTCAACGACGCCCTGAAGGCCCTCTCGGCCGCCAAGGCATCCACTGACCCGGCCACGGGCCAGAAGGCGCTGGACTACATCGCCCAGATCGACAAGATCTTCTGGGAGACCAAGAAGGCTTGATCTGTGCCTAGGCAGTCTGGCCCGCGTTTTCGCGGGTCACATCGCCTACCTGTCCGCACCCGGTCCGCAGGCCGCCGAGAACGGCGTCCATGGCGGTCCGGGTGCGGTCTTTTTCGCCCGGCCAGAGGTCTCCGCCGCCTGGAGTGCGCGGCGAGCGCAGTTCCATTCGGTCTTCCAACGACGGCAGTCGAGGGGTTCACCCCTTGACCAAGTCGGTTCTCCCTTGGGTTGGTCAGCTGAGTACGCGTACTCAGGCTCACTGCGTCGCTCAGCCCTGACGCAGCCGATCTGCGCTTCCCATGATGGTGTCCTCTGCGTCGAGAGAGGTGCTTATGGGTCGTGACCTACAGCTGCGTGCTGCCACTCCGGAGGATCTTGAGTGGATCTACGAGCTACGTCACCGGGTGTATGCGCAGGAGCTGGGCCAGCATGTGCCGGATCCGGCCGGGCGGCTTCGCGACGGGCTGGACGGCGACAACGTCTACCTGGTCGCGGCGCGAGGAGCGGCCCGAATCGGCTTTGTCAGCCTGACTCCGCCCTGGTTGGGGCGGTACGCGCTGGACAAGTACCTGACCCGCGACGAGCTGCCGCTGCTGACCGAGGACGATCTGTTCGAGGTACGCATCCTCACCGTCGAGCCGCGCTGGCGGGCCACCGCGGCGGCACCGCTGCTGATGTGGGCGGCGCTGCGCTGGATCGCCGCCCGGGGCGGTCGCCGGGTGGTGGCGATGGGGCGCACCGAGCTGCTCAACCTGTACCTGGCCGTCGGCCTGCGCCCGGTCGGCCGTACCGTCCGCAGCGGTGCGTTGACGTTCGAGGTGCTGACCGGCAGCGTGGCCGAGCTGACGAAGGTCACGATGGACCGCCACCGCACCACGTTGGAGCGCCTGCGGTCCGAGGTGGACTGGCAGCTGGACGTGGCGTTCGCACCCCGGCCGGACGGCTGCGAACACGGCGGCGCCTCGTTCACCGCCATCGGCACGGACTTCCGTAGCCTGCACCGCCGCCATCAGGTGGTCGCGGCCGACGTGCTGGACGCCTGGTTCCCGCCGGCCCCAGGGGTGCGGGCGGCGCTCGCGGAAGATCCGGCCTGGGCCGCCCGGACCTCGCCGCCGACCGGCGCCGAGGGCCTGCTGGCGGAAATCGCCGCGGCCCGGGCGCTTCCGGTGGAGACGCTCGCGGTCGGCGCCGGGTCATCCGACTTGATCTTCAGGGCGTTCGGCCGGTGGCTGACCCCGGAGAGCAGGGTGCTTCTGATGGACCCGGGCTACGGCGAGTACGCCCATGTCACGGAGAGGGTGATCGGATGCCGGGTGGACCGCTTCCGGTTGCGCCGCGAAGACGGCTGGCGGATCGATCCGGCCCGGCTGTCCGCTGCCGTCGGGTCCGGCCGCTACGACCTTGTGGTGGTGGTCAACCCGAACAACCCGACCGGACGCCACGCGCCGGCCGCGGAACTGCGCTCGCTGATCGCCTCCGCGCCGGCCCGCACCCGCTGGTGGATCGACGAGGCATACCTGGGCTATGTCGACCTGAGCGAGTCGCTCGCCGGCCTCGCCGCGACGGACCCGCGGGTGGTGGTCTGCACCTCACTGTCCAAGATGTACGCGCTGTCGGGCATGCGGGCCGCCTATCTGGTGGCCGAGCCGACCACCGCGGCGCAGCTACGCCGATGGACGCCGCCCTGGCCGGTCAGCCTCCCGGCGCAGCTGGCCGCAGTGGCAGCCCTGCGCGACCCGGCGTACTACAGCGACTGCTGGCTTCGCACCCACGCGCTGCGCCGGCAACTGGCTGCCGACCTGGCCGGGTTGGACGAGGACGTGGTGGTCGAGGAGGCCGTGGCGAACTTCCTCACCGTGACCCTGCCGTCCGGCGGGCCGAGTGCCGCGCAAGTGGTGAACGAGTGCCGCCGTCGCGACGTATACCTGCGCGACCTGTCGCCGATGTCGTCGGAGTACCAGGGGCGCACCGTGCGTCTCGCGGTCAAGGACACCGCTGAGAATGCGCGCATGGTGGCCGCATGTCAGGCCGCCCTGGACGTGCTGCGACCGGGTTCGGCCTCGCTCGTTCCGATGCCTTCGGGGGCTCCCGTACCTTCGGTGGTTCCCGCGGCCGGATCCGCTCGATGATGACCGTGGCCTCCCTGGCGCCCTACCTCGGTGGGGCGCTGGCCCTTGGCGGCATTGCGGTGGCGGTGTCCCGGCGCCGTGAGCTGCTGATCCGGTGGTGCGCCTGGGCGGTCGGGGTGCCACTGGTCACCGGGGCGTTCTGGTGGGGCCGCCCGGGCACCGCGGCCATCGCCATCGTGGTCGGGGTGATTGCGGTGATCGAGTTCGGCGGGCTGATGCAACTGGGCCGGGTGGACCGGGGGGTGCTGGCCGCGGCGGTGGCAGGCGTGGTGCTGGCCGCCTGGTTGGCGCCCGGACAGGAGCTCCGGGCGGTCGCGATCGGGGCGCTCGCGGTGGCCGCGGTGCCGCTCCTGGCCGGCGACGCCGACCACGGCCTGCGTCGGCTGGGCGCCAACCTGCTCGGGCTGGCCTGGCTGAGTGTGCTGGCCGCGCTGGTGCCGCTCGGGGCAAGCGCGCTTGCGCTGTTCGTGGCGGTCTCCCTCGCCGACATCGTGGCGTACTTCGCCGGTCGAGGGCTGGGCGGGCCGCGGCTGTCGCCCCTGTCACCGGCCAAGCGGTGGAGCGGGACCCTGGCAGGGGCCTCGGCCGGCCTCGGCGTGCTCGCCGTACTGTCCGCACTGAGCTGGCCGATGGCGGTTGCGGTGGCGGTCGGCGGCCCGGCCGGCGACCTTCTCGAATCCATGATCAAAAGAGGTGCACAGGTGAAGGACGCGGGCCGTTGGCTACCCGGCTCCGGCGGCCTGCTGGACAGGATCGATTCGCTGCTCATCGCACTGGCTGTCCTGCTTGTCCTGCGCTGAGTTGAGGTTGATCCCCCTTACAGGGCTTTCGATACGCGGCCCACAGGGCGGCTCTGACGGCCGGTCGGACACTCTGGATCCCTCTGGATCCCGGCAAGGACCGACCTGAACGGCCACGAAATACGGAACCCCGAGGCAGTCCAGTCCTCCACCCGCTACAACTGGCTCGGTGCCGATCAGCACCCCACCGAAACCCGCCGCCGAAACCCGCCACCGAAACGCTCCACCGAAACCCCTGAAAGCGGACCGATGAAACGGAACATCAACCTCCTGAAGGGCGCCGCGGAGGTCATCGCATGCCTGGTCCTCGCCGGACTCTGCATCGCGCTGGCGGTGTCGGGAGAGGCCATCGCCTGGTTGTTCGGCTTCGGAAGCCTGACGTATGCCTGGGACGTGTGGCGCAGGTCCAGCAGGGCGAGGACCGGTACGGATCCGATGGGTCGGCACGAACGCTGATCCACCCCGTTGGTGGGAATCGTTGGCCGCGTCGGTATTCAGCCGCCGTCCGACGGTTCCTCCGTCCAGCGGAACCACGCCTTGTCCCCGTCGATGTGCAGCAGGAAGTCGGCCACGGGATGGTCGGGGGCGACGAGGGTGACGGCGGCGGCCACCTTCTCGTACGCCGCCTCCCATTCCTCGTACGCCTCGTCGATACGGGCGACGAGGGCCAGCTCCCGGTCGAAGAGGGGGCGTAGTTCCGCGAATCCGGGCCTTCCGACGAAGCGGCCGTGCAGCCAGGGGAAGTCCGCCTCCTCGATGACGATCTCGCCGACCACGCCCGACGGGCCGAGCAACCGCCAGGTCTCTCCGACGAAGGTCATGGCGGCTCCTGATGCTGTCCGTGGACGGTGTCCGTGGACGGCATCGTGCCAGGTGGCCCCGCTGGGAAGCCACCGTGAAACCGCCCCGATGCCGCCGTGAAGCCGCTCGCCCCCACGCTCCTCCCATGACCACGACACCGGCCACCTCATCGGCCGCCACATCGCCCGCCACCCCGACCGGCACCTCACCCGGCCAGGCCGCCACGGCGACAGGACTGCGCAAGGCGTACGGCGATCACGTCATCCTCGACGGGATCGATCTGGCCGTCGCCGAGGGCACCGTCTTCTCGCTGCTCGGGCCGAACGGGGCAGGCAAGACCACGATCGTGCAGATCCTGTCGACGCTGACCGGCGCCGACGGCGGCGAGCTGCGGGTCGGCGGGCACGACCCGGTGCGCGACCCGGACGCCGTACGCGCCCAGATCGGAGTCACGGGACAGTTCGCGGCGGTGGACGGCATGCTCACCGGCGAGGAGAACCTGCTGCTGATGGCCGATCTGCATCATCTGGGCCGGCGGGAGGGCAAGCGGCGGGCCGCGGAGTTGCTGGAGCGGTTCGATCTGACCGGCGCGGCGAAGAAGCTGCCCGCCGCGTACTGGTTGGACGCGGAGTCCATCGAGACCGAGAGCCTGACCGTGCACACCCCCGACCCCGACGACGTCTACGCCCTCGGCGCCGGGATCGACCCCACGGGCGGCGGTGACTAGGGCCTGTCCGGCGGATCAGGTCGGAGAGAAGCAGCGGCGCCTTGTCAGCTCAGGTGAGCGGGGTCTGGTGCGTCGAGCTGCAAGGCGGAGGAGGGCGTCGACGCGATGGGGGTCCCCCCTGTTCGAGCGAAGCCGAGAACTTGGGGGAGTCGGCAACCGACGACAACGCCGCAGATCGGCGCACCAGACCCCGCGTCTCCGGCATGATCCGCCGGACAGGCCCTAGGTCGACTACGTGGCGCCCGGCATCATCCTGATGGCCGCGACCTCCGGGGCCATCTCGGTCGCGGTGTCCGTTGGAAGCCGCGCAGCGCAGAGGAAGGTCAGCTCGGTGGTCACTCGAGCAGGTTAGCGAGCGGGCCGGCCCCGACGGGCTTCGTACGGCCCCCGCCCGCTGTCAGTGCCGCGTGCCATCCTGAAGAAATGACTCTGGAGGATCTGGTCCGGCTGCGCCGGACACGGGACCGGATGGACCGTGAGTACGCGGAGCCGCTGGACGTGGCCGCCCTCGCGCGCACCGCGCTGATGTCGCCCGGCCACTTCCAGCGAAGCTTCCGGGCGGCGTACGGCGAGACGCCGTACAACTATCTGATGACCCGCCGCATAGAACGGGCCAAGGTCTTGCTGCGCCGCGGCGACCTGACGGTCACGGAGGTCTGCCTCGCCGTCGGTTGTACATCGCTGGGTTCCTTCAGCTCCCGCTTCACCGAGCTGGTCGGCGAGACCCCGAGCGCATACCGGGCCCGCCCGCACGACCACGGCGCCCCCATCCCGCCCTGCGTGGCCCAGCGACTCACCCGCCCGGCCCGCCACCGCAATCCGGAAGCAGAGCCGGGGACACGCCTCTAGCGTGAGACCCATGAACGGAATGGACAGAACCGTGGACACCGTGGACCTGAAACTCTCCCAGTGCTTCATAGCCGTGGACGACCACGACAAGGCGCTCGCCTTCTACCGAGACGTGCTGGGCCTGGAAGTCCGGGGTGACGTCGGGTTCGAGGGCATGCGCTGGGTGACGGTCGGCTCGCCGCTCCAGCCGGACGTGGAAATCGTCCTGGAGCCCCCCGCCGCGGACCCGAACACCTCCCCCGCCGACAAGCAGGCCATGGCCGAGCTCCTCGCCAAGGGCGTCCTGCGCGGCGTCATCTTCTCCACCACCGACTGCGATGCCCTCTACGCACGCGTCCAGGCCTCCGGCGCCGATGTCCTCCAGGAGCCGATGGACCAGCCGTACGGCGTCCGCGACTGCGCCTTCCGCGACCCGGCGGGCAACCTCCTGCGCTTCACCGAGCGGCGCGGCGACTGAGCTGCCCGGGGTGCCGGGAGGACGGGATCGCGCGGGCGGCAGACTACGTCTGTGTGTTCTGCGGAAGCGGGCTGCCCGTGACCTGGAACATCTGAAGTCGGAGGAGTTCCGAGCAGTCAGGAGTCACCGCTGTGCCGTCCGCACGCCCCCGCGTCCTCTACGTCAGTGACCTGGCCTATCCGGCCAAGGGGCGGCGGTACTGCGACGAGGACATCTTCCTCACCTCCCGACTGCGGGAGGAGTTCGACATCGCCGTATGCCATCCGCTGGACGTGGCCGCGCTGATGGACGGTTTCGACGCCGTGGTGGTGCGCAACAGCGGGCCGGTGCTGAACCACCAGGCGGAGTACGAGGCGTTCCGCGAGCGTGCGCTCGCGGATGGCGTACGCGTGTACAACCAACTGTCGGGCAAGGGCGACATGGCGGGGAAGGAATACCTGCTGGAGCTGACCGCGGCCGGATATCCGGTCATCCCCACCGTCGACCGCGCGCAGGACGTGGGACGGCTGCCGGACGTCGACACGTACGTCGTGAAGCCGAAACTGGGAGCGGACTCCATAGGCCTGGAGTTCGTGGCGCGCGACCGGCTCGCCGAACTGTCGTACGACGGCATCCTCGTCCAGCCACGCATCGATTTCCGCTACGAGGTGTCCTTCTACTTCATCGATCGCACCCTCCAGTACGCCCTGTATGCGCCCCGCCCGGACGAGCGCTGGTCCCTGGAGCCGTACGAACCGACCGAGCGGGACCGGGAGTTCGCGCAGCGCTTCGTCGACTGGAACGACATCGCGTACGGCATCCAGCGCGTGGATGCCTGCCGGGCCCCCGACGGTGAGCTGCTCCTCGTGGAGCTGGAGGACCTCAACCCGTATCTTTCGCTCGACGTTCTTTCCGCCTCCACCCGGGACGCCTTCGTCGCCCGCGTGAAAACGTCGTTGCGCGCACTGATCGAACAGGAGACGGTACGAGCCGCACGTACCGACTGGCTGAACGGGAGCGGCAGATACCGATGACAGAACCCATCCGGTGGGTCTACGCCTTCATCGACCGGCCCGTGAAGGAGTTCGGGCCGGCCTGTGACTTCTGGACCGCGGTCACGGAGACGAGACCGTCCGAACCACGCGGCGAACAGGGCGAGTTCGTGACCCTGCTCCCGGACGGATCCGATGCCTGCCTGAAGGCGCAGGGCGTCGGTGGGCAGGCGCAGGGCGACGGCGGCGCCCATCTCGACCTCGCCGTCGAGGACGTGTCGGCGCTGGTGCAGTCGGCCCTGCGACTCGGCGCCGAGGTCGTCGCCGACCACCCGGGGTGGTCCGTACTGCGCTCCCCCGGCGGCCAGCTGTTCTGCGCGGTCCGGTGGCAGAGCGAGTCGGCCCGGCCACCCGTGGTCGCGGGCCCCACCGGCGCCACCAGCCGCCTCGACCAGGTCTGCCTCGATGTGGCACCCGCCCTCTTCGAGGCCGAAGTCGCCTTCTGGGCCGACCTCACCGGATGGGAGTCCCACCGGGGCGCGCTCCCGGAGTTCCATCTGATCAAGCCGCCCGCCACGCTGCCGGTCCGCATCCTCCTGCAACGTCTCGGCACCGCCCGCCCCGCCTCCGCCCACCTCGACATCGCCTGCTCGGACATCGAGGCGGTCCGCGCCCACCACGAAGACCTCGGCGCCACGCTCGTCGGCCGCGGGGCCCGCTGGACCGTCATGCGGGACCCGGCCGGCGGCACGTACTGCCTGACGGGCCGCGACCCGGACACAGGCAGCCTCCCCGGCTAGGCCCGGTCGGCTAGGCCCCGTCGGCTAGGCCCCGTCGGCTTGGGCCCGCTCCCCGGACCGGCCCGCCTCCCACACCTCCACGTCGATCACGGCCGCCACCGGAATCGGCCCGTAGATGTGCGGAAACTCCTCGCCGCCGGGCTCCGCGGCCTCGTACCGCACCGGCACTCCCAGCCGGTCCTCGTCGATGACCAGGACCACCAGTTCGTCGGGCCCGGCGTACGAGCCGTACAGGAAGGACGCCACTCCCGGAAGCTGGTGCCGCAGTGAGCAGTGGATGAAGCCCTCCTCCTGGAGGGTGCGGCCACGGGTGGACATCTCGTACGTACCGGTCTCCCGGGCCGCGTCCCACAGGGCGCGCTCGGTCACATGGACAAGAGGTTCGGACATGCCGCAAGGTTAGGCCCCGACGCCATGAGGCACACCGGAATGAGGCGCCGCCCCGGGAGGCCGCGCCCCTCCGGTACCTCGTCATCCGCCCTGCGTGGTCTGCCGTTCTTCCTTGACCGGCTCCTCGGGACGAGCCCGGGGCTCATGGTCGGACTGATCGGCGTTCGCTCCGCACTCGGGGTTCCGGCAAGGTCCCGGACCCCAGACGGGGACGAACGCGCCCAGCGTCTTGTGGCGCCGTACGACCGTGGCGGCGACCGGTTGCCGGCAGACGGGGCAGACATACTCATCGGTGCCCATGTCTTCAGGGTATTGCGGAACCGGTCTCAGTGCTTCCTGCTGTACGTCCGCACGAAGACCCCGTTCTTGAAGGCACGCGCGTCGTCGAGCACGAACTCCGAGACGCGGAAGTCGGCGGCGAACATCGGCATCCCGGAGCCCAGGACCACCGGGTACGTCTTGATGACCAGTTCGTCCACCTCGTCGAACAGCGCACCCGCGAGCCGCGCGCCGCCGCACAGGTAGATGCCGAGCTCGCTCTCCTCGGCCTTGAGCTCACGGATCTTTCCGACGAGGTCGCCGGAGACGATCTCCACATGCGGGTCGGGCGACTCCGTCAGGCTGCGCGAGGCGACGTACTCGCGCAGATGGGCGTAGGGGCTGGTGACTCCGAGGTCGAGCGCCAGGTCGTAGCTGGCACGGCCCTGGATGATCGTGTCGAACCTCCGGTTCGCCAGTTCGTCGATGCCGAGCGGGCGGCGGCCGTGGGTCGGCAGGGTCTCGGGGTACTCCGCCTTGAGGAAATCCTCCATGTACTCCTCGTCGACGAACGGAACGAAGAACTGCGCGTCGCCGTCCGGCGCTCCGATGAAGCCGTCGATCGAGCAGGCGATGAAGTACGTGAGCTTGCGCAAGCGGGTCTCTTTTCGTCAGCGGTTCGTTTACGGCGCCTCAACCACTGCAGTTATAGTGCTTCACCTGTAGTGGTTGCAAGGCAATTCCGAAAGAGGCACCGGCATGGCAAGGAACCCGGAGCGCAGGGCCGCTCTCGTCGACGCAGCCGTGGCTGTGCTGGCCCGCGAGGGTGCGCGCGGGCTGACGTTCCGCGCGGTGGACGGGGAGGCGGCCGTGCCGGTCGGCACCTCGTCGAACTACTTCACCGACCGCGACGACCTGCTCTTCCAGATCGACGCCCACCTCCACCGGCGCCTCGCACCGGATCCCACCGTGCTCGCCGAGCTGCTGAAGGGGCCGCGGGACCGCTCACTGGTGCTGGAGTTCATGCGTGACCTGCTGGCCCGCGCGACGCGCGACCGCACGGGCTACCTCGCCCTCTTCGAGATGCGCCTGGAGGCCACCCGCCGCCCGGCGCTGCGCGCCTCGTACACCCGATCGGTGCGCGGGGACCTCGAGGACGGCATGGAGTTCCACCGCGGTGCCGGCCTGCCCGGCGGCGACGGCGCAGTGACGGTGCTCTATCTCGCCATGCTCGGGCTGCTCCTGGAGCAGCTGACACTGCCGGGGGTACTGGACGGCGTACTGCCCGGTGTCGCCGTCCCGGACGGGCTGGTCGAGTTGATCGTGACGACGATCGTGCCGGAGGACCGAGAAGGCGAGGAGGGCGAGGAGGGCTAGCTCTGGGGCCGGTCCAGGGGTGCGTCCTGGGATTCGCCCCGGGACTCCCCCTGCGGCTCGCGCCACATCGGCCACATCGGAGGACCGTCCGGCAGATCCACCGTACGGCCCGTGAAGACGAAGCCGAGGCGCTCGTACAGCTCGCGGCTGCGGGCGCTGCTCGCCTCCAGATAGGCGGGCAGGCCCGCCCGGTCGCAGCGGTCCAGGACCGGCTGCATGAGCGCGGTGCCGAGCCCCTCGCCCTGGCGGTCGGGCGTCACCGCGATCAACCACAGATACTCGTGGGCGCGCCCGACCGGGTGCACCCGGCCCGTCAGGCGGCCCACCAGCTCGACGCGCTCATTGTCCGGATCGACGGCCGCACGCAGCTGCGCGGGCCCGTCACCCTCATCGACGTGGTCGCCGTCGGCCGCGGCGGGCACGGACAGCCACAGCGCGCACGCCGAGCCGTCCTCGGTGAGGTCGACGCGGCCCTCTGCGAGCACGATGTCGAGGAACATCCCCATCAACCGGGGATGCGTGCTGCCGCGGTGCGCTGTGTCGGGGAAGATCCAGCTGCTCACCGGGTCGCCCTGGAACGCCTCGTCGAGCAGCCTGGTGACCAGCTCGCGATCACCCTCGCCCGCCGTCCGGATCCCCACACCCATGTTCCGCTCCCGCCCCTCCGCCTCAACTGCCGTAGATCATATGGCAGTTGCAGGCAAGCCGGGGCGCCACGGAAAAAGGGGCCGGCCCCGCGCACCGTGGGGATGCGCGGGACCCGCCCGAGCCGGAGCCCGGTGCCGTACGGAGGTCAGGTGCCGTACGGCCCTGGCGGCCCCGGGGTCTTCAACCGTCGCTCCCTGCCGACGGCTTCAGTTGCTGCGCCGCGTCACGAACTCCGCGAGCGCAAGGAGGCCGCCCGCCGCCTCCGGTTCGGGGACCGCCCGGGACAGCTCGTGCATCGCCCGGGACATCCGGTCGGCCGCCTGGAGCTGCGCCCAGTCGCGGCCGCCCGCCCGCTCGACAGCCAGCACCGTGCGCTCCAGCTCCCCTTCCTGGTACGGAATTCCGTACAGATCGGCGAGTTCCGTGGCCGCCGGGGTGCCGGTGGCGAGCGCGGCCACCACGGGCAGAGACTTCTTGCGGGCGATGAGGTCCGCCCCGGCCGGCTTGCCGGTGCGGCTCGGGTCCCCCCAGATCCCGATCACGTCGTCGATCAGCTGGAAGGCGAGCCCGGCCTCCCTGCCGAACGCGTCGAGCGCCTCGACGTCTTCGTCGTCGGCCCCCGCATACAGCGCCCCCAGCGCGCAGGCGCAGCCGAGCAACGCGCCCGTCTTCGCCTCGGCCGTCGCGAGGCACTCGTCGAGGGTGACCTCGCCGGGGCCGCGCTTCTCCATGGACGTGTCCGCGTGCTGTCCCGCGCACAGCTCGACGACGCAGGACGCCAGCCGGGCGGCGGCGGCCGCGGACGCCGGGTGCGGGTCCTCGGCGAGCAGCCGCTGGGCCAGCGCCTGCAGGGAGTCTCCGGCGAGGATGGCGTCGGCGTCGCCGAACACGGTCCACGCGGTGGGGCGGTGTCTTCGGGTGGTGTCCCGGTCCATGACGTCGTCGTGCAGCAGCGTGAAGTTGTGGATCAACTCCACGGCGGCGGCCGCTCGTACGGCCGTCGCGTGCTCACCGCCGAGCGCCCGGGCGGCGGTCAGCACGAGGGCGGGGCGGATCGCCTTGCCCGCGTTCCCGGCCGCCGGGGTGCCGTCCGCGTGCTCCCAGCCGAAGTGGTAGAGCGCAATCCGGCGCATCGAACCCGGCAGCGAGTCGATGGCCCTACGCAGTTCGGGGTCGACGGACGCCCGCGTGCGCTCCAGGATGCCCGCCGCTTCCTGCCCGTCGAGCCGGTCGGGCCGGACCTGCCTTTTCATGGGCCTCCCGGTGGAGCTCCGCCCGTCGAGGCTCTCGGCCGGGCTCTGCTCGGCTCCGGGTGGTCCCGCCAGGCCGGGCGGGACCACCGAGGGCGGCGTCCCGATGGTCACCGCCAGCGGCCGATCTCTACGTTCTCCAGGATGCCGAGGGCGTCCGGCACAAGCACGGCGGCCGAGTAGTACGCCGTCACCAGGTAGGAGATGATCGCCTGCTCGTTGATACCCATGAAGCGCACCGACAGGCTCGGCTCGATCTCGTCCGGGATGCCCGCCTGCTGAAGCCCGATGACGCCCTGCTCGGCCTCCCCGGTACGCATGGCGATGATCGAGGTGGTCCGGGCATCGCTGACCGGAATCTTGTTGCACGGGAAGAGCGGGACGCCGCGCCAGGTCGGGATGCGGTTGCCCGCGATCTCGATGCTCTCGGGGACCAGGCCGCGCCTGTTGCACTCGCGGCCGAACGCGGAGATCGCGCGCGGGTGAGCGAGGAACAGCTTGGTGCCGCGCCTGCGGCTGAGCAGTTCGTCGAGGTCGTCGGGGCCGGGGACACCGTCGTGGGGCTGGAGCCGCTGGTCGTACTCGCAGTTGTTGAGCAGCCCGAACTCGCGGTTGTTGACGAGCTCGTGCTCCTGGCGCTCCTTCAAGGCCTCGACGGTGAGGCGGAGCTGCTGCTCCGTCTGGTTCATCGGCTGGTTGTAGAGATCGGCCACACGCGTGTGCAGGCGCAGCACGGTCTGGGCGATGCTCAGTTCGTACTCGCGCGGCGCGGCCTCGTAGTCCACGAAGGTGCCGGGGATGTCCGGCTCGCCGGTGTGGCCGGCCGCGAGGTCGATCTCCTTCTCGCCGTACTTGTTGGTGCGCTGCTCCGGAACCGCGCGCAGCATCTGGAGGTGGGTGCGCAGGGACTCGGCGCGCTCCGCGACCTGCTCGAGGTCCTGGCGGGGCAGCGTGAGCACGGTGACCGCGGTGACCGCGCGGGCCGTGTACTCCCAGATGGCGTCGGGGTCGATGAGCGCCTGCTCGCCGAAGTACGCGCCGTCGGCGAGGACGCCGAGGATCGCGTCGTCGCCGTACGGGCCCGTGCCGATCTTCTCGACCTTGCCGTGCGCGAGCAGGAACACCTCGTCGGCCTGGCTGCCGAACGAGGCGAGCACTTCGCCCGCTGCGAACTCGCGCTGCTGGCAGCGCTGGGCGAGCTCGCCCAGCACCTCCTGGTCCTCGTACGACCGCAGCACGGACAGCTCGCCGAGCTCCGCGGGGATGACCTGCACCCGGTCACCGGTCTTCACGAATGTCACACGGCCGTCGCCCACGGAATAACTGAGCCGCCGGTTCACGCGGTACGTGCCACCCTGCACGTTCACCCACGGAAGCATGCGCAGCAGCCACCGTGAACTGATCTCCTGCATCTGGGGTGCGGACTTGGTGGTGGTGGCCAGGTTCCGCGCGGCGGATGTGCCGAGACTCTGCTGCGGCTTGCCCTGACCCTCGCGAACCTCTTCGCCTACCGACATGAAATAGCCCTCCCGGTCATGCACTGATCTGCGAGGACCAGCCTTCCATCACTGAGCGTGCCGGTGCTATTACACGAATGAGCGGGAATGGATCAGGGTGGATTGGGCAGAGGACCCGATTCTGTCGATCCGCCGAGCCGCCGACCCGAGCCGCCGAGGCCATCCCTCGATGCCATCCCGAGGCCATTCCTCGAACAGTGCGGAGCCGTTGTGGTCGAACAGCGGGCCGCCGTTGCGGTCGGGAACTCCAAGATCCGGCCAACCGTTTGACTCTTCGACGGACAACGACGGGAGACAGCAATGGCAGGCTTCCTGGACCGCGCCAAGGAACAGGCGCAGCGAGGGCTCACGCAGGGCAAGCAGAAGCTCGACGAGGTGCAGGCCCAGCGCGCGGGCAGCGACCTCCTCAAAAGACTGGGCGCGGCGTACTACGCGGAGCGGCGCGGCAGCGGCTCCCCCGAGGCGACCCAACAGGCCCTTCACGCCTTGGAGAGTCACATCGCGACGAACGGGGACGCGTTCCTGCGTTCCTGAACCACACTCCTGAAACGCGCTGGTAGGAACACGCCCCCGCGCCCCCGACCGGTCTGACCGGATCAGCTCGCACACTGTGCGAACGACTGGGCCGGAGCCTCAGGTTCCGGGTAGAAGCCGCGGTACGAGACGGCCACGACCGGTGGCCGGCGTGCAGCGCGAAGGAGGCGGCCATGGCCCCACCCATGTCCGCGGGCAGATTCCTGGACCGACTCAGGGAGGAAGGCGTCACCGTCGTCGAGGTCGGCGACTGGGAGCATCACAACCGCAATCACAAGGGCCCATGGGGCCCGGTGTACGGCGTGATGATCCACCACACGGTGACCTCGGGCAGCGAGCACACCGTCGAGCTCTGCCGCGAGGGGCACACCAAGCTGCCCGGACCGCTGTGCCACGGCGTCATCACCAAGGACGGCGTGCTGCATCTCATCGGCTACGGCCGGGCCAACCACGCGGGCCTGGGCGACGACGAAGTCCTGCGCGCCGTGATCGCGGAGAAGGCGCTCCCGCGGGACAACGAGGCGAACACCGACGGCAACCGCCACTTCTACGGCTTCGAGTGCGAGAACCTCGGCAACGGCAAGGACCCTTGGCCCGAGGCCCAGCTGGAGACCGTCGCAAAGGTCGCGGCCGCGATCTGCCGCCACCACGGCTGGACGGAGCGCTCGGTCATCGGCCACCTCGAATGGCAGCCGGGCAAGGTCGATCCGCGCGGCTTCACGATGGCCTCGATGAGGGAACGCATCCGCGACCGCCTCAAGTGACGTACGGCCGGTCTCCGGGCGCCCGCGTCGCGGACAGGTGTCCGACAATAAGGGGGTGACCAGCCCCGACTTCCTCGATGTCCCCGACATCCCGGACACCCCCGAGGTTCCCGAAGCGCTCGACCTGACCGGTCTGCGGCCGCGACTGCCGTCGCCGTTGCGTCAGGTCACGGACGAGCGCTTCGCGCGTCACGGTGTCCGGCTGGTGCTCAAGCGGGACGATCTGATCCACCCGGAGCTGATCGGCAACAAGTGGCGCAAGCTGGCCCCGAATCTCCGCGCGGCGGCAGGCCGTACGGTCCTCACCTTCGGCGGCGCGTACTCGAACCATCTGCGCGCCACGGCCGCCGCGGGCCGACTGCTGGGCCTGCCCACGGTCGGTGTGGTCCGCGGCCAGGAGCTGGCCGGCCTCCCCCTCAACCCCTCACTGACCCGATGCGCGGCCGACGGCATGCGTCTGCACTTCATCGACAGATCGACCTACCGCCGCAAGACCGAGCCTCCGACCCTGGCCGCCATCCTGCGCGCCGCGCACGCCGAGGACGCGTATGTCGTCCCCGAGGGCGGCAGCAACTCCCTTGCCGTACGCGGCTGCCAGGAGCTCGGCGCGGAGCTGCGCGGGCACGCCGATGTCGTCGCCCTTGCCTGCGGCACCGGCGGCACCCTCGCCGGCCTGGCCGCCGGTCTCGCCCCCGACCAGCGCGCCCTGGGCATACCCGTCCTCAAGGGCGGCTTCCTGAGCGCCGACATAGGCGCCCTCCAGGAATCCGCGTTCGGCGGGCGCCGCGGCACCTGGTCCCTCGACGACCGCTTCCACTTCGGTGGGTACGCCCGCACCACCGCCGAACTCAACGCCTTCGCACAGGACTTCGAACAGGGCCATGGCCTGCCCGTCGAACGTCTCTATGTCGCCAAGATGCTGTACGGACTTGTCGCCCTGACGGAGGAGGGCGCGTTCGCACGCGACACGACGGTGGCGGCGGTGATCACCGGAGCACCCCTCCGGGAGGTCGCACACGGCACGGTGGAGGCATGAACGCAGATGACGGGAGCCTTCTGAGCGGGGCCCGCGCCGTGACCATGCTTCCCGCCCAGGGCCTGGACCGGGCGCGGCGCTTCTACGCCGAGCGGCTCGGCCTGGAGGCAGTCGAGGAACGGCCCGGTGGGCTGCTGTACCGGAGCGGAGGCGTGGGGTTCGTCCTGTTCCGATCGGCGGGGTCCTCTCCCGGCACCTTCACCCAGATGGCGTGGGAGGTCGACGACATCGAGACAGCCGTGTCGGAGCTCAGAGGCCGCAGCGTGGTCGTCGAGGAGGTGGAGCTGCCGGGGCTGCTGGGCGGTGGGCGGACGAAGGACGGGATCGTCGAGGTCGAGGGGAACCACCCGAGCACGGGCGCACGAGGTGCGCGCGGCGCCTGGTTCCGTGACAGCGAGGGGAACCTGCTCGCCCTCGACGCACCGGTCATGTGAGCGAAGCACCATGGCCCGACGGTCACGTCGCCTCCCGGTAGGCCGCCGCCTCCTCCAGGTCCAGTCGGCGCAGCAGCGTGCGCAGCATCTCGTCGTCGATGTACCGGAGGTCGCGTAGCTTCACGAAGACCTCGCGCTCGGCGCTGATCATCTCGCGGGACAGCCGCCGGTAGGTGTCGTCGGCGGTCTCGCCGGTCACGGGGTTGACGGCACCGAGCCGCTCCCAGACCGCGTTGCGGCGGCGCTCCAGGACCGTGCGCAGCCGGTCGGCGAGCGGCGGGGGCAGGGCGTTGCGTTCGTCGGCGAGAAGCTCGTCGAGGCGCTGTTCGGCGGCACGGGATGCCTGCGCCTGGGCGTTCGCCTCGGCGAGCGTCTCGGCCTGCGTGTCGCGCCCGGGCAGCTTCAGGAGGTGGATCAGCGGGGGCAGCGTCAGCCCCTGTACGACCAGGGTCCCGATCACCGTCGTGAAGGTCAGGAAGAGGATCAGATTGCGATCGGGAAAGCCTTCGCCGCCGCGCACGGTGAGCGGGATCGAGAAGGCGATGGCGAGCGAGACCACGCCTCGCATCCCGGCCCAGCTGATGATGAACGGCGCCTTCCAGGTGGGGTTCTCCTCGCGCTCCCGGATGCGCGACGACAGGATCCGCGGCAGGAAGATGGCGGGATACACCCACACGAACCGGGTGGCGACCACGACGAGGAAGACGGCCACGGCGTACCAGGCGGCGCTGGCAACGTCGTACTCGCCGAGGTCCTTGAGGACGACCGGCAGTTGCAGTCCGATCAGGGCGAACACCGCGGACTCCAGGATGAACGCGACCATCTTCCACACCGCCTCCTCCTGGAGCCGGGTCGCGAAGTCCACCTGCCAGGCCAGGTGTCCGAGGTAGAGCGCGACGACGACCACCGCAAGCACGCCGGAGGCGTGCACCTGCTCGGCGACCCCGTACGCCACGAAGGGGATCAGCAA
The DNA here is from genome assembly GCF_054462255.1 of Streptomyces sp. SD15. Classification (NCBI taxonomy): domain Bacteria; kingdom Bacillati; phylum Actinomycetota; class Actinomycetes; order Kitasatosporales; family Streptomycetaceae; genus Streptomyces; species Streptomyces sp. SD15. The sequence goes on along the minus strand of NZ_JBTLMO010000020.1, from coordinate 130,636 downwards.
GGAGAGGGTGTTTTGCAGCAGGGGTTCCTTCAGGTGGGTGCGCAGCCAGTGGAGGGGCACCATCAGGACGAGTCCGACGACCACACCGCCGACCGCCGCGACCAGGAACTCGCCGATGCCACCCGCCCAGGTCGCGCCCGCGCCGACCGCGGCGGCAAGGGCCACCTTGTAGGCGGTGATCGCGGTCGCGTCGTTCACCAGGGACTCGCCCTGCAGGATCGTGGTGATCCGCGAGGGCAGCCCCACCCGGCGGGCCACCGCCGTGGCCGCGACCGCGTCCGGCGGCGCCACCACCGCCCCGAGCACCAGCGCCGCGGTCAACGGCAGGCTCGGCACGAGCAGATAGACGGCCCAGCCGACGACCAGCGTCGCGAAGAGCACGTAGCCGACCGAGAGCAGCGCGACCGGCCGCAGTTGCGCCCGCAGATCGAGGTACGAGCTGTCACTGGCCGCCGTATACAGCAGCGGGGGCAGCAGCAGCGGGAGGACGATCTCGGGGTCGAGCTCGTACCCCGGCACGCCGGGAACGTAGGAGATCACCAGGCCCACGGCGACGAGCAGCAGCGGCGCCGGTACCGGCGTGCGGCGTGCGGCTCCGGCGACCGCCGCACTACCCGCGACCAGCAACAGCAGTGGCAAAATGTGCATCGTCTTCCGCCCGCCCTCGTTTTCGCGCGGCATCCCGCACACCCGACGTAACCTGGCAATCATGAAACAGTGCACGCACGCCGACGCGCTGCCGCACCCCGAACCCGAGCCGCTGAGCGAAACCTGCCTGGAGTGCCTGGCTGCCGGTACGCACCCGGTGCAGCTGCGGCTGTGCCTGGCATGCGGGCACCTCGGCTGCTGCGATTCCTCGCCGATGCGGCACGCGACGGAGCATTTCAAGGAGAGCGGCCACGCCGTGATGCGCACCTTCGAGATCGGTGAGAATTGGCGCTGGTGCTTCGTCGACCACGTGCTCGTATGACGGGTTGACGACATACTGATACGGCTCATGGATCACGTACGCGTGGGACCCTCGATCCGGACGGTTCGACCGTCTGACGCCTGGGTACGTCAACCCGGCGCGCGCTCTTCCGAATTGGGGCCGCAAGCCCCTAGCCACTGTCCGTACTCATGGGCTTACTATGAGTGACAGCGGGGGGTGGGGTCCCCAGGACAGGAAACTTGGGAGCGCGGTAGCGTCACCGCTGAACCACATAGCGCGTTACCCCGGGGGGCGACCCTCGGCCCCGAAAGAGCTCGAAGAGCTTGTACCACCTTGGAGGTGAGGGTGTCCCAGATCGCAGGCGAGCCCGCGACGAAGGACTTCGTCGAAGTCCGGCTGCCGGCCGCGGGTGCCTACCTGTCGGTACTGCGTACGGCCACGGCCGGCCTCGCAGCCCGTTTGGACTTCACCCTCGACGAGATCGAGGACCTGCGCATCGCGGTGGACGAGGCCTGCGCGATCCTGTTGCAGCAGGCCGTCCCCGGCTCGGTGCTCAGCTGTGTCTTCCGGCTCATCGACGACTCGCTCGAGGTGACGGTCTCAGCCCCGACCACGGACGGTCACGCTCCGTCACGGGACACCTTCGCCTGGACCGTCCTCTCGGCCCTCGCGGGCAAGGTCGACTCCACCGTCGCCGAGGACAAGACCGTTTCGATCAGCCTCTACAAACAGCGCGGCGCGGGACCCGGGCCGGCGTGAGGAACGGGGACGGGCCGGTGCGGGACGAAGAGCGCGGCACACGGGAGCTGCCCGCCGGGCGTGTCGACGACCTCGGCGGGCCGCAGCGCGTGGTGGAGGGCGTCGACGGCATCCCCGAGCAGGCCCGGCCGCACCCGCAGGACGGTGCGGCGTCCAGAGAGACGGCGTCGGTCGACGAGGACGAGCAGGAGCAGCTCCCCGGCCAGGACGACGGGCAACGGGATCCGGAGGGTGCCGCGCGGAGCACGTCCTCGGAAGGGCGGCGGCTGGTGACGGGCGGGACTATGAGCGAGCACGAGCAACACGACAAGCCAGAGGTGCAGGGCGTGCAGGGCGCGCAGAGCGTGCAGGGCGCGCAGCACGGGCCGAGTGCCCAGTACGTCCGGCACGACCCGCAGGACCGCAGCGGAGCGCGGGCGATGTTCATCGAGCTGCGCAAGCTGAAGGAGGGCAGCGCCGAGTACGCGGAGCTGCGCAACCAGCTGGTCCGCATGCACCTCCCGCTCGTCGAGCACCTCGCGCGCCGCTTCCGCAACCGCGGTGAGCCGCTGGACGACCTCACCCAGGTCGCCACCATCGGCCTGATCAAGTCGGTCGACCGGTTCGACCCGGAGCGCGGCGTCGAGTTCTCGACGTACGCGACCCCGACGGTCGTCGGCGAGATCAAGCGGCACTTCCGCGACAAGGGCTGGGCGGTCCGGGTGCCGCGCCGACTGCAGGAGCTGCGCCTGTCGCTCACCACGGCGACGGCCGAGCTGTCCCAGCAGCACGGCCGCTCCCCCACGGTCCACGAGCTGGCCGAGAAGCTGGCCATCTCGGAGGAGGAGGTCCTGGAGGGTCTGGAGTCCGCCAACGCGTACTCCACGCTGTCCCTGGACGTCCCGGACACGGACGACGAGTCCCCGGCCGTCGCGGACACGCTGGGCGCCGAGGACGAGGCGCTGGAGGGCGTCGAGTACCGGGAATCGCTGAAGCCGCTGCTAGAAGACCTTCCCCCGCGCGAGAAGCGCATCCTGCTGCTGCGTTTCTTCGGCAACATGACGCAGTCGCAGATCGCGCAGGAGGTCGGCATCTCCCAGATGCACGTCTCCCGCCTGCTGGCGCGCACACTCGCCCAGCTCCGCGAGAAGCTGCTGGTGGAGGAGTAGCACGACCTCGCGACCTCGTTCGTGGCCTCGCGACGCGGGATCCACAGCCACGGACAGGTCGGCGCGACACGAGGGACAGCCGGCGCCATGGCCGTCGGCGCGCGGAAGGCGCCAGAGCGCGTGCCAGTCCGGTTCGGCCCGGGTTCAGTCCGGATTCAAGTCCGGATTCAGTCCGGATTCAGTCCGGATTCAGTCCGGTTCGGTTCAGTCCTGTTCGGTTCAGCCAGGTTCTCGGCGCGCATGGCCGCGGATGTCGACCGCGCCGACGTGGGCTGCGACCGCGGAGCCGTTCACGACACAGGGTGCGCCGACGTGCCGACGAATCTCGGTGTGGACGGCCACGACCTCGAACGCGCCCGCGCGGACTGCACCCACCGGTGCTACTTCGGTTCCTGTGCGCCGCCTGGGCCCCGGATGCCCAGCGCCCGCGTCGTCGCGGGGTTCATGAGCAGCGCGAGCGCCACGACCGCGACGATTGCCAGGGCGATGCCTCCGGGGATGGCGATGCTGTCGGCCTGGAGCAGGTTGTAGGCGACGGGCAGGGCCATGATCTGGGTGATGACGGCGGGGCCCCGGCTCCAGCTGCGGCGCAGCAGCAGGCCGCGGGCGGCCAGCAGGGGCAGCAGCGCGAGCACGATCAGCGTCACGCCCCCGGTGACGGCCTGCTGCCGGTCGTCGGGGTCGCCCGCCAGTCCCTGTACGAGTATGTAGGCGCCCCCCGCGGCCAGGGCGAGCCCCTCCAGCGCGGCCAGCGCCGCCGCGGCGGTCAGCCGCCCGGGGCGGGGCTCCGCGGTGGGGGTGTCGGGGGTGGGGGTCTGCTCAGCACTCACCCCTGAAGGGTAGCCCTCGGCCACCGGCGCACCGCCGGAGCCTGACCGCTCGCTTCGCGCCTCCCGAGACCTCCCCCGGGTCTCCCCGTGTCGAGGGTCACGCCCGGAACTCTTACCTGATCCTCATCTCGGCCTGGGACGAGTACCACTCGGTAGGTACGCTGCTTCGCATGCGCGCACTTCTCGTGGTCAATCCGGCAGCAACCACCACAAGTGCGCGCACGCGTGACGTGTTGATCCACGCACTGGCGAGCGAGATGAAGCTCGACGCGGTCACCACCGAGTACCGCGGGCACGCCCGGGACCTCGGCCGGCAGGCCGCCGAGAGCAAGGACATCGAGCTGGTGGTCGCCCTCGGCGGCGACGGCACCGTCAACGAAGTCGTGAACGGCCTGCTGCACCACGGCCCCGACCTGGAGCGCCTGCCTCGCCTCGCCGTGGTCCCCGGCGGCTCCACCAACGTCTTCGCCCGCGCGCTGGGCCTGCCCAACGACGCGGTGGAGGCCACCGGCGCCCTCCTGGACGCGCTGCGCGAGGAACGAGAGCGCACGGTCGGCCTGGGTCTCGCCGCGGGTACCCCCGGCACCGAGGACGAGGCGGTGCCGTCCCGCTGGTTCACGTTCTGCGCGGGGCTCGGCTTCGACGCCGGGGTGATCGGCCGGGTCGAGCAGCAGCGCGAGCGCGGCAAGCGCTCCACTCATGCGCTGTATTTGCGCCAAGCGGCACGTCAGTTTTTGGACGAACCTCACCGCAGACAGGGAAAGATCACGCTGGAGCGGCCCGGCCAGGACCCGATCACCGATCTCGTTCTGTCCATAGTCTGTAACACGTCGCCGTGGACGTTTCTCGGCAATCGTCCGGTGTACGCGTCCCCTAAGGCTTCGTTCGATACCGGGCTCGACGTACTCGGCCTCAGCCGCATGTCGACGGCCGCGGTTGCCCGGTATGCCACCCAGTTGCTCACTTCGTCCCCCGAGCGCGGCCCCCACGGCAAGCACGCCACCTCCCTGCACGACTTGACCGACTTCACCTTGCATTCGAAGGTGCCACTGCCCCTCCAGATGGACGGTGACCACCTCGGACTGCGCACGAGCGTGACGTTCACAGGCGTTCGCCGTGCACTGCGTGTGATTGTGTGAGCGGAAGCGGCCAAAGTCCTTTCACTCGAACGTTTAGACCAGGGTCCACCCCATGGAAGTACGGCTGTGACCTAGTCGACACCGAGGAATCAAAAAAAACTTTCCGGAAGGGGTTGTATCCGCCGCTGAGGTTTGCGAGTCTCTACGTGGCGATCGGGACGGCCCGCAGCATCGGCCCCACAGAGAGCCAGAACCCCTCCTCAAATCACAGGACCACGTCAGGGAAACCTGGCAGTCGGCCCTTCACTTGTTGAGGGATTCGTGAAAGCGTTCACATTCACAAGCAACGTGCATGTAATACCAAGGAGAGGTAGCAGCCATGGACTGGCGTCACAACGCCGTTTGCCGCGAGGAAGACCCCGAGCTCTTCTTCCCCATCGGCAACACCGGTCCTGCGCTGCTGCAGATCGAGGAAGCCAAGGCCGTCTGCCGCCGCTGCCCCGTTATGGAGCAGTGCCTGCAGTGGGCGCTTGAGTCCGGCCAGGACTCCGGCGTCTGGGGTGGCCTCAGCGAGGACGAGCGCCGTGCGATGAAGCGCCGCGCCGCCCGCAACCGGGCCCGTCAGGCATCCGCCTGACACCCCACCCCGCACGAGCCTGAGCTTGGCGGCGCGTACAGCGAGTACGCATCTCCCGCCCCCGAGCCGCAGCGCGCAGTACCCCCGATGCGCATAGCAACGTAAGCAGTGGCCCCGGACCGAAATTGGTCCGGGGCCACTGTCATGCGCCACGGACTGCTTGACGCGGACTACTTATGGGCCGGCACCGGGATGTCCAGGATGACCTGCGTGCCGCGCTCCGGCGCCGCGACCATGTCGAACGTACCCCCCAACTCCCCCTCCACCAGGGTCCGTACGATCTGCAGGCCGAGGTTGCCCGAGCGGTGCGGGTCGAAGCCCTCCGGGAGACCGACCCCGTCGTCCTGGACGGTGACCAGCAGGCGGGTGTCCTTGGTGGTGCCGCCGCGGACCGCCGAGACCTCGACGGTGCCCCGGTCGCCCTCGCGGAAGCCGTGCTCCAGCGCGTTCTGCAGAATCTCGGTGAGGACCATGGACAGCGGGGTGGCGACCTCGGCGTCCAGAATCCCGAAGCGGCCGGTGCGGCGCCCGGTGACCTTGCCGGGCGAGATCTCGGCGACCATCGCGAGCACACGGTCGGCGATCTCGTCGAACTCCACTCGCTCGTCCAGGTTCTGAGACAGCGTCTCATGCACGATCGCGATCGAACCGACCCGGCGTACAGCCTCCTCCAGGGCCTCACGGCCGCGCTCCGACTCGATGCGCCGGGCCTGGAGCCGCAGCAGGGCCGCCACCGTCTGGAGATTGTTCTTCACCCGGTGATGGATCTCCCGGATGGTCGCGTCCTTGGTGATCAACTCGCGCTCGCGGCGTCGCAGTTCGGTGACGTCGCGCAGGAGTACGAGTGAACCGACGCGAGTGCCCTTGGGCTTGAGCGGAATCGCGCGCAGCTGGATCACCCCGTCACCGCTCTCGATCTCGAACTCGCGGGGCGCCCAGCCGCTGGCCACCTTCGCCAGTGCCTCGTCGACCGGACCTCGGGACGGCGCGAGTTCGGCGGTGGTCACACCGAGGTTGTGGCCCACCAGGTCGGCGGCCAGCCCCAGGCGGTGGTACGCCGACAGCGCGTTCGGAGAGGCGTACTGGACCGTGCCGTCCGCGTCGAGGCGGATCAGCCCGTCTCCCACACGCGGCGAGGCGTCCATGTCGACCTGCTGGTCGGGGAACGGGAAGGTGCCCGCCGCGATCATCTGGGCAAGGTCGGATGCGCTCTGGAGGTACGTCAGCTCCAGCCGGCTCGGCGTACGCACGGTGAGGAGGTTGGTGTTGCGGGCGATCACTCCCAGGACGCGCCCCTCCCTGCGTACGGGGATGGACTCGACCCGTACCGGGACCTCCTCCCGCCACTCCGGATCGCCCTCGCGCACGATCCGGCCCTCGTCGAGCGCGGCGTCCAGCAGGGGCCGGCGGCCGCGCGGGACGAGGTGGCCGACCATGTCGTCCTGATACGAGGTCGGGCCGGTGTTGGGCCGCATCTGAGCCACGGACACATAGCGGGTGCCGTCGCGCGTGGGGACCCACAGCACCAGGTCGGCGAAGGAGAGGTCGGAGAGCAACTGCCACTCCGAGACCAGCAGATGCAGCCACTCGAGATCGGAGTCACCGAGGGCGGTGTGCTGGCGTACGAGGTCGTTCATGGAGGGCACATGTGCGAGCGTACCCGGCGTATATGACAGCCCCCGAAATCAGCCACCTGCGCGGGCCCGGAAACACCCGCGGGCCGCGGCGCCTGGGAGGGACCCTCAGCCCTCCCGGCACCGCAGCCCGGAGCAGCAACGGCCGCGGGGTGTGCGGTCCCGGTCGGCCGAAGGAGAGGACCCGGAGCAGTCAGGGCAGAGAGCGCCGGTTCCTCGGTCCGCCTTCCTGTGCGGGGAAGACGGAGGCTTGTTCAGTTGATGCCGCTTTACCTATGCATTGTGGACTAGACCACGTGGGCGCGTCCATGCGTCGGTAGATGCGTGTTGTTGTCTCTTTATCGAACTTCCCACAGCATCCACCATGCAGACTAGCCCGCTTCAACCCCCGTCGGGGGCCGGATCGGCCCATGAGCGGGGGCGAACGGGGTGGGGAGCGGCCGCCGATGCCGCAGCCGTGATCACGGCCGGGATCATGGCCGGAGTCACGACCGGGGCCAGATCGCCATCGCGAGTTCGGCGACGGCCTCCAGCTCCTCCTTGGTGGCTCCGTCGCGGGCCTGTTGGGACATTCCCTGGATCATCGCGCCGGTATGCCGGGCGAGGGCCGCGGCATCGGTGTCCGCGGGCAGTTCGCCCGCGGCGATGCCCGCGCTTATCCGGCTCTCGAAGTCGGCGATCGTGGCATTGCGTCGCGCCCGCAGGGACTCCTCCACCTCGGGCGTCGTGCAGTTGATGGCCGCGTGGATGACCAGACAGCCGTGCGGATGGTGCGGGTCGGTGTACTCGGCCGCCGCCTCGCGGAGCATCCGTTCCACCGCGCCGCGGACCGTGGGTTCCTCGGCCAGGGCGCGGTCACCGAAGGAGCCGTACGTCGTGCCGTACACGCGGACGGCCTCCTCGAAGAGCGTCTGCTTGTCGCCGAACGCCGCGTACAAGCTCGGGGCACCGATGCCCATGACACGGGTGAGGTCGGAGACGGAGGTCGCCTCGTAGCCGTGCTCCCAGAAGGCGAGGATCGCCTTCTCCAGCGCGGTCTCGCGATCGAAGGAGCGGGGGCGGCCGCGCTGCTTGGCTCTACTCTCCGGCTCGGCCTGCTGCCTGTTCACCATGGGGTGGATTTTATAGCGGGTGCTAGAGAAATGTCGGCGGGTTGCTGTACGGTTTTTCTGTATCGACCGCTAGGGAAATGCGAAAGGGGCGCCGACATGGGCGTACTCACGGGCAGGACGGCACTCGTCACCGGTGGCGGCAGGGGCATCGGGCGGGGCATCGCCGGGCGGGGCGGGCGGGACGGCGCCCGGGTGGCCGTGCACTACGGCAGCAATGAGGCGGCGGCGAAGGAGACGGTCGCCGCGATCGAGGCGGCCGGCGGCTCGGCCTTCGCCATCGGGGTGGAGCTGGGGCAGCCGGGTGACGCGGCGAGACTGTGGGAGGCATTCGACCGGCGGGCGGACGGGCTGGACATATGGGCGTTCGGCCACCTGACGCGGTCAGGCCATGCGGGCGCGGAGGCGGCGCAGCATGCGCGGGTCCTCGAAGCCGACTGAGCGGGCGGCGGCGTCGATCGTCGCGCCGTGGCTGATGAAGTGTTGGGCGCGTTCGAGGCGGAGAGTCTGCTGGTAGCGCAGTGGGGTGAGTCCGGTGGCACGACTGAAGAGGCGGGTGAGGGTGCGTTCGCTCACGCCGACGGCCGCGGCCAGGGTGGGCAGGGGGAGTGCTTGGTCGAAGCGGGCGTCGATGAGGTCCTGGGCGCGGTGCACGGTGTCGTCGAGGTGGGACCGATGCCGGAGCATCGCACTGGCCTGCGGTTCATGGCCGTTGCGGCGAGCGTAGACGACCATTTCCCGGGCCACTTGGGCGGCGACGGCCGGGCCGTGCCGGGTCGCGACCAGGTGCAGTGCCAGGTCGATGCCGCTGGCGATACCGGCCGAGGTGATCACCCGGTCGTCGGCGGTGAACAGGACGTCGCGGACGACCACCGCTCCGGGGTGGCGTCGGGCCAGCTCCTCCTGCACGTCGTGGTGGGTGGTGCATTGGCGGCCGTCGAGCAGGCCGGCCTGGCCGAGCGCCTCGGCTCCGGCGCAGACGCTGGCCACCGTCCCGCCCCTGGCGTGGTGGTCCCGGAGGACCTGGAGGGAGGCGGCGCCGATGGCGGGGCCGTCGCCCAGGGGGTCTGTCCGCCAGCCGGGCACCACGATCAGATCCTCGGGCCCGAGCTCGGGCCAGTCGAGCCCGGCCACCAGCGGCAGCCCCTGGGCGGTGGAGACCTGTGGCTGCTCGGCGACGTAGGCGAGCGTGTAGGGGTGCCCGAAGTCGGCGGCCGTGGAGAAGACCTGTGCGGGCCCGGCCAGGTCCAGCAAGTGGATTCCGGGCACCAGGAAGAAGACGATGCGGCTCACGATTCGGTCATCATGCATGAAGTCCTGCTGCGGCCTCCAGCTGGTCGATCGTCGCGATGGTGGCGAAGCGTCCGGCGAGGGCGTACTCCGTGCGCCTGATGACCTCTTCGGTAGGCAGCGTGCGGGGGTCGGCCAACAGATCGGCGACGCTCTGGTCGGCGGGAGCGTCGCGGTGGGGAATGGGATTGGTCGCGGTCGCGTCGGTGACAAAGGTGACCTGGTAGCCGAGGTCGGCGGCGACGCGGGTGGTCGTCTCCACGCATTGCTCGGTGCGGATGCCGCACACGGTGAGCTCGCGGATACCGCGCGCGGTGAGGAGTTGCTGCAGGTTGGTGGTGGTGAAGGCGTTGTGCGAAGTCTTGTGGATCAGCGGCTCCCCCTCCGCTCGCTCCAGTTCCTCCATCAGCCGGACATGGCCGAGGGCCGGGTCGAAGACATCGCCGCTGCCGGGCTCGGAGTGCAGTACCCACACCACCAGGTCCCCGGCCTGGCGGGAGAGCCGGACCAGGCGGTTCACCTGGTCGGCGATCTTCAGGTCGGAGGTGGTTTCCCACAGCGGACGGGCGCGGAAGGACTCCTGGACATCAATGACGATCAGTGCTCGGGTCATGTCCTCAAGCCTGAGCCGTGCGGGCGGGGCGGCGACAGGCCACATCGGGTCTGCCGGCGGACCGATCCGGTCATCAGGAGGTCAGGCAGTTGAGCGACCAAGGCGTCCGCCGGCAGGTCGTCGGACGCGGGAGAGAAGAGGAGGGAGGGGCGGAAGTTCGTAGTCGTATGGCCCTGTGGGACCTTTGCCGCGGGGCCGCCGCCCCCCGTGGGCGGCATGGGGCACCGGCGCGACCGGATGGTAAGGGCTCTGCTAGATTGGTCTATACCACATGTGTCCCCTTTCGGGTTCCAATTGAGTCCCCTCTCCAGATCGGCAGGCCCAGCGTGGAAGTTGTCATCGTCCCGGACGCCAAGGCGGGCGGCGAGCTGATAGCCGAGGCCATGGCGGAGCTGCTGCGGCACAAGCCCGAGGCACTGCTCGGCGTGGCCACGGGCTCGACCCCGCTGCCCATTTACGAGGCGCTGGCCGCGAAGGTGAGCTCCGGTGCCGTGGACGCCTCGCGGGCCCGGATCGCGCAGCTCGACGAGTACGTGGGGCTGCCGGCCGAGCATCCCGAGTCGTACCGTTCGGTGCTGCGGCGCGAGGTGCTTGAGCCGCTGGGGCTGAGCATGGACGCGTTCATGGGACCGGACGGCACCGCCGAGGACGTGCGGGCCGCGTGCGAGGCGTACGACAAGGCGCTGGCCTCGGCCGGTGGGGTCGACCTCCAGTTGCTCGGGATCGGGACGGACGGGCACATCGGGTTCAACGAGCCGTGCTCCTCACTCGCCTCGCGGACCCGGATCAAGACGCTGACCCAGCAGACCCGGGTCGACAACGCGCGGTTCTTCGAGGGCGACATCGAGCAGGTGCCGCACCACGTCATCACGCAGGGCATCGGCACGATCCTGGAGGCGCGGCATCTCGTGCTGCTCGCCACGGGTGAGGGCAAGGCGGACGCGGTGGCCGCCACCGTCGAGGGACCGGTGGCGGCGGTCTGCCCGGCGTCCGCCCTCCAACTCCATCCGCACGCCACGGTCGTCGTGGACGAGGCGGCGGCGGCCAAGCTGAAGTTCGCGGACTACTTCCGCCACACGTTCGCGAACAAGCCGGACTGGCAGGGAATCTAGCCGCACGGACACGATCACGAAGGCCGGCAGAAACACAGAAGCGTGCCGGTGCCGGGGCTCCCGCTGGGGCCCCGGCACCGGCGTCTTCGTCTTCGTCTTCGTCTTCGTCTTCGTCTTCGGGTGATTACTCCCCCGCGATGACCTCCGCCGCCGCGCGACCGCACACCCTCGCCGCGCCGTGCGTCGCGATGTGCAGGGCGCCCCTCGGCGGAGCCTGCGGTACGCCCATCTCGACCACGATCGTGTCGGGGCGGGAGGTCAGGAGGGTGTCCAGGGCCGTCGCCATCCAGGGATGACGATGTTCGTCCCGGACGACGGCGACGATGCGAAGGGAGCCCGCCGCAGCGAGGGCCGCGGCGCCCACGTCCTCGCCGGAGTCGTCGCCCGCGTCATCGCCCGCGAAGGTGCCCGTCTGCGTGCCGGGCAGGAGGTGGGCCAGTTCGGCCGCGACACCCCAGGGGGTCTGGTCGCCGACGGCGATGTTCGCGACGGGGGCGAGGACTGCGACGTAGGGAGCCTCGGTGAGCGGGGCGTACGGCGCGGTGGGGGTGAGCGTGAGTGCCCGCCGGGCGGCGATCAGTCCGATCTCGGCGACACCGTTCGGGCCGGTTGCGGGGCGCGTAGTCCGTGCGGCCGTGGCGGCCGTCCAGGCGGCCAGCGCCCGCACGCGCGCCGCCGCGTCCGCGAGGCGTTCCTCGGGGAGTTCCCCCGCGCGGACCGCGGAGACGAGGGCGTCGCGCAGCCGCCGTACCGTCTCGTCGTCCGCCAGTCCTCCGCCCACACAGATCGCGTCCGCGCCGGCCGCGATGGCGAGGACGCTTCCCCGCTCGATGCCGTACGTAGCGGCGATGGCCTGCATCTCCATGCCGTCGGTGACGATGAGGCCGTCATAGCGGAGTTCCTCGCGCAGCAGGCCGGTGAGGACGCGGCGGGAGAGGGTGGCCGGGCGGTCGGGGTCCAGGGCCGGGACGAGGATGTGGGCGCTCATCACGGCGCGCGTACCCGCGGCGATCGCGGCCCGGAACGGGGCGAGTTCACGGGACTGGAGCACCGAGGGCGCGGCGTCGATGCGCGGCATCGCGTGGTGGGAGTCGACCGCCGTGTCGCCGTGCCCGGGGAAGTGCTTGGTGCAGGCGGCGACGCCCGCGGACTGCAGGCCGGTGACATAAGCGGCGGTGTGCCGGGCCACCAGGTCGGGGTCGGCGCCGAAGGACCGTACGCCGATGACCGGGTTGTCCGGGTTCGAGTTCACGTCCGCGGACGGGGCCCAGTTGAGGTTCACCCCGCAGGCCGCGAGACGGTGGCCGAGTGCCGAGGCCACCTCCCTGGTCAGTTCGACGTCGTCCACCGCGCCCAGCGCGTGGTTGCCGGGGTAGGAGGAGCCGGTGCGGACCTCCAGGCGGGTGACATCGCCGCTCTCCTCGTCGATGGCGACCAGGACGTCGTCCCGCTCCGCGCGCAACTGGGCCGTCAGGGCCGTCAGTTGGTCCGGCGAGGCGATGTTGCGGCCGAACAGGCCGACCGAGGCCAGGCCTTCGCCGAGGCGGCGGAGCAGCCAGTCGGGGGCGGTGGTTCCCGTGAAGCCGGGCTGGAGGACGGTGAGCGCGTCGCGTGTCAGCCCGTCTTCCGCCGAATTGGACGCGGTGGAACCGCTGGCGAGTGTCGTCATCGGGTGGCGTTATCCCTTCACAGCGCCCGCGGTCAGTCCCGCGGCCATCTTGCGCTGGACGATGAGGAACAGGACGACGATCGGCACGGCCATCATCGTGGAACCGGCCATCATCGGTGCGTATTCGGTGCCGTGCTGGGTGGTGAAGTTGCCCAGCCAGACGGTGGCGGTCTGGTTCTTCTGGCTCAGCAGCATCAGGGCGTAGAGGTACTCGTTCCAGGCCTGGATGAAACCGTAGACCGAGGTGGCGACCAGGCCGGGGGCGAGGAGCGGGAAGACCACCCGCATGAAGGCGCCCGTGCGCGAGCAGCCGTCGACCATGGCCGCCTCCTCCAGTTCCTTCGGGATGTTGACGATGAAGCCGCGCAGCGTCCACACCGTGAAGGGGAGGATGAAGGTCAGGTACGTGATGATCAGACCGGAGAGCTTGTCGTACTGGTTCAGGTCGTTGAGCAGCAGGAACACCGGAATGATCATGGCGACCAGCGGGACCATCTGGACCGCCAGAATGCCGACGATCACGATCTTGCGGCCGCGGAAGGCGAAGCGGGAGATGGCCAGGGCGGCCAGCATGCCGACGACGACCCCGATCACGACCACCGCCGCAGAAACGATCAGGCTGCGACCCACCGGGCCCCAGAAGTCCGCGATGTCCAGCGCACGGCGGAAGTTGCCGAGCGTCAGTCCGGTGGGGAACAGGCTCGGATCCGGGTCGATGGCGTCCTTCGCCGGTTTGAACGCCGTGTTCAGCATCCAGTAGACGGGGAAGCCCGCGGTGACGAAGACGAGCAGGCCGAGAAGGTTCCAGCCGAGCTTGGACTTCCTGCGCGCCTGAGGGGCGAGCGTGCTCATTCGACCTCTCCGATCTTCAGCATCTGCCGCATGTACACGGCGACCACACCCAGCAGCAACAGCACGGTGAGCAGGGCGATCGCCGATCCCTGCCCGTAGTCGTTGACCACGAACGCGCGGTCGTACGAGTACGTGGTGAGCAGCTGGAACTCGGCCTCGGGATGGCCGCCCCGCATCACGAAGACCTGCGGGAACACGCCCATGTCCCAGATCACGGAGAGCGTCGTGAGCATCACGATGATCGGCTTCAGGATCGGCAGCGTGACGTAACGGAAGACACCCCAGGCGCCCGCGCCGTCGAGGCGGGCCGCCTCCTCCAACTCCTTCGGGACCTGCGTGAGACCGGCACTCAAAGTGATCACGACGAAGGGCACGGCCCCCCACACCACCAGGAGCATGATCACGGCCAGCCCCTGCGGCCCGCTGGCGAACCAGTTGTGGCCGACCATGTCGACGCCCGGCAGCTTGCTGAGCAGCGCGTTGAAGACGCCGTAGTCCGAGTCGAAGAGCCACTTGAAGACCGTGGTGGCCACGATGATCGGCATGCCCCAGCTGGCCACCAGCACGATGTTGATGAGCGCCTTCACCCAGCCCGAGACCCGCTGGAGGAGCAGCGCGATCAGCATGCCGATGACCATCGTGAAGACGACGGCTCCGGCGGCGAAGACGATCGTGCGGACCACGACGGCCCAGAACTCGCTGTCGCCCAGCACCTTCTCGAAGTTGTCGAGGCCGACCGACTCGGCCGGCTGGAAGCCCCACAGCTGGGACTGCCCGAACTTCTGGAAGGAGAGGGTGACCAGCCGGACGAGGGGATAGCCCAAAACCAGCGCGAGGATCAGCAGACAGGGGGCGAGCAGGGCCCAGGGCACGGCCGTCCCGCCGGAGGCCCGCCCTCTGCGTGGCCTGTCCGGAGCGGCCGATGGTGGTGGTGGCGACGGCCGCGTCGGCGGCACTTTGGCAGTGGTCGTATCAGCGGCACTCATCCGCGCGCTCCTCAGCGGTCCCTCAGGTCGTACGAAGGCGAAGCCCCGTACGGCCAGGTCGTACGGGAGTCCCCCGCGCCCCCCGACCAGGCCGTACGGAAAGCAGGGCCCCGCCGGCAACGGGGCCCTGTCTCAGATCACTTGGTGTTGATCACCTTGTCGATCGCGGCGTCCGCTTCCTTCGCGGCGGCCTCGACCGACTTCTTGCCGGTGCCGATGCTCTGCAGCATCGTCTGCAGGACCTGGGCCTTCTCGACCTGGCCCCAGCCCGGTGCCATCGGCACGAACCAGTTGCTCTCGGCCGCGGTGGCCTGGACCACGGTCGCCGGGTCGTTCTTCAGCGTGGCGAGGTCGGTCTTGTTGTTGGGCAGGTTGCCCTTGGCCATCAGACCCTTCTGGCCCGTGGCGCCCGTGAAGGCGTTGATCCACTCACCGGCGAGGGCCTGCGCCTTGGACTTCACGGGGATCGCGAGGTCGGAGCCGCCGAGGAAGACGGGGAGGTTCTTGCCGGACGGGCCGGGCATCACGAAGTTCTCGAGGTTGCCCTTGAGCTTGCCGGTCTTGTCGTTCTCCGGGGCCTCGGAGGTCGCACCCTCCCAGGCGGCGCCGAAGATCATGGCGGCCTTGCCCTGGCCGTAGACGATGTAGCGGTCGGACTCGTCCTTGGTCTTGTCGCCGTGCATGTAGGTGTCGACGACGTTCTTGAACGCCTCGAGCCCCTTGATGGACTCGGGCGAGGAGAGGTTGGCCTTCCACTGGCCGCCCGACTCGACCGCGATCGAGCCACCGGCGTCGTAGACGAAGGACATGGCCGCGTACCAGTCGCGGGTGGGCTGGTACCAGGCGCTGAACTTGTCGCCCTCCTTCTTCTGGATCTTGTCCAGGGCGGAGGTGAGCTCCTTGTACGTCTTCGGAGCCGACTTGACGCCGACCGAAGCGGCCAGATCCTTGCGCCAGTTGCCGACGCGGCCACCGGCGTAGTACGGCACGCCGTAGGTCTTGCCCTCGTAGGTGACGGAGGTCTTGAGGCCGTCCAGCCACACGTCCGAGTTCTCGTACTTCGACGCGTCGACGGGGGCGAAGGCGCCCTTGACCATGTAGCCGAGCATCTCGCTGTTGCCCATCTCGACCACGTCGGGAGCCTTGTCGGTGGCGAGGACGGCGTCGAGCTTGGTGTTCTTGTCCGGCCAGCCGTAGTACTCGTGGTTGATCTTGACGCCCGGGTGCTTCGCCTTCACGGCGGCGTCGGCGGCCTTGACCAGTTCGGGCCAGTTGTTCTGCGCGTCCACGGTGAGCCAGACGGTCAGCTCCTTGGCGTCCGCGCCCTTGTCCGACCCCCCGGAGTTGTTGTCACTGTCCCCGCACGCCGCGATGGAGACCATCATGCCCGCGATACCGATCGCGGCTATCAGCTTGCGCTTCACGCCACCCTCCTCAGGGATGCCACAAACCCCCCTGCCTCCCCGCGGTGAGCATCAACGCACGTACCGCCCATGGGGCCGGGACTGGACCAATGGTGTAGACCAGTAGGGGGGAGCTTGGCCTAGACCTAGAGGGGTGTCAAGGGTGTGCAAGCCCGCCCGGACGTCCGTTACGCGACCTAAATATGCAAGGACCTTTAAGTAGGTAAGTGGCATAACCGGCACGACCTTTCACCGGTCTCACACGGCCCGGGCACGCACCCTCCCCCGAGCCATGGACTAGACCAAAAGGAACGCCGACGGTATATAGAGGGGATCACGGAGCGTGCGGGGGGACACTCGCACAAGAAGCCGTGCCACGATGTGAGCCGTGACCGATGGTGATGTCGGTCGCTTCGGCATCCGGAGCCGGGAAGGCAGAGTATGAGCACCGACGTCGGCAGTGCGGAGAACGAGGGTGGGGCACCCATCCGTACCGCGCGCGTGCCCAAGTACTACCGCCTCAAGAAGCACCTGCTCGACATGACGGAGACGCTGCCGCCGGGCACACCGGTCCCGCCCGAGCGCACCCTCGCCGCCGAGTTCGACACCTCGCGCACCACCGTGCGCCAGGCCCTCCAGGAGCTGGTCGTCGAGGGCCGCCTCGAACGCATCCAGGGCAAGGGCACCTTCGTCGCCAAACCGAAGGTCTCCCAGGCGCTCCAACTCACCTCGTACACCGAGGACATGCGCGCCCAGGGTCTCGAACCCACCTCGCAGCTCCTGGACATCGGCTACATCACCGCCGACGACACCCTCGCCGGGCTGCTCGACATCTCGTCCGGCGGCCGGGTACTGCGTATCGAACGACTGCGTCTCGCGAGCGGCGAGCCGATGGCCATCGAGACGACCCACCTGTCCGCGAAGCGCTTCCCCGCCCTGCGCAGGTCGCTCGTCAAGTACACCTCGCTCTACACCGCGCTCGCCGAGGTGTACGACGTCCATCTCGCCGAGGCCGAGGAGACCATCGAGACGTCGCTGGCCACCCCGCGCGAGGCCGGCCTGCTCGGCACCGATGTCGGGCTGCCCATGTTGATGCTCTCCCGCCACTCGCTGGACCGGCAGGGCGAGCCGGTGGAGTGGGTGCGGTCGGTGTACCGGGGAGACCGGTACAAGTTCGTGGCACGGCTGAAGCGGCCGCAGGAGTAACCACGGTCAAGCGGCCGCAGGAATAAGCCACTTGAGGTAGTGCACGTGGTGTAGCGCTCCTCCTCTTCCTGCTCTACCGTCCTCCCCTCACTCATGGACGGGAGGACGACCCGTGCGCACTGAAAGCCCTGAGACGGCATCACCTCGCAAGGCAGCTCCCCGCACCATCGTCATCTGGACCCTCGTCGCACTGGTGGGCGCAGCCGGCTGGTCCGTACTCGCGCTCTCACGGGGCGAGAACGTGTCGGCCGCCTGGATGGTCGCCGCCGCCCTCGGCTCGTACGCCATCGCCTACCGCTTCTACGCGAAGTTCATCGTGCACAAGGTGCTCAAGGTCGACAAGACCCGGGCCACCCCGGCGGAGCGGCTGAACAACGGCATCGACTTCCATCCGACCGACCGGCGCGTGCTGCTCGGCCACCACTTCGCAGCGATCGCGGGCGCGGGCCCCCTGGTCGGGCCGGTACTGGCCGCACAGATGGGCTACCTGCCCGGCACCATCTGGATCATCGTCGGAGTGATCTTCGCGGGCGCGGTCCAGGACATGGTGGTCCTGTTCTTCTCGACCCGCCGGGACGGACGCTCGCTCGGACAGATGGCCCGCGAGGAGATCGGTCCGTTCGGCGGCGCCGCCGCGCTGCTGGCCGCCTTCGCCATCATGATCATCCTGCTCGGGGTGCTCGCGCTGGTCATCGTCAACGCCCTGGCGGCCTCGCCCTGGGGCACCTTCTCCATCGGGATGACCATCCCGATCGCCCTGCTGATGGGCTTCTACCTGCGGGTACTGCGGCCGGGACGGGTCACCGAGGTCTCGCTGATCGGCGTCGCACTGCTGCTGCTCGCCCTGATCGCGGGCCGCTGGGTCGCCGAGTCGTCATGGGCCGACACCTTCACCCTCGCCCCCTCCACCCTGGTCGTCTGGCTGGTGGCGTACGGCTTCATCGCCTCCATCCTGCCGGTGTGGATGCTTCTCGCACCCCGCGACTACCTCTCCACGTTCATGAAGATCGGCACGATCGTGCTGCTCGCGCTGGGCGTCGTCATCGCGCTGCCGACGCTGAAGATGGACGCGGTGACGGACTTCGCCTCTCGCGGCAACGGGCCGGTCTTCGCGGGCTCGCTCTTCCCGTTCGTCTTCATCACCATCGCCTGCGGCGCCCTGTCCGGTTTCCACTCGCTCATATCGAGCGGGACGACGCCCAAGATGATCCAGAAGGAGACCCAGGTCCGGATGATCGGGTACGGCTCCATGCTGATGGAGTCGGCGGTCGCGATCATGGCATTGGTCGCGGCCTGCGTCATCGACCCGGGGCTGTACTTCGCGATGAACGCGCCCGCCGGGGTCATCGGGACCACCGTCGAGTCGGCCTCCCAGGCGGTCGCGAACTTCGGGTACACCATCTCCCCCGCGGACCTCGCGAAAGCCGCGCAACAGGTCGAGGAGCAGACCCTCCTCTCCCGCACCGGCGGCGCGCCCACCCTCGCCGTCGGGGTCTCGGAGATCTTCTCCCAGGTGACCGGCGGGAGTCTGCGGGCGTTCTGGTATCACTTCGCGATCATGTTCGAGGCGCTGTTCATCCTGACCGCGCTGGACGCGGGCACACGCGTGGGCCGGTTCATGCTCCAGGACATGCTCGGGAACGTCTACCGGCCGTTCAAGAACGTGAGCTGGAAGCCGGGCCTGGTCATCACCAGCGCCGTCGTGACGGGCCTGTGGGGCTACTTCCTCTGGGTCGGCGTCCACGAACCGCTCGGCGGCATCAACCAGCTGTTCCCGATCTTCGGCATCTCCAACCAGCTGCTCGCGGCGGTCGCGCTGGCCGTCTGCACGACCTTGCTGGTGAAGTCCGGACGCCTCAAGTGGGCCTGGATCACCGGGATTCCGCTGATCTGGGACGCCACGGTGACGCTGACGGCCAGCTATCAGAAGGTGTTCTCCAGCGATCCGCGGGTCGGCTTCTTCAAGCAGCGGTCGGTCTACCAGGACGGCATCGACGCCGGAAAAGTCCTGCCGCCCGCCAAGAACATGGACGACATGCACACCGTCGTCACCAACTCCACGGTGGACGGCGTCCTTTCGGCAGCCCTCGCCGTCCTCGTCGTCGTCGTGATCGTGGACGCGGCCAGGATCTGCGTCCGGCACATACGCCGCCCCGCCCTGTCCACGCTGAGCGAGGCACCCTACGTGGAGTCGAAGATCGTCGCTCCGGCCGGGCTGATCCCGACCAAGGAGGAGAAGGAGGAGGGGGAGCGGGATGCGGTCGGTACTGCGCAGGGCGGTTAGCGGAGTGCGGTGGTACGTACGCGAATTGACCGATGAGTCCGCGTACGACCGCTATGTAGCGCATCTCCGTAGGGGCCATCCGGGCGCTTGCGTGCCGTCCCGGCGCGAATTCGAGCGGATGCGCACGGACCGCCAGGAGAAGGACCCGCGAGAGGGGTTCCGCTGCTGCTGACTACACGAATCCGCTGCTGACGGCACGAATCCGCCCCCGACCGCACGAAAGCGCTGCCCCTAGGACCGATATACGGACGAGGGGTTCCGCTTGTGTGTGACGTCGCCTAGATTGCCTGCGCGTTACGCAGGTGATCACAAGCGATCACAGGTGCCCAGTGAGGGGACGGAGCCGCCGAATGTCAGATGTGCCCGAAGTGAAGCCACCGGTGGTGACACCGGTCCGCGTCGTGATCGTCCTGTGTCTGTTCGCCCCCTTCGTGGCGATGCTGTGGGTCGGCTCGTACGCCAAGACGGACCCCACCTTCATCGGCATCCCGTTCTTCTACTGGTACCAGATGCTGTGGGTGCTCGTATCCACGGCGCTCACGGTGATCGCGTACCAGCTGTGGCAGCGTGACCAGCGCGCCCGCACCACTCCGAAGGGCGGTCCCGAAGCATGAACGACGGCGTGAACGGCGTCGCACTCGCCGTCTTCATCTTCTTCTTCCTGGCCGTCACGGTCATGGGCTTCCTGGCCGCGCGCTGGCGCAAGGCCGACGACGAGCACAGCCTCGACGAATGGGGCCTGGGCGGACGGTCGTTCGGCACCTGGGTCACCTGGTTCCTGCTCGGCGGTGACCTCTACACGGCGTACACCTTCGTCGCCGTACCGGCCGCCATCTACGCGGCGGGCGCGGCCGGCTTCTTCGCCGTGCCGTACACGATCCTGGTCTATCCCCTGATCTTCACCTTCCTGCCCCGCCTGTGGTCGGTCTCGCACAAGCACGGATACGTGACGACCTCGGACTTCGTGCGCGGGCGCTTCGGCTCGAAGGGCCTGTCGCTGGCGGTCGCCGTGACCGGCATCCTCGCCACGATGCCGTACATCGCGCTCCAGCTGGTCGGCATCCAGGCCGTCCTGGACGTGATGGGCGTCGGCGGCGGCGAGGGGACGAACTGGTTCATCAAGGACCTGCCGCTGCTCATCGCCTTCGGAGTGCTGGCCGCGTACACGTATTCGTCGGGCCTGCGGGCCCCCGCCCTCATCGCCTTCGTGAAGGACACGCTGATCTACATCGTCATCGCGGTGGCGATCATCTACATCCCGATCAAGCTGGGCGGCTTCGACGAGATCTTCAAGGCGGCGAACGACAAGTACACGGCGGCCGGCGCGGGCGGGGTCGTCCCCGCCGAGGCCGGGCAATGGACCTACGCCACCCTCGCGCTCGGCTCCGCGCTCGCGCTGTTCATGTACCCGCACTCGATCACGGCGACGCTCTCCAGCCGCAGCCGCGAGGTGATCCGCCGCAACACCACGATCCTCCCTCTGTACTCGCTGATGCTGGGCCTGCTCGCCCTGCTCGGGTTCATGGCGATCGCGGCCGGGGTGAAGGTCACCAACGGCCAGCTCGCCATCCCGCAGCTCTTCGAGAACATGTTCCCGGACTGGTTCGCGGGCGTGGCCTTCGCGGCCATCGGCATCGGCGCGCTGGTCCCGGCCGCCATCATGTCCATCGCGGCCGCGAACCTTTTCACCCGCAACATCTACAAGGACTTCATCAAGCCGGACGCCACCCCGCAGCAGGAGACCAAGGTCTCCAAGCTGGTCTCCCTGCTGGTGAAGGTGGGCGCGCTGGCCTTCGTCCTCACCATGGACAAGACGGTCGCCATCAACTTCCAGCTCCTGGGCGGCATCTGGATCCTGCAGACCTTCCCGGCCCTGGTCGGCGGCCTGTTCACGCGCTGGTTCCACCGCTGGGCGCTGCTCGCGGGCTGGGCGGTCGGCATGCTCTACGGCACGCTCGCCGCGTACGGCGTCGCGTCCCCGACCCAGAAGCACTTCGGCGGCAGCTCGAAGGAGATCCCCGGCATCGGGGAGATCGGTTACATCGGCCTGACGGCGTTCGTGCTGAATGTGATCGTGACCGTCGTCCTCACCTTCGCCCTGCGTGCCTTCAAGGCCCCTGACGGCGTCGACGAGACGTCTCCGGAGGACTACACGGCGGACGCGGGGGAGCCGGGCGTCGCGGTGGAGCTGCCGCCGGCCACGGCGGGCGCGGCTCACTAGCCACCGGGTGCGGATGCGGGTAGGGGCGGCGGGGGCGGATTTTCGCCCCCGCCGCCCCTACCCGTCCCATCCCTGGGGGCTGCCGCCCCCAGACCCCCGCTTCGGCCTGAACGGCCTCGTCCTCAAACGCCGGACGGGCTAAAGGATTGCGGCACACTGCACGGCATGGACATCGTCATCAGGCGGGCCCGGCCCGAGGAGTACGAGCGCGTCGGCGAGATCACCGCGCAGGCCTATCTCGGTGACGGACTGCTCGACTTCGGCGAGAGCGACGGGTACCTCGGGCAGCTGCGCGACGTCGCGCAGCGGGCCGCGGCGGCCGAGGTGCTGGTCGCCACGGAGCGGGACCAGGTGTGGGGCGGCGTGACCTTCGTCCCGGCCGGCGGACCCATGGCCGACATCGCCCGGCCCGGCGAGGCCGAGATCCGTATGCTCGCCGTCGCGCCGGAAGCCCGCCGCCGAGGCGTCGGCGAGGCCCTCGTACGCGCCTGTGTCGACCGCGCACGCGCCATCGAAGGCTGCGGACGCGTCGTGCTCTCCACCCAGCGCACCATGCACACGGCCCACCGCATCTACGCGCGCCTCGGCTTCACCCGTACCCCCGAGCGCGACTGGAACCCCATCCCGCACCTCGACGACCTCCTCCTGATCACCTACGAGTTGACGCTCCAGCACACTCCGTAGCCCCCTCTGAGGCCGCCGTGACACAACATGTGGGGGTGCTCCCGCGACCCGGCACTAGATGTATGCTCGTGCTCGCTGTCGTCGCAGGGGAATCCGGTGCGAATCCGGAACTGTCCCGCAACGGTGTACTTGTGCGCATACGTATGTATTCGCGTACGAGTTTCAGTCCGAGGACCTGTCGACAGCGCGCCCCGGCCACCCGGCCCGGGCGCCGACGACGTCCGGGCCTCGTGGAATGGGCTGGTGGACGCGACGCCGTGCGCGCTCGTGTGCCCCGCCGCTTTCCCCTGGCCCCGTGCCGAGCGAGGGAGAGCCCCCAGTGACCATCGCGCCAGCCGATCCGGTTTCAGCTTCCACGGAGCAGGCCCCGGTGGAGAAGGACGGTCCCGGTACCACGCTGCTGCGTACCCTGACCGACCTCACCGCCGACCTCCCCGACGCCGACCCTGGCCGGGTCGCCGCCGCCGCGCTGCGCGGCCGGTCCGCGCATGCGGACGACACGGAGCTGCGCGAGCTGGCCACCGAGGCGGCCGCGGGCCTCATCTCCGAGGACCCCGCGTACTCGCGGCTGGCCGCCAGGCTGCTGACGGTCAGCATCGCCGCCGAGGCCGCCTCGCAGGGCGTGCGCTCCTTCTCCGAGTCGGTCGCCGTCGGCCACCGCGAGGGCCTGATCGCCGACGGCACGGCAGAGTTCGTACGCCTGCACACGGGCCGCCTGGACGCACTGATCGACACCGACGGGGACGACCGCTTCGGCTACTTCGGCCTGCGCACCCTGCACAGCCGCTACCTGCTCCGGCACCCGATCACCCGGCGCGTCATCGAGACCCCGCAGCACTTCATGCTCCGGGTCGCGAGCGGTCTGGCCGAGGACACTGTGCTCAATCCAAAAACGGGGACCCGCGCCGTCGACGAAGTCGCCGCCCTCTACGGCCTGATGAGCCGCCTCGACTACCTCCCCTCCTCCCCCACACTCTTCAACTCCGGCACGCGTCACCCGCAGATGTCGTCCTGCTATCTCCTCGACTCCCCTCTGGACGAGCTGGACTCCATCTACGACCGCTACCACCAGGTGGCCCGGCTCTCCAAGCACGCGGGCGGCATCGGCCTGTCGTACTCCCGCATCCGCTCCCGCGGTTCGCTGATCCGCGGCACGAACGGACACTCCAACGGCATCGTCCCGTTCCTGAAGACCCTCGACGCCTCGGTCGCCGCGGTGAACCAGGGCGGCCGGCGCAAGGGCGCCGCCGCGGTCTACCTGGAGACCTGGCACTCGGACGTCGAGGAGTTCCTGGAGCTGCGCGACAACACCGGCGAAGACGCCCGCCGTACGCACAATCTGAACCTCGCGCACTGGATCCCGGACGAGTTCATGCGCCGGGTCGACGCCGACGGGCAGTGGTCCCTCTTCTCCCCCGCCGACGTGCCCGAGCTGGTCGACCTGTGGGGCGAGGAGTTCGACGCGGCCTACCGCAAGGCCGAAGCCGACGGCCTGGCCAAGAAGACCATCCCGGCCCGCGACCTCTACGGCCGCATGATGCGCACCCTCGCGCAGACCGGCAACGGCTGGCTGACCTTCAAGGACGCCGCCAACCGCACCGCCAACCAGACGGCGGAGCCCGGCCACACCGTCCACTCCTCGAACCTCTGCACCGAGATCCTCGAGGTCACGGACGACGGCGAGACGGCGGTCTGCAACCTGGGCTCGGTCAACCTCGGCGCCTTCGTCGTCGGCGACGGCATCGACTGGGAGCGTCTGGACGCCACCGTCCGCACCGCCGTCACCTTCCTCGACCGCGTCGTCGACATCAACTTCTACCCGACCGAGCAGGCGGGCCGCTCCAACGCCAAGTGGCGTCCGGTGGGCCTGGGCGCGATGGGCCTCCAGGACGTCCTCTTCAAGCTCCGCCTGCCCTTCGACTCCCCCGAGGCCAAGGCCCTCTCCACCCGGATCGCCGAGCGCATCATGCTCGCCGCCTACGAGGCCTCGACCGACCTCGCGGAGCGCAACGGCCCCCTGCCCGCCTGGTCCCGCACCAGGACCGCCCGCGGCGTGCTCCACCCCGACCACTACGACGTCGAACTGACCTGGCCGGAGCGCTGGGCCGCCCTGCGGGAACGTATCGCCACCGTGGGCATGCGCAACTCGCTCCTCCTCGCCATCGCGCCCACGGCCACCATCGCCTCCATCGCGGGCGTGTACGAGTGCATCGAGCCGCAGGTGTCGAACCTCTTCAAGCGCGAGACGCTCTCCGGCGAGTTCCTCCAGGTCAACTCCTACCTGGTGGACGAGCTGAAGCAGCTCGGCGTGTGGGACGCGCAGACCCGGGAGGCGCTGCGCGAGTCGAGCGGCTCGGTGCAGGGCTTCACCGGGGTCCCCCAGGAGGTCCGCGACCTGTACCGCACGGCGTGGGAGATCCCCCAGCGCGGCCTCATCGACATGGCCGCCGCCCGCACGCCGTTCCTGGACCAGGCCCAGTCGCTGAACCTCTTCCTGGAGACGCCGACCATCGGCAAGCTCTCCTCGATGTACGCGTACGCCTGGAAGCAGGGCCTGAAGACGACGTACTACCTGCGCTCACGCCCGGCGACACGCATCGCCCGCGCCGCCCGGGCGCAGGCCACGATCCCCGTACAGCAGACGCCCGACGAAGACGCCGTCGCCTGCTCCCTCGAAAACCCCGAGTCCTGCGAGGCCTGCCAGTAATGCCCAGCACCCAGAATCTTCTCGACCCCGGCTTCGAGCTGACGCTCCGCCCCATGCGCTACCCGGACTTCTACGAGCGCTACCGGGACGCGATCAAGAACACCTGGACCGTCGAGGAGGTCGACCTCCACTCGGACGTCGCCGACCTCGCGAAGCTGTCGCCGGGCGAGCAGCACATGATCGGCCGCCTGGTCGCGTTCTTCGCGACGGGTGACTCGATCGTGGCGAACAACCTGGTCCTGACCCTCTACAAGCACATCAACTCCCCCGAGGCGCGCCTGTACCTGTCGCGGCAGCTCTTCGAGGAGGCCGTGCACGTCCAGTTCTACTTGACGCTGCTCGACACCTACCTGCCCGATCCGGAGGACAGGGCGGCGGCCTTCGCGGCCGTCGAGAACATCCCGTCCATCCGCGAGAAGGCCGAGTTCTGCTTCAAGTGGATGGCTGCATTTGATGGAACAGAGGGGGTGGAGAAGCTGGACCGCCTGGAGACCAAGGCCGACCGCCGCCGCTTCCTCCTCAACCTCATCTGCTTCGCCGCGTGCATCGAGGGGCTCTTCTTCTACGGGGCCTTCGCGTACGTCTACTGGTTCAGGTCGCGGGGGCTGCTGCACGGCCTGGCCACGGGCACCAACTGGGTGTTCCGCGACGAGACCATGCACATGTCCTTCGCGTTCGAGGTGGTCGACACCGTCCGCAAGGAGGAGCCGGAACTCTTCGACGACCAGCTTCAGCAGCAGGTGACCGACATGCTCCGGGAGGCCGTCGAGGCCGAGCTTCAGTTCGGGCGCGACCTGTGCGGTGAGGGTCTCCCGGGTATGAACACCGAATCGATGCGCCAGTACCTGGAGTGCGTCGCCGACCAGCGCCTCCAGCGGCTGGGCTTCGCGCCCGTGTACGGCTCCGAGAACCCCTTCTCCTTCATGGAGCTCCAGGGCGTCCAGGAACTGACCAACTTCTTCGAGCGGCGCCCCTCGGCGTACCAGGTGGCGGTGGAGGGCTCGGTCGGGTTCGACGAGGACTTCTAGGCCCTGTCGTCACATTCCGACCAGGCGAGGATCCGGTGGATCCCGCGGCGCGGGTGGCACGTCCAAGCGGTAAGGAGGTCACCCCATGCGCCGTACGACCCAGCACCGGATCCTCGCCCTCGTGGCGCTGACGCTTCTCGTGGCGGGCTGCGGCAACGAGGCCGGCAGCGGCACCGTGTCGCCGTCCCCCACGAAAACCGACGCGAGCTGCCCGGCACCACCGGCGGAGCTCGGCGCCGCTGACACCGGCCGTACGTTCTGTCTGACGACCGGCGGCGTGCTCCGTCTCGCCCTGGACGGGACCACCAGTCGGCCGTGGGAGCCCGTCAAGGTCAGCGGCGGCGGCCTGGAGGCCACCAACAGCGGCATCGTCATCCAGCCGGGCGACGCCGTCGCCGCCTTCGAGGCGGTCTCGGCCGGCACGGCACAGCTCAGCTCGTCCCGGCCGTTGTGCGCCACCGAGCCGGGCCGGGTGTCGTGCAAGGGCCTTCAGGAGTGGACGGTGACGGTGGTGGTGACGAAGCCCTGAGCTGACGGTCGATACGCCGCTCGTGGGCCAGCCCGATCAGCCCGGGCAGGGCCAGGATCACAAAGATCGCGAGGACGGTCAGGATTCCGGCGAGGTTGTCCATGAGTGTCTCCATGAACACAACTGTCGCGCCGATCGACGCCCGGAGTCAGTGGCAGGACTGTCACACATCCTCGAATTCCTGCCAGCCACCAGGCACACTGGACACCATGCTGAAGAACGTGGCCGTGGTCCTGCTCGACGGTGTGCACCCCTTCGAACTCGGCGTCGTCTGCGAGGTGTTCGGCCTCGACCGGAGCGACGAGGGGCTGCCCGTGTACGACTTCGCGGTGGCCTCGGCGGAAGGGCCGACGCTCTCCACCCACTCCGGGTTCACGCTCTCCGTCCCGCACGGGCTCGAGCGGCTCGAAGAGGCCGACCTCATCGCCGTACCCGCCGGAAACACCTACGCCTCCCGGACCTATCCCGCCGAGCTGCTCGACGCGCTGCGCCGGGCCGTCGATCGCGGCGCCCGGGTGCTCAGCGTCTGTTCCGGCGTCTTCGTGCTCGGCGCGGCCGGGCTGCTGGACGGGCGGCCCTGCGCGGTGCACTGGCGGCACGCCGAGGAGCTGGCCCGGCAGTACCCGAAGGCGGTCGTCGAGCCGGACGTGCTGTACGTCGACGCGGACCCGGTGATCACCTCGGCCGGCACCGCCGCCGGTATCGACGCCTGTCTGCATCTGGTGCGCAAGGAGCACGGCCCCGAGGTCGCCAACGCCATCGCCCGCCGCATGGTCGTGCCTCCGCACCGGGACGGCGGCCAGGCCCAGTACGTCGAGCGCCCGCTGCCCCGCTCCACCTGCGACACGGTCGGCGAGGTCCTGGCATGGATGGAGCGGCATCTCGGCGAGGAGGTCACGGTCGACCAGCTCGCGGCCCGCGCCCACATGTCCCCGCGCACCTTCGCGCGCCGCTTCCAGCAGGAGACGGGCACCACTCCGTACCGCTGGCTCCTGCGCCAACGGGTGTTGCTGGCTCAGGAGTTGCTGGAGGTGACGGACGAGACGATGGACGCCGTCGCGAGCCGGACCGGGTTCGGCAACGCGGCCGCGCTGCGCCATCAGTTCGTACGGAGTCTGGGGACGACCCCGCAGGCGTACCGGCGCACGTTCAGGGGCCCACGGGCTGCCTGAACGCGCACCAGTACGGACGCGGGCTCAGCGACGCGTCAGCAACGCCGGCTCAGCAACGCCGACTCAGCGACACCGGGCCGGCGACGCGCGGTCAACGCGGCGCGGCCCGCAGCAGGAGCCGGTAGGGCCGCAGTGTGACGCCGACGCGGGTCTCGCCCTTCGACTCGGACACCTGCTCGAAGCGCCAGGCGGACGTCACCGTCGCCGTGATCAGGCTGAGCTGGGCCATCGAGAAGTGGTCGCTCGGGCACTTCCGGTTGCCCACACTGAAGGGGCTCATGGCGTACTTCGGCACGTCCTTGACGCGATCCGGAAGCCAGCGATCGGGGTCGAAATCCAGATGCCCCCCGTACGACCGCGGATCACGCTGGATCGCGTAGGGGCTGTAGACGATGTCGGCACCGGCCGGAATCCGATAGCCGCCGAGCTCAGTTTCGGTCACTGCCCGCCGCGTCAGAATCCATACGGCGGGGCGCAGCCGCATCGCCTCGACGACGACATTGTTGGTGTGCGCCAGCTTCCGCACGTCGTCGAATGCAACGGGCCGGTCGCCCGCGACCGATTTGACCTCTTCGGCGACCCTGGCGGCGTGTTCCGGGTGTTCAGTGAGGACTTGCAGGAGCCACATGATGGTGGAGGCGATGGTTTCGCTGCCGGGGGTGAGTATCGCCACGACTTGGTCGTGGATCTCCTGTTCACCGATCGGGTCGCCGTTCTCGTCCTTGGCTTCGAGCAATGCCGTCAGCAAATCATCCGGCTTTTGACCGGATGCCCGGCGTTCGGCGACGATCTCATCGACCAGGACATGCAAATCGGCCAGTGCGCGGTCGAATTTACGGTTGGCCGGAAACGGCAGCCGATAGAGCGGGCCCGCCGGGATCACCATGCGCCGGTACATGCCGCGGAACACGGTGGCGAGCGCGATGCTGAGCCGCTCGGCCCGCTCGTCCATGTACTCGCCGCGCAGCAGACAGCGGGCCGCGATGCGCACGGCGACGCGGAAGGACTCCGAGGTGCAGTCGATCGTCTCGCCGGGCCGGATGCGCTCGGCGAGGGCCCGCGCCTCCTCCTCCATGATCGGCCCGTACTCGGGGATGATCTCGAGCCGGAACGCGGGCTGGATCGTGCGGCGCTGGCGTCGGTGGGTCGGCCCGTTGGCGGTCGCGACCCCTTCCTTGCCGAGCAGGCCTTCCAGCGATTCCCACAGCGGGCCGCCGATTTTGAAGTCGGCGCTCAGCGCGAGGGCTCCGGTGAGCTCCGGCGTGGTGACGGCGTACACCGTCTTGGGGCCCAGCTTGAGCCGGACGATGTCGCCGTGCTCGCGAAGCCCCGCGAAGAAGCCCAGCGGGTCGCGAACCAGTTTCCAGCCGTGGCCGAGGCCGGGTACGCCGCCTCCGGCGAGGGGTGGGACGGGCAGCTCCTGAGCCCGGGGGTGCGCGGGCTTCACCGACTCGACGGTCATGACTCACCTGCCGCTTCGTTGTTGACGTACGGGGGTGTGGAGCGGTCGTCCCAGCTGTCGACGGAGTACCGGCCGGACTCGTGGTGGAACCAGTACACGGAGCTGAACCAGTTCCGCATATTTCCGAGGCAGGCCTTCACCGCGACGCTCAGTTCCTTGCCGGACACGGTGCCGTCGTCAAGTGCGTCGGCGAACCGGGTGAGGTCCCTTTCCGCATCGAGGAATTCGGTGACGCATTCCTCGATCCGCCTCCGGACTTCCGTGACGGCCTCTTCGGGAGTCAGCCCCTGATGGTGAATCAGACTGATTCCCAGATTGTGGACCTCGTCGCCCGCGATTTCCTTGGGGAGCGAACAGAGATCGTTGTACCAGGCGGCGAATTCCTGGCTGAGAAGCGCCGCACGCCGATATGCGGAATGCTGCCGCACAGCGGTGGGAATTTCACAGCCCGCGGTCGGCTCCAGGAGGTCGGTCCATATCCAGTGCGCGAAGGTGAACCGCCGGAGTTCGAGGTATTCCTCGACCGTGGGGACGGTACCCGACGTACGGTTGCGGAATTCCCGGTCGTACGCCTCGATCACCGCGTGGAAGTGGAACGCGAAGCGTGCGTTCCATTTCCTGTTGAGGAACGAGTACAGCCGCACCATGCTGTCCGCGAACCCCGCCACCAGGGGATCCTGGTGGTGCAGGTGCTCCCTGGGGGAGTCGAGGGCCGCATGCAGCTGGACCCTGAGCCTCCGCCAGGCGGCCGGCCTGCCGTGGATGACGTCGCGGTCGTGGCGGTCGTCCCAGACGAAGAACCACGCACTGTAGTCCGCTATGGCCTGCATGACCTCGTCGGAGGCACCAATGTAGTAGCCCGCCATCAGGTCGGTATAGCAAAGACCGTCGGCATATTCCTCGACCTTGTCCGCCGACATGAGCCGCATTTCCCGCAGCCACGAACGCGTGTTCTCCTGAAGCCGGGGCCAATACGGATGGAGTTGACGAGGAAACATGGTCTCGATCACCGGGAGAGAGAGTGCCGGTGGAACCGCGACCACGGTCGGTGTCGATGAAGTGCCGTGTGAGAAAGCGTGCACGAACAAACCCCTCTCAGCCGCCGGTTGACGTCACACCCCTCCCGCCGTGCCGGGCGTGCGCCGTTGCATATCCCCGCGCTTCCATTCAGCCCTACAACTGACCGCTCTGGGAACGGATTTGCTCCACTCACTACCCCACGATGCTGAGATTGCCCCCTTGTGTGACTGAATATGGTCCGCTAGGGAGCACATAGGATCGAACGCACGACACACATGCGAACGGCGCCTGCTCAGGGGGCTCCCTGAACAGACGCCGTACAGGCGGGCCCACGAGCCATCATGAGTCCCAACTGTCGTTTCCCGACACAGCCGCTGGCCGGTCGTCGGCCAGCCGTTGGTCAGTCGTTGGCGACCACCGGGTAGCGAGGCTCGTTCTCGGCCATCTGCCGCAGCGCGTCCTTGCGCTCGCGCTTGGAGAGCCGGTCGATGTAGAGGTAGCCGTACAGGTGGTCCGTCTCATGCTGGAGGCAGCGCGAGAAGTAGCCGGTGCCGCGCACCTTGATCGGGTTGCCCTTCTCGTCCTGCCCGCTGACCTCGGCGTAGTCGGGGCGGGCCAGCGGCGCGTACGCGGTCGGCACGGAGAGGCAGCCCTCGTTGCTGTCGTCCAGGCGGCGCTGATCGGCGGGCAGCTCGACGAGCACGGGGTTGCAGACGACACCGACGTGCCGCTTGCCCTCGTCGTCCTGGCAGTCGTACACGAAGACCTTCAGGTCGACGCCGATCTGGTTGGCGGCCAGGCCCACGCCCTCGGCGGTGCGCTGGCTGGCGAACATGTCGGCGACCAGCTGGTCGAGCTCGTCGCCGAACTCGGTGACGTCCTTGCACTCCTTGTGCAGCACCGGGTTGCCGACGACCGTGATCGGCCGCGAGGTGCCGCGCTCACGGTAGGCCGCCTCGCGCTCCTCGCAGTCCTCGGTATCGATGACGAAGCCCTCGTCGTCCACGGGGAGCACGCCCGCGTGCTGCTGATCGGTGTCCTGCTGCGCCATGACCGACGTACGCCTTCCTGAATCCCTGAAATCTGCGGGTACAGCCTACGGGCAGCGCTCAGCAGACCTCTTCCAGATCCCGCCAGTCCCGGGAATCGGGGCTGTCCGCGACCCAGCCGTCCAGCAGACCCCGTACCAGCGAAGCCGGGGCAGCCACCCCGCACTCCCGCTCGGGCACCCACAGCTGCCCGTCGGTGCGGTGGCCGAGCGGCCCGGGGTGGCCGGGCTCGCTGTGGTCGTGCGGGTCGAGGTGCTCGCCGTCGCCCTCGTCGGACGGCATCCGGGACTCGGAGCACATCCGGCACAGCAGCCGTACGGACGACGACCAGTCCTCGGCGGCGAAGCCGGCGTCGGCGGCGAGCTGCTCCAGCGCGTCCCGGTCGTCCTCGGTGGCCGCTTCCAGCAGGACCACCCAGGTGGGGACGGGCGAGGGCGCCCACAGCTCGATCTCGTCGAAGACGGGATAGGCGTGCCCGGCGGCGGTGGTCCGCTCCCCGTGGGGCACCCCGTCGTGCAGCACGACCTCGCCCCAGCGCCGCCCGGAGGACGGCAGCGGAATGGACAGCACCTCGATGCGGGCGGGATCGAGCCGCCGCCCCCACACCACCTCGGCCTCACCCTCCGGAGACAGCCGTACGGCCGCGCTGCCGAGGTCCATGCCCACGGGCTCGCCCGAGACGGCGGCGCCGCCGGGCACCCGCAGCCCGTACGCCTGCCAGGCGCGCCGGGCCAGCGGCCAGTCCTGGAGGGCGGTGGCCGCGATGCCGACGTTCCACCAGTCAGGCGCGCCGGTCTCCCGGTCGAGAAGCGCGACAGCCCTGAGGCCGGCCGCCCGCGCCTGCTCCCAGTCGTGCCGGAACTTGTGCAGCAGGGCCAGGTTGAACCAGGACTCGGACAGCCACGGCTCCAGATCCGCGGCGCGCGTCAGCAGCGCTCCCGCGTCCTCGTACCGGCCGTCGCCGATCAGCGTGAACGCGCGGTCGGTGGCCTGCCGCCATGAGGCGGAGGGCCGGTGCCGTCCCTTGCCGAAGATCCTCACGATTCCCGCCTGCCAGTTCCGTGCGATTCCCGCCTGCCGGTGGTTCTTCGAAGAGTCCCTTGAGGACAGCGCAGCCCCGGGCTGGCCCGCGCCCCCGAACACCCTCTTCCTCGCATCCAACCACGTACCGTCGGACGCCCGCTCATTACCCATGGGTTACCCAGCCTGGGGCAGGGTGAGGCCGCCCCGCAACAGGACCCTGGCCAGCGACTCCACGACTTCCGGCTGATAGTCGCGGGCGGTGGCCAGGCGCAGCTTCTCCAGTGCGGTCAGCGGTCCTTGCGGCCCTGCTTCCCTGGCCATCTCCTCGTATGCGTTCACGGCCCGTACGATCCGCGCGGTGACCGGTTGCTCCCGGTACGGGTCGGCCTGCCGCTCGACGACCACCGCGACCTCCGCGTCGACCCCGGTCTGCCGTACGACGGCGCCGCCGAGGAGGGCTATGCGCCGCTGCTCGTCGGCGGGGAGCACGGAGGTGGCCCCGGCCGGGACCGGGTCGACGAGGCTGAGCTGTCCGATGTCGTGCATCAGGGCGGCGTACTCCAGGACGGTCAGATCGGGCTCGGCGAGCCCCAGCTCGCGCCCGACGGCCCGGCTGAGCGCGGCCACCCGTCGGGCGTGCCCGGCGGGCGTGTAGCCGGCGATCTCGGTCGCCCGCGCGAGGGAGGCGATGGTCTGCCGGTAAGTGACCCGCACGGCGGCGTACCGCCGGAAGGACAGCTGGGTGAGCAGCAGGGGCAGCGAGAACACGGGCAACGCCCACAGCCCCACGACCGCGACCCCGAGCGACATCACGGCCCCGGTCGCGCAGACCGCGGACCCGATGCCCGCCATGGCCCGCAGCTCGTCCCGCAGCAGCGGACCGAAGGGCCAACGTGTCCGGGCGTGCGCCATCGCCGCCGCGAGCACGGCATCGCACAGCGCGGTGAGCACCAGCAGCGCGACGAGCAGCAGAGCATACGAGGGGCCGCCCCAGCCCATCACCTTCCCCTGGCTGTACAGGGGTTGGAAGCAGAAGGCCGCGAACGCGACGGTGAGGACGCGCCGGGTGAGGTGATCGACGGTGGGCCCGCGGCCCCGGGCGACATGCGGCACGCACCCCAGCAGCGCCGCCGCCGCGACCACGGCGACGACTTGCAGCACGCCGTGGTGGGTGGATTCTCCGGCACTCTCCCCGAGCAACGCGTACGACAGCGCTCCGGCGGCGCCGAGGGGAGCGGACTCGCGCTCCTCGGCACCGCTCCAGCGGGTGAGCTCGCCCACCGCGACGAGAACACCGAAGGCGAGGGCGGTGCCGCGCTGGTCGAGACCGCTCCAGAGGGTGAAGGCGAGGGCGAAGCCACCGATGAGGGCCGCGCCCGCGTGGGCGCCGGCAGTGAACGAACATCTGCTACGCCGCCGAACGAGACGAAGGGCAACCGGAGCCCAGGAAACAAGACTCACGAACCCCCCCGACGCACACGGTCCACCGATCCCCCTTCACCATCGACCACCCGCCGACCGACGTCCACCGGGGGCCCGTTCTTGTTTGTCGGGTGCTTCTCTGTCCGACTGGAAACGGGTGGAGGGGGCGGGTAAACATCGCCGCGAAGCGGCGAAGAGTCCGCCGTGACAACGGGCCGCCACCCCTCCCTCCCCAGCGCAGCAACAAGCGCCCGCACCATGACAGGGTCAAACTGCACCCCCGCACACCGCTCAAGCTCCTCAACGGCAGCCGAAACAGGCCGAGCCCTCCGATAGGACCGAGTGGACGTCATCGCATCGAACGCGTCCGCAACAGCCACCACCCGCGCAAACTCCGGAATCTGCGCCCCCACCAGCCCGTACGGATACCCACTCCCGTCGAGCCGCTCATGGTGATGCAGAATCGCCGACCGAGCCTCCCCCAGAAACCCGATCCCCCGCACCATCTCGTGCCCGTACTCGGGATGCAGCTCGATGACCCGCCGCTCCTCCGGGGTGAGCGGCCCGTCCTTCCGCAACAACCGCGTGGGAACCCCGAGTTTGCCGACGTCGTGCAGGATCCCGGCGAACCGCAGCACCTCGGCCCGCTCATCGTCCATGCCCAGTTCACGCGCGATCATCATGGACGCCTGCCCGACCCGCTCACTGTGCCCGCGGGTGTATCCGTCCTTGATGTCGACGGCCTGCACGAGGGCCCGGATGGTGGCCTGGTGGGCGGCCCGCTCCCGGTGGTACTGGGCGAACACCCAGCAGGAGACGTACATCGGCAACAGCACGAGCAACGCGGCGACAGGCCCGTACGGACTGCGCCACAGCACCGCCATCATCAGCCCGGCGAGCCCGTGCACGGCGACGGACGCGAGGGAGCGCGAAAAGACCCCGCGCCAGGCGCTCCGTACCGGAACCCGCTCGGCCAGCGCCAGAATCCCGCCGTCGAGGACGGTCAGGACCAGGCAGAAGCTGAGCACCGCGGCCCCGGCGGGCACGAGCGCGTACGGAAAGTCGGGCGTGGCGACCGCGTCCCGGCCGCCCAGCGCCCCGTGCACCCGGGACGCCGCCCAGATCGCGACGGCGAGCTGGGCCGCGCGCCAGACCCGGCGCAGCCACCGCGGCCGCTGCTCCACCCGCGTGAGCAGCGCCCCGGGCAGCGCGACGAGTGCGGCGGCGGGCGGCGGCAGCAGAAAGGCCCCGGCCAGCAGCACGGGGAGAAAAGCGCCCACCCCCATGCTCGCCCCCGTGCCCACCCCTGTGGAGGCCCGTCGCCCGGCGACACGGGCGGACACTCCGCGGGGGCCGCGAGGAACCGTGATCCGCTCGCAGCCGGCGTACAGCGCGGCGAGCAGGGCGACGACCCACCAGGGAACACGCACATGTGGCAGGGGAGCCAGACAGGCCAGGGCGGCGAGGACGACACAGGCCACATAGACACGGGCCCACGCCGGAATCGACGCCATCTCCTCGTCCCCTCCCCAGTTCAGGCTCCGGAGCCTAGGGAAGCGGGACCGGCACGGGGGCGGAATGGCCGAATCCGCGGGCTCGGAGCCCGCGGATTAGCACGTTCGGGTGAAGGCGATGCCAACTA
This sequence comes from Streptomyces sp. SD15, assembly GCF_054462255.1. Lineage (NCBI taxonomy): Bacteria > Bacillati > Actinomycetota > Actinomycetes > Kitasatosporales > Streptomycetaceae > Streptomyces > Streptomyces sp. SD15. The sequence continues at coordinate 95,135 of NZ_JBTLMO010000020.1, read as the reverse complement.
CCCGATCTTCACGAGGAGTTCGGAACTGCTGGCGAGTTCAGGACTCCTGAGGCGTCGCGGTGACGTCGTGCTCGGGCACGGCCTGTCCGGAGCGGATCAGGTCGATACGGCCCATGACCTTCGCCCGCAGATCGGTCGGCACGTCGTCCTGCCCGCAGCACCGCTTGACCAGCTTCTTCACGGCCTGCTCGAGGCCGTACTTCTCCAGGCACGGGGAGCACTCCTCGAAGTGCACCTCGAACTTGGTGCAGTCCGCGTCCGGCATCTCATGGTCGAGGAACTCGTAGAGATGGTCGAGGACCTCACTGCAATCCGTCTCGTGCGGCTCTCCGCAGCTCATGAGCCCGAGCCTTTCGCTTCGTTCGACTCTCCGGCGCCCGCCGGGACCAGCCCGCGGTCACGCGCGTAGTCCTCGAGCATGCCGCGCAGTTGGCGACGGCCCCGGTGCAGCCGGGACATCACCGTTCCGATGGGTGTCCCCATGATGTCCGCGATCTCCTTGTACGCAAAGCCCTCGACGTCTGCGAGATAGACGGCGATGCGGAATTCCTCGGGGATCGCCTGCAGCGCTGACTTGACGTCCGAATCGGGCAGGTGATCGAGCGCCTGCGACTCGGCGGAGCGCAGCCCCGTCGACATGTGCGACTCGGCGCGCGCGAGCTGCCAGTCCTCGATCTCCTCCGCCGCGGAGCGCTGGGGTTCGCGCTGCTTCTTGCGGTACGAGTTGATGAAGGTGTTGGTGAGAATGCGGTACAGCCATGCCTTGAGGTTGGTGCCCTCGCGGAACTGGTGGAAGGACGCGTACGCCTTCGCGTACGTCTCCTGCACCAGGTCCTCGGCGTCGGCCGGGTTGCGCGTCATGCGCAGGGCGGCCGAGTACATCTGGTCGAGGAATTCGAGCGCGTCCCGCTCGAAGCGCGCGGTGCGCTCGGCGGACGACTCCGTGCTCGTGCCCTGGCCCTCGGGCTGCTCCGCCTGACCGTTGTCGGTCCCTGCGTCGGTCCCAGTGACCGGACCCACCTCCTCCAGCGTTGTCGTGAGACCGAGACCGGTCCCACTGGAATCGGAGGATAGACGACGATCCGTACCCGCCGCCGCCCGAATAGGGGCGGTCTTGGCCGCGTGCAGCACCGTCCAGTCCAGGTCAGCACTGCTGCTGCGGCTCGGGCAGATGGTCGAACCCATGCGGCGGACTTCCTCTCGTACGAACGGTCCAGCACGGTCCGTGCTGTCTGCTCGGCACAACAGTGGTCCACCACGCATCATTCCCGGGTGTCACCCGAGTGACGCGGTCCACTTCACGACACTGTCAGTGACGATCTTCAAGGCCTCGTTCTGGTCGAGGGGAGCGCGTTTCGGGACCACGAAGCCGTGATCGCCGTACGGCACCTCGACCAGCTCGTACGAGCCCTCCGGGAACTCCTCCGGCTTCCCGAACGGGTCGTTGCCGCCCTGGACGACGAGTGTGGACACCCCGGAGCCGAGCAGTTCGTCGGCACGGGACTTCTCGGGCCTGCCCGGCGGGTGGAGGGGGAAGCTGAGCGCGAGCACGGCGGCAGCGCCGAGTTCCGTGGCCGTACGGCAGGCGACGCGTGCCCCCGCGCTCCGTCCGCCCGCGACAACGGGCAGCCCGTGCTTCGCCAGGCCCGGCCACAGCCCCCGCCATCCCACGTCCAGCGTCTTGGGCGCGGGCGCCACCTTCTTCCCGGCCACCCGCCAGGGCTGCTCCACGAGGGCGACGCTCACACCGTGCGCGGGCAGTGTGGACGCCAGCGCCCGGAGGTCGCGAGCTTCGATCCCGCCACCGGCACCATGGCTCACGGCGAGAACGAGCCGGGCCTTCCTGGCCCGGTGCCAGGTGACGCGGGCCGTACCGGCATCCGTCTCCATGATCTCTGTCACGTCAGAAGTCGCATCAGTCACATCAGAAGTCACGTCAGAAGTCACATCAGAAAAGTGTGCCCTCTTCGGGCCCCTCCAGCTCCTTCAGCAGCTCCGGCCCGTTGTTACGGACATTGCTGACGGCCGTCGACACCGGGTACGCACGCATCAGCCCGCGGGGCGGCGGTGCGAGCAGTTCGCGCAGGTCGTCGAGGTCCGTGCGGGCCGGGTCGAGCCAGGCGTCCCAGCGGTCCGGGGTGAGCATCAGGGGCATGCGGGGGTGGATGTCGGCGAGGACGTGCGGGCCGTCTGCGGGTGCGATCGCGAGCGGCGAGGTCTCCGCCTCGGTGGTGATCACCGAGCACGTCACCCACCACGCGCCCGGGTGGTCGTCGGGCAGTGTCCGGTCCCGCCAGAACTCGTACAGCCCGGCCATCGCGAAGACCGAACCGTCCGCGGGTGTCACGAAGTACGGCTGCTTGCGCGGCCGCTTCTTCTTGCCCTCGACCTCCAGGTCGCGCTCCGCGGACCCGGTGACCCACTCGTAGTAGCCGTCGGCGGGCAGAACGCAGCGCCGCGCCGCGAAGGCACGGCGGTACGAGGGCTTCTCGTGCACCGTCTCCGCGCGCGCGTTGATCATCCGGGCGCCGCCCTCGGGCGTCTTGGACCAGGACGGGACGAGGCCCCATTTGAGTTTGCGCAGCTGGCGAACCGGTTTCGGGCTGTCGGCGTCCTTAAGGGGACGGTCGAGGACGGCGTAGACCTCCTTGGTCGGGGCCACGTTGAAGTCGGGGGCGAGGGCTTCCTCGGGCTCCCACTTCTCGACCTCAAAGATTCCTGCGAGATCCTCGGGCCCACGACTCGCTGCATACCGTCCGCACATACGTGCCACACTGCCAGATTCCCAGCTATCCGGAGGAGCCCCCACCGACAATGGACAGCACCGCATCCACCTCGCTGGCCAGCCTCTGGGACGAGGTCTTCGGCAGTCAGCCGGACCCCGACCTGTGGGTGGTGATAGCCACCCTGGTCGCGGCCCTCGCCGTGATCGTCCCGCACGGCGTGTGGCGCGTCGCCCGCAACGCCATCACCATCGCCCACGAGGGCGGCCACGGCCTGGTGGCGCTGCTCACCGGGCGCAGTCTCAGCGGCATCCGGCTGCACTCCGACACCAGCGGCCTCACCGTCAGCCGGGGCAAGCCCACCGGCCTCGGCATGATCCTCACCGCGGCCGCGGGCTACACGGCTCCCCCACTGCTCGGCCTCGGCGGCGCCGCGCTGCTCGGCGCGGGCCGCATCACGCTGCTGCTGTGGCTGGCCACGGCCCTGCTCGTCGCCATGCTGGTGATGATCCGCAACGCGTACGGCGCGCTCACCGTGATCCTCACCGGCGGCACATTCCTGTTGGTGTCCTGGCTCACCGGACCGCAGGTGCAGGCGGCGTTCGCGTACGCCGTGGTGTGGTTCCTGCTGCTCGGCGGAGTCCGCCCGGCCTTCGAACTCCAGGCCAAGCGCAGCCGCGGAGGCGCCGGGGACTCCGACGCGGACCAGCTGTCCCGCCTCACCCACGTCCCGGCCGGCCTGTGGCTGTTCCTGTTCCACGCGGTCTCCCTGTGCTCCTTGATGGGCGGCACCCGCTGGCTGCTGGAGCTCTGAGGGCCCCGCAAAGACGCAGGGGACTACCGCGCCCCTTAAGGGGCGCGGGGAACTGCGCGACCAGCCCCAACGCGCCCGCACCCAACATCCGACCTGCATTCCCGCCCAAACCCAGCGGAGCGCACCCGCACTAAAGTGGGGCGCATGACCGCTAACCCCGCCCACACCGCCCTCTGGCCCGCCCCGCACGCGAGCGGAGCCGTCGCCGCGACGGTCCACGTGCCGGGGTCCAAGTCGGTCACCAACCGCGCCCTGGTCCTCGCCGCGCTCGCCTCGGAGCCGGGCTGGCTGCGCCGCCCGCTGCGCTCCCGCGACACGCTGCTGATGGCGGGAGCGCTGCGCGCGATGGGCGTCGGCATCGAGGAGACGGTGTCGTCCAGCTCCACGGTCGCGGGCGGCCCCGACGCCTCCGGCGAGGCCTGGCGGGTCATCCCCTCGGGCCTGCAGGGCCCGGCGACCGTCGACGTCGGCAACGCCGGCACCGTGATGCGCTTCCTGCCCCCGGTCGCCACGCTCGCCGACGGCCCCATCCGCTTCGACGGCGACCCGCGTTCGTACGAGCGTCCGCTGCACGGTGTGATCGACGCGCTGCGCCTGCTCGGCGCCCGTATCGACGACGACGCCCGGGGCGCGCTGCCGCTGACGGTGCACGGTTCGGGCGCGCTGGACGGTGGCCCGGTGTCGATCGACGCGTCGTCGTCCTCCCAGTTCGTCTCGGCCCTTCTGCTCTCCGGCCCGCGCTTCAACCAGGGCGTGGAGGTCCGGCACACCGGCTCCACGCTCCCCTCCATGCCGCACATCCGGATGACGGTCGACATGCTGCGGGCGGTCGGCGCCCAGGTGGACACCCCGGAGTCGGGTGGCGAACCCAACGTCTGGCGGGTCACCCCGGGCGCGCTGCTCGGCCGCGACCTCACCATCGAGCCGGACCTCTCCAACGCCCAGCCGTTCCTGGCGGCGGCCCTGGTGACCGGCGGCACGGTCGTGATCCCCGACTGGCCCACGCACACCACCCAGCCCGGTGACAAGCTGCGGGAGATCTTCACCGAGATGGGTGGTTCCTGCGAGCTGACCGAGAGCGGCCTGGAGTTCACCGGTTCCGGCGCGATCCACGGCATCGAGGTGGACCTGAGCGAGGTCGGCGAGCTGACCCCGGGCATCGCCGCGGTCGCGGCCCTCGCCGACTCCCCCTCCACGCTCCGCGGTGTGGCCCACCTGCGGCTGCACGAGACGGACCGCCTGGCCGCCCTCACCAAGGAGATCAACGAGCTCGGCGGGGACGTCACCGAGACCGCCGACGGCCTGCACATCCGTCCGCGCCGACTGCACGGCGGCATCTTCCACACCTACGACGACCACCGCATGGCCACCGCCGGCGCGATCATCGGCCTGGCGGTTGAGGGGGTACAGATCGAGAACGTGGCGACGACGGCGAAGACCCTGCCGGACTTCCCCGACCTGTGGACCGGAATGCTCGGGAACTGACGGGCGGACCAGGATCATGCGCCGCTACGGCAAGCACACCGACGAGGACGACATCCGTACCCGCCCCAACCGCAAGGGCAACCGTCCGCGTACGAACATCCGCCCGAAGCACGACGACGCCGCCGAGGGCATGGTCCTCACCGTCGACCGGGGCCGCCTGACCTGCCTGGTCGAGGACCGCCTCGTCATGGCGATGAAGGCCCGCGAACTGGGTCGCAAGGCCGCCATCGTCGGCGACCGGGTCGCCCTCGTCGGCGATCTGTCCGGCCAGAAGGACACCCTGGCCCGCATCGTTCGCATCGAGCCGCGCACCTCGGTGCTGCGCCGCACGGCCGACGACGACGATCCGTACGAGCGCGTGGTCGTCGCCAACGCCGACCAGCTCGCCATCGTCACCGCCCTCGCCGACCCCGAGCCGCGTCCGCGCCTGATCGACCGCTGCCTGGTCGCGGCGTACGACGGCGGCCTGGAGCCCTTGCTGGTGCTGACCAAGTCCGACCTCGCCCCACCCGACGAACTCCTGGAGCTGTACGGGGCGTTGGGCGTGCCGTACGTCGTGACCAGCCGCGAGGAACTGGAGAGCGGCGCGGCGGTGGAGCGGGTACGGGAGCAGCTGGACGGCAAGATCACGGCGTTCGTCGGGCACTCCGGCGTCGGCAAGACAACCCTGGTCAACGCGCTGGTTTCGCTCGATCGGCGACGCAGCACCGGCCATGTCAACGCCGTCACGGGCCGGGGCCGGCACACCACGACCTCGGCGCGCGCGATCCCGCTCCCGGGCAGCGCGGGCTGGGTCATCGACACCCCCGGCGTACGCTCCTTCGGCCTGCACCACGTCGACCCGTCCCGGGTCATCCACGCCTTCCCCGACCTGGAACCCGGTACCGAGGGCTGCCCACGCGCGTGCAGTCACGACGAGCCGGACTGCGCGCTGGACCAGTGGGTGGCGGACGGTCACGCGGACCCGGCCCGGCTCTACTCCCTGCGTCGGCTGCTGGCGACGCGTGAGCGCACGGAGGGCGACTGATCGCCGCCTGACCTCCGTGTTGTTTGCGTCCGCGGCCGGTCGGTAAGTGGTTAGCGGGTCGGTAAATGCATAATCACCAAGCCTGACCCAAGCCAGACGAAGCAGTCGACGTGCGGACACGGGAGGACAAGACATGGCGTGGCTGCTGGTCGTTGTGGCGGGACTGCTCGAAACCGGCTTCGCCGTCTGCCTGAAGCTCTCGCACGGCTTCACCAGACTCTGGCCGACGATCGCCTTCTGTGTCTTCGCCCTCGGCAGTTTCGGCCTGCTGACCCTCTCCCTGAAGAAGCTCGACGTCGGCCCGGCCTACGCGGTGTGGACCGGCATCGGCGCCGCGGGCACGGCCATCTACGGCATGATCTTCCTGGGCGACCTGGTCTCCACACTGAAGATCGTCTCCATCAGCCTGGTGATCATCGGGGTCATCGGCCTCCAACTCTCAGGCTCGTCCCACTAGAGGCGCCCCATTAGGGGCGCGAGGCTGTGCCATTGGCGGCTCCGCCGCGTGGGCGCGAGGCTGTGACATTGTGCGGCTCCGCCGCGTGGGCGCGACCAGCCACGCACCCGCCGCAGCCGCCCACGCAGATGCCGAGGCACCCCAGAAGGCGCATCACAGCCACTGCCGAGGGAGCGCCCTGCTCACCAGCTCCGTCACCCCACCGTCCCCCGCCGGAGCCGCCACGCAGGACAACGACAACCGCACCACTACTTCACACGCCCCCGCCAACTCGACGACGTCCCCCCTGGTCGCCCCGGGACCGGACAACGCGGCGACGGCCCGATCCCGCACGAGAGCCACAAAGTCGCCCGGCGACGGCAAGGGCCCGTCGGCCCGCCGCTGCGCCGGCACCGCGGAGGACGACGGCACCGCCGAAAGCGTCGGCGAGGGCAACCGCTCGCTCCAGCAGCCGGTGAGCATGGCCCGTACGATCACGTTGCTCCTGGCCGCCGACGTGGTCCACTCGGCCGTCGCGACCAGTCGCTCGCGCGCGTCCACGTGGGCGGCCAGCGCGCGCTCGACGCCCGCGAGATAGCCGTCGGCCTCGCGGCGGACGAGGGCACGGGCGAGACCCTCCTTACTGCCGAACTCGTTGTAAAGCGTCTGGCGGGACACTCCGGCCACAGCGGCGACGTCGACCATCCGCACCGTGGACCACGGGCGGCGTACGAGCGCCGTGTAGGCAGCGTCCAGAAGAGATTCCCGCGCTGCAGGCATCATTCGCCTCCCTGGGGCGAGCGGGCGGCACTGCAGCTCAGATTTGACGCGCACACGGGCACTGTCAAGGGTTCGCGGCGGCGCCGAGGGGCGTACGCCGGTCGCCGCGCGCCGTGATCACCCCGACGATCTCCATGCCGTACGGCGTCGGCGATCAACGAGGCCGTATGGCTGTGGTCCAAGTGAGCGATATACGGTGCAGTCATGCCCGATTATCGCGATGACCTGCGCCTCGCCCATGTCCTGGCGGATGCCGCCGACGCCGCGACGATGGACCGGTTCAAGGCGCTCGACCTCAAGGTCGAGACGAAGCCGGACATGACGCCGGTCAGCGAGGCGGACAAGGCCGCCGAGGAGCTGATCCGCGGCCACCTCCAGCGGGCGCGGCCGCGCGACGCGATCCTCGGCGAGGAGTACGGCATCGAGGGCACAGGCCCGCGCCGCTGGGTGATCGACCCGATCGACGGCACCAAGAACTACGTGCGCGGTGTGCCCGTCTGGGCCACGCTGATCTCCCTGATGGAGGCGGGCGAGGGGGGCTACCAGCCGGTCGTCGGGGTCGTCTCCGCGCCCGCGCTGAACCGCCGCTGGTGGGCGGCGAAGGGCCACGGCGCGTTCACCGGGCGCAGCCTGTCCGCCGCGTCCCGCCTCCAGGTCTCACGCGTCTCGCGGATGGCCGACGCCTCCTTCGCGTACTCGTCCCTGTCCGGCTGGGAGGACCAGGGCCGCCTCGACGGCTTCCTGGACCTCACGAAGGCCGTCTGGCGCACCCGCGGCTACGGCGACTTCTGGCCGTACATGATGGTCGCCGAGGGCTCGGTCGACATCTGCGCGGAGCCCGAGCTGTCGCTCTGGGACATGGCGGCGCCCGCGATCGTGGTGACCGAGGCGGGCGGTTCCTTCACCGGCCTCGACGGCCGCCCGGGCCCGCACAGCGGCAACGCGGCCGCGTCGAACGGCATCCTCCACGACGAACTGCTGGGGTATCTGAACCAGCGGTACTGAACTGGGGTTCCGGGGACGCCCCTGGGCGCCCCTGAACTCACGGCACGCGCCCCCTTGTTGACCCTCTCTTTAACTGCGACTCTGAGAGTCCCCCCACTTGTGAACTTGTGAATCGCTTCTCTTGGTGCTTCACCAGGCTTGGCGCTTCACCAAGGAGGTGGCTCCGTCCATGCTCGTCCGCGACGCCATGAGCACGGTGGTCCTCACCATCGGCCCGGCACACACCCTCCGCCAGGCAGCCCGCCTGATGTCCGCACGCCATGTCGGCGCGGCTGTCGTCCTCGACGAGGAGTCCAGCGGTATCGGCATCCTCACCGAGCGCGACATCCTCAACTCACTCGCCCTTGGCCAGAACCCGGACGCGGAGGCCGCAGGCTCCCACACCACCACCGACGTCGTCTTCGCCGCCCCCGCCTGGACCCTGGACGAAGCCGCGTCGGCCATGTCGCACGGCGGATTCCGGCATCTGATCGTGCTCGACTCGAGCGGTCCGGTCGGCATCGTCTCGGTCCGCGACATCATCCGCTGCTGGGCACCTGCCCGGCAGCGCGTACCGGCCTGAGCACACGACGGCGCCTGTATGGACAAGGTCCACACAGGCGCCGTACCAAGCCGCACTGAACCGCACTAAACCGCAACCATCAATTGACGAACCCCCACGGCGAGCAACCACCTCCGCGAGAGCGGCGCCGGTTCAGGCGCCAACGGCTGTTCGCAGGGCCTGGACCGCGGCCTCCAGCCGCTTGCCGAAGTCGCCGTCCGCCTGGCGGAAGTTGTTGATCGCGCGCTCGGCGATGTCGTCACGGGAGACCTTGGCGATGAAGCCCGCCAGGTTCTCGACCAGACGGTCCTTCTCGTCCTCGGACATCAGCCGGTAGAGGTTGCCCGCCTGCACGAAGTCGGTGTCCTCAGCATGCGAGGGTGCCTCGGTGTCGCCGGTGCGGCCGGTCACCGCGATCGGCTGCCACAGCGGCCTGTCCGTCTGGAACGGGCCGCCGAAGCTGTTCGGCTCGTAGTTCTTCGCGCCCTTGTGGCGGCCGTCGTACAGGAAGCCGTCACGGCTGTTCGTACGCGCCTCGGTGGCGTGCGGGCGGTTCACCGGCAGGTGGTCGGCGTTGATGCCGACGCGGTAGCGGTGTGCGTCGCCGTACGCGAACAGACGGCCCTGGAGCATCTTGTCGGGCGACGGCCCGATGCCCGGCACGAAGTGAGCCGGGGAGAAAATGCTCTGCTCGACCTCGGCGAAGATGTTCTCCGGGTTGCGGTTGAGCTCCAGCTTGCCGATCTCGACCGGCGGGTAGTCCTCGTGCGGCCACACCTTGGTGAGGTCGAACGGGTTGAAGCGGTAGTTCGCCGCCTCGGCCGCCGGCATGATCTGTACCTGCACGGTCCACGACGGGAAGTCACCGCGCTCGATGGACTCGCGCAGGTCGCGCTGGTGGGAGTCCGGGTCCTCACCGGCGATCTTGGCGGCCTCTGCCGAGGTCAAGTTCTTGATGCCCTGGTCGGTCTTGAAGTGGTACTTGACCCAGAAGACCTCGCCGGCCTCGTTGTTCCACTGGTAGGTGTGCGAGCCGTAGCCGTTCATGTGGCGGTACGAGGCGGGGATGCCGCGGTCGCCGAAGAGCCAGGTGACCTGGTGGGTGGACTCGGGGCTCAGTCCCCAGAAGTCCCACACGTTGTCGGCCTCCTGCGAGCCCGTGTACGGGTCGCGCTTCTGGGTGTGGATGAAGTCGGGGAACTTGATGGCGTCCTTGATGAAGAACACCGGGGTGTTGTTGCCGACGAGGTCGTAGTTGCCCTCTTCGGTGTAGAACTTCAGTGCCCAGCCGCGCGGGTCACGGACGGCGTCGGCAGAGCCGAGGTTGCCGGCCACGGTGGAGAAGCGCAGGAAGGTCTCGGTCTGTTTGCCGACCTCGGAGAGGAACTTCGCGCGCGTCCACTGCGAGACGTCACGGGTCAGCGTGAAGGTGCCGTACGCGCCCGCGCCGCGTGCATGCACGACGCGCTCCGGGATGCGCTCACGGTTGAAGTGGGCGAGCTTCTCGAGCAGCAGCTGATCCTGAACGAGGACGGGTCCGCCGACGCCCGCGGTCTCGCTGTTCTGATTGTCGGCAACCGGCGCGCCGGCCTCCGTCGTAAGCGGTCCCTGCGTCACGCGCGCCTCCTGCGTCATTCCTACCCGTACCTGCACATCGGCCAATGCCGAACCCGATCCTACAATGGACAATGTCTAAGTCAAGTGAGCTTCCAAAGTCACACCTGTTCGGGATCTGGTCTCCTTGCTGTTAACCTGGTCTGTATGAGTGACCTACTGGAACGACTGCGCGGACGCGGATGGCGAATGACCGCGCAGCGGCGTGTCGTGGCCGAGGTCCTTGACGGCGACCACGTCCACCTGACGGCCGACGAGGTGCACGCGCGCGCCGTCGCCAAGCTGCCCGAGATCTCCCGGGCGACCGTCTACAACACGCTGGGTGAGCTGGTCTCGCTCGGCGAGGTGCTCGAGGTCGCCACGGACAAGCGCGCCAAGCGGTACGACCCCAACGCGCATCGACCGCACCACCACCTGGTGTGCGCCCAGTGCGGCGCGATCCGCGACGTCCACCCGAGCGGCAACCCGCTGGCCGACCTCCCCGACTCGGAGCGCTTCGGCTTCACGGTCTCGGACGTCGAGGTGACGTACCGGGGCGTGTGCCCGAACTGCGCGGCGGCGTAAAGCTCGCACTGAAGCCCCGGCACCTTCAGGTGCCGGGGCTTCTCGCTGCCGTCGGCACCCGCACATGACGAAGGCCCGGATCCTGAAGGATCCGGGCCTTACGTTTTTCAGTAGCGGGGACAGGATTTGAACCTGCGACCTCTGGGTTATGAGCCCAGCGAGCTACCGAGCTGCTCCACCCCGCGTCGTTGAACTGAACAGTACGTCAACCGTGGGACCAGCGCAAATCGCTTTCAGACCCCTCACCCACAGCCCGTCCGGCGCTTGAGGACGAGGCCGTTCAGGCCGATGCGGGGGCCTGGGGGCGGAGTCCCCAGGGGACGGGACCGGGTGGGACGGCGGGGGCGCGAAACCCTCCACGCCACCCCACCGCAGAGCCACCCCCACCGCAGCACCCCCCACCACAAAGCCCCTCACGCAGACAGCTCCTGCCGCAGGGCATCCCGCAACCGAGCCGCCCGCTCGGACACCTCCGCGGGCCCCAGCGAAACGGCCCGGTCGGCCCACCGCTGCCCCTCCGTCAGCTCCCCCCGCCGCGCATAGACGAGGGCCAGCCGAAGCGCCGCCCGCCCATGCCCCGCATCCGCCGCCCGAGTCCACCACAGCGCGGCCTCCGGCTCGCTCCCCTCCCGAGCCAGCAACAGCCCAAGGTTGAACGCCCCGTTCCGTGACCCGGCCTCCGCGGCCTCCCGGTACCACCGAGCCGCCTCCACGACATCGCCACGCGCGGCGGCCAGCATCCCGACCCGCACCTGCGCCCGCCGATGCCCCTGGGACGCCGCCCGCTCGTACCACTCCTCGCACTCGCTCTTCTCGTGCGCGGGCTCCCCGAGCTCGTGCGCGGGCGCCGGCGGGCGCCGCGCGTCGAGCACGGCGGCAAGCCTGTACGCGGCCTCCGCGCTACCGCCCCCCGCCGCGCACCGCAGATGCCGCTCAGCCTCCCGCTCGTCCCCCTCCCGCAGCCGCGCCATGCCCACCTGAAGCGCCGCCTCGGTGTGCCCGGCCGCCGCCGCCCGCTCGTACCACCGCAGGGCGGCCGCGTCGTCGTCCTCGGTCGCCCTCCCGGCATGCAGAATCCCGAGATTGAACGCGGCGTCCACGCTCCCGGCCTCCGCGGCCTTGGAGAACCAGGGCTCGGCCCCGGCCGCGTCCCCGACCTGGAGCAACAGGATCGCCAAGGCGTTCGCAGCCTCCCGGTGCCCCGCGTACGCGGCCCGCCGGTACCACTGCTCGGCCTGCGCGGTCCGCCCCTGCTCGGCACAGAGCAGCCCGAGGTTGTACGCGCCGTTCACGTCACCGGCGTCCATGGCGGCGCGGTACCACCGCTCGGCGGTCTGCGTCTCACCGCGCTCGGCGTGCAGCGCGCCCAGCGCGTTGGCCGCGTTGCCGTCACCGTCCTGCGCGGCCCGCAGCCACCACACAGCGGCGCTCTCGGTGTCACCCGCGTCACGCAGCAGGAACCCGAGCGCGCACGCGGCCCGTGCCTCGCCGTCCTTGGCCGACGTCAGATACCAGCGCCCGGCCTCCTTGAGATGGCCCCGCTTCTCGAGGATCGCCCCGAGATGCAGCGCGGCCCGCCGGTGTCCGCGCGCGGCGGCCTGCCGGTACCACTGCTCGGCCTCTTCACCGGCGGCGCCTATCACTCCGATGACACCGTTGTCAGCTCTGCCCTCGCCCGCGTCCGCGGCCTTGCGATCGAGCGTGCGCGCCAGCCGGTACGCGGCCTCGCGGTGCCCGCGCTCGGCGGCGGCCCGCATCCACTGCTCCGCGCCGACATCACCGCGGTGCTCCAGCAGATCGGCGAGCGCGTATGCCCCGAGGGCGTGCCCCTGCTCGGCGGACTGGCGCAGCCAGTACTCGGCGGCGGGCTCGTCGCCCCGCTCGCGGTGGTAGCGCCCGAGCGCGTGCGCGGCGGCCGTGGACCCGGCGACAGCGGCGATCCGCCACCACCCGGCGGCGTCGTCGGCGTACCCGCGCTGATGCAGGAGGACACCCAGGTTGTTGGCGGCGGCCCGGTCACCGGCGGCGGTGGCGGCACGCAACTGAGGCTCGGCTCCGTCGAGATCGCCGCGGCGCAGCAGCATCGCGCCGAGGACGCTCATCGCCTCGACGTCACCGGCCTCGGCGGCGAGCCGCTGGCGTGCTTCCTCCACAGCCTCGGCCTCCGCAGCCTCGCCGGTTTCGTCCCGGTCTGAAGGCCGTACAAATCGCCCTGTATCCAACAGAGTTGCCTTGTCCCCCATAACGTCCATCGTCGCACCACCTGCAACCCGGGTACACCTGGTATACCGCAGTCAGTGAGGTCACTTCAGCGTTTTGTCGACATGCCCACAGAGAGACAAGTCAAACACAGATTTCCCAACTCCCCACGTATGCAGCAGTCTTCGGGCGCGTCGCCCACCACCGCCGTACGCATCGCGCGCACAAGTCGTACGCACGTCGTCATACAGGCGTAGTACGCAGGTGCCCGCACAGCACACAACGAAGGCCCGGATCCTTGAGGATCCGGGCCTTCGCTTTTCAGTAGCGGGGACAGGATTTGAACCTGCGACCTCTGGGTTATGAGCCCAGCGAGCTACCGAGCTGCTCCACCCCGCGCCGTTGTGACTCAACCGTACCACGGCGCGGGGGTGGCCTCTGACCAGCCGATCAGCCGCTGCCCGAGCTCTCGTCGCTGCTGGGGCTACTGCTGGAATCGGTACTGGGACTACTGCTCGGACTACTGCCCTTGTCGCTGCTCGCGCTGCCGCCGCTGCCGCTGGTCTTGTCGGCCTTGGCTTGCGCGTCCGCGGCCCGCTTCAGCGCGTCCTCAAGATCCTGCTGCGCTTTGCCGTACGCGTCCCAGTCGCTCTCCTTGAGGGCTTGCTGGCCCTCGTCGAAGGCCTTCTGGGCATCGGTGAGCGCCTCCTGGACCGTCGGATCGCTCGACGTCGGCGGTGGTGTCGTGGTCCCGTCGTCGGCCGGCGGGGTGGTCGGACTCTCCGTGTCGAAGATCTTGTTGAGCGCCTGGTCGAGCGTGTCCTCGAAGGCGGTTTTGCCTCCGTAGGTCACCAGCACCTTGCGCAGCAGCGGGTACTTGAGCTCACTGCCGCGTACGAAGACGGGCTCCACATAGAGCAGTCCTCCGTCGAGTGGGACCGTCAGCAGATTGCCGTACTCGACTTCCGAGTCACCGCCTCTCAGAAGTCTGATCGACTCGGCGATGTCCTGTTCGGAGTTGAACTGGCTCTGGACCTGTTTGGGCCCGTCGACCGGTTCACTCGTCGGCAGTTTCAGAATTCTGATCTTGCCGTAGTCGCTGGTCCCCGCCTCGGCGTTGACCGACATGAAGGCGCTCAGGTTGTCCCGGCCGTTCGGCGTGAACGTCGTCGTCAGCGAGAACGCCTGGGCCTGCTGGTCGGGCATCTGCATGCTCAGGTAGTACGGCGGCACCGCGTCGCCCGACTTGTTGGTCGGTTCGTCCGGGACCTGCCACACCTCGCTGCCGCTGAGGAACGTCTCCGCGTCCTTCACGTGGTAGCGGGTCAGCAGTTCGCGCTGGACCTTGAACAGGTCCTGCGGGTACCGCAGATGGTCCATGAGCGACTGCGAGATGTCGCTCTTCTGCTCGACCGTGTTCGGGAACGCCTTCATCCAGGTCTTCAGGACCGGGTCCTCGGTGTCCCACTGGTAGAGCTTGACCTCGCCGGTGTACGCGTCGACGGTCGCCTTCACCGAGTTGCGGATGTAGTTGACCTGGTTCTGCTGGGCCACCACCGCGCGCTGGTTGTTGGTCGCCGTCAGCGAGTCCGCCGTGGTGTCGCCGAGGGTGGTCCGGGAGGCGTACGGGTAGCCGTTGGTCGTGGTGTACGCGTCGACGATCCACTGGATCTTCCCGTCGACCACGGCCGGGTAGGCGTCGCCGTCGATGGTCAGCCAGGGAGCCACCGCCTCGACACGGTCCTTGGGGGTGCGGTTGTAGAGGATCCGGGAACCGTCGCCGATCGCGCCCGAATAGAGGATCTGCGGCTCACCGAACGCCACGGCGTACGCGGCGCGGTTTATCGGGTTGGAGAGGCTGACCCCGCTGTCGCCCTTGTAGCTGGTGGTCTTCTCACCGTTGTCGTCGGAGTAGTCGATCTCCTTCTGGGGGCCGCCGACGATCGAGTACTGCGTGGTCTTCTCGCCGTAGTAGACCCGCTGCTCGTACGTCGGGAGGTCGCCCTTGGACGGCAGGTCGGACTCGGTGAAGACTGGCCGACCGCCGGAGGTCGCCGTGGTGCCCTTGGCGGCGACCACGCCGTATCCGTGGGTGTAGCGGAAGTGGTCGTTGATCCAGTTGTTCTTCGGAATGCCGTTGAGGTTCAGCTCGCGCAGACCGATGACCGTGTCCTGGTCCTTGCCGTCCTTGCTGTAACGGTCGACGTCCAGGTTGGTCGGGAACGCGTAGTAGTTCTTCATCTGCTGCAGCTGCTGGAACGTCGGCGAGACGATGTTCGGGTCCAGCAGGCGGATGCTCGCCGTGGTGTCGGCGTCCTCCCGCAGCTTGGCGTTGTCCTTGGTGCTGCTGATGCCCGCGTAATCGGAGACCTGGGTGCCGTCGATGCCGTAGGCCTCGCGGGTCGCCTTCAGGTTCTTCTCGACGTACGGCGCTTCCTTCGCCTGCTCGTTCGGCTGGACCTGGAACTTCTGGACGATCGCCGGGTACAGGCCGCCGATGAGGATCGCGGAGAGCACCATCAGGCCGAAGCCGATGACGGGCAGCTGCCAGGTGCGCCGCCACAGGGTGGCGAAGAACAGCAGGGCGCAGATGACGGCGATGCAGAACAGGATCGTCTTGGCAGGCAGATACGCGTTGGCGTCGACGTACCTCAGACCCGTCCAGTTTCCGGTCGCCTTGAAGTCACTGGACTTCACCGCGAGCCCGTACCGGTCGAGCCAGTAGGCGACCGCCTTCAGCGCGACGAAGAGGCCGAGGAGCACGGAGAGGTGACCGGTGGCCGCGGCCGTGGCGCGCGCCCCCGGGCTGGTGATCCGCAGTCCGCCGTAGAGGTAGTGCGTGAGCGCGGCGGCGATCAGCGAGAGCACGGCCGCGGCGAAGCCGAAGCCGAGCAGGAAGCGGTACCAGGGCAGGTCGAAGGTGTAGAAGGAGATGTCGAGGTGGAACTGGGGGTCCTTCTGGTTGAAAGGAACTCCGTTCACCCACATCAGCCACGTACGCCACTGGCCGGACGCCGAGGCGCCGGCGATCAGCCCGACCAGGGAGGTGATGCCGAGCAGCAGCCACTTCTTGTAGGGCGCGATGCCCATGCGGTACCGGTCGAGGCTCTGCTGCTCCATGGACATGGCGCTCAGCGGCGGGCGCAGCCGGTGTGCCAGCCAGATGTTGAAGCCGACCGAGGCCGCCATCAGCAGGCCGAAGACGAAGAAGAGCCCGATCTTGGTCCACAGGGTGGTCGTGAAGACGGACGAGTAGTGAACCGACCGATACCAGAGCCAGTCCGTCCAGAACCCCGCAAACATGACAAAGGCCATGGCCAGTACGGCCAGTACGCCCAGTGTCATGAGCAGTGTCCGGACGCGCCGGGACGGTCGGCCCACTCTGATCCGTGGCCCCGTCGGGCCTCCGCCGCGGTCCGGCATCTGGAAAGCCAAGGTGCGCACCTCGAAGTTCGCTGTTGATCCGTCAGGTCCCCGAGAACGCGGACCATCCGTCAGGCCCCGAGATCGTGGGGCCTCACCTATGCAACTTACTCACGCTTTACTCGGTTCCCGGTTCCGGGGACTAACGAGGCAGGATTGTGACCATGTCCAACACTCCCATGGCAGCGAGCCCGCTCACCCGGGCCGTACTCGAGATCGACGAGTACGCCTCCGGCCTCGGCTGGGACCAGCCTGCCCGCCTCTTCGCCCTCGTAGACACCGCGCGCCTGCGGGCCCAGGAACCCGGCCTCGCGGCCCAGCTCGGCCTGCAGGACGAGCCCGAGACCACCGGTCTCACCCCGATCGAGCAGGACGAGATCCCTGCCGGAAAGCCGCTGGACGAGTTCCTCGGCACCATCGCCTGGCCGGACGCCGTGGTCGGCTGCGCGCTCACCGTGGAGCGGCTGATGCTGCCGCCGTCCGCGGAGGCCTCCGTCCCGGAGGGCCTGAGCGAGAAGAATCTCGCGAAGTGGGTCGCCAAGCACCCGGACCGCCAGGAGGTGCGCATGACGGTCGGCGTCCTGCGTGACGGGACCCGCGACTCGGCGCTGCGGCTGCGCGAGAAGGACGCGCCGACGGAGGTCCTGACGGGGTCGGGCCTGGTGCCGGGCCTGGCGGAGGCGCTGTCGGCGACGTTCGCCGAGTAGCCCTTCGGACTACTCGGTGGTGCACCGACTACTGGGTGGTGCACTTCGGCAGGTCGGCGGTCTTGCCGGAACTGATGTCCTTGAGGGCGCTCATCGCGTCGTCGATGGTGTTGACCTTGACGAGCGTGAGCCCCTTGGGGCTGTCCTTGGCGGCGGCCGCGCAGTTGTCCTTGGGCGTCAGGAAGTACTGGGCGCCCTTCTCGCGCGCGCCGACCGTCTTCATAACGATGCCGCCGATCGGGCCGACGATGCCGTCGTCGTCGATGGTGCCGGTGCCCGCCACGAACTTGCCGCCGGTGAGGTTGCCCGGGGTGAGCTTGTCCACGATGCCGAGCGCGAACATCAGTCCGGCGCTGGGTCCGCCGACGTCGGCGAGCTTGATGTCGATGCTGAACGGGAACGTGTGGTCGGTGCCGGCCGAGATACCGACGATGGCCCGGGCCTCGCCGCTGTCGGTGGACTTCGCCGTGGTGATCGTGACGTCTTTGGTCTCGGTCGCGGTCCTGTTCGCCTTTTCGGCCGCGGCCTGCTCCTTGGCGGGCACGATCGTGAAGACGACCTTGTCGCCGGGCTTGTGCTTGGTGACGAGCTTCGCGACGTCGTCGGGCGCCTTCACCGTCGTACCGTCGACGGCCTTGATCACGTCTCCGGCGTGCAGCCTGCCCTCGGCCGGGGAGTCCTTGAGGACGGTGGAGACGATCACCCAGGACTTCACCGGGATGTCCAGTTCCTCGAGGGCCGCGACCTTGGCGCTCTCCTGGGACTGGCTGAACTCCTCGGCGTTCTCCTGCGTCGACTGCTCCTCGGTCTTGCCGTCGGGGTAGAGCGTGTCGTGCGGGACGACCTTGTTGTCGTGCGCCAGCCACCCGTAGACGGCCTCGACGAGGTTCATCTTGTAGTCGGCGCTGGTGACCCGGACGGTGGTCATGTTCAGGTGCCCGGTGGTCGGATACGTCTTGCGCCCGGAAATCTGCAGCACCGGCTCACCGTCGTGCTCACCCAGCGTGTTCACCGTCGGCCCCGGTGACATCTCCGAGTACGGCACTTTGATGAACACTCCCGCGCACAGGAGCGCGATCAGGATCAGGGTGGAGGCGAGCATCGTCGCGGTGCGGCGTGGCATGCCACGACAGTACGGGACAGTGCTGTCAGAGCACTGTCGGGGCCGTCCGTACGGGGCCTCGGCCCGGTACGGAGCGACGCCGTCTCAGACCGCGTCGGAGGGGGACTTCTCCCTGGCCTCGGACCGCTCCATCGCCTCGCGGAAGCGCGCGTAGCCCTCGAGCTCGATGCCGTCTCCCGCCGCCTTGCGGTTCCGGCCGGCCCAACTACCCCACAGTCCGGCACCGATCGCGGCCAAAAGCGGAATCAGCAACCAGGCGAGCGACGCCATGCCGACCTCCCAACCCCATGAGCGACCGCAACTGACTGATCAGCAGATTAACCATCCACGTCGTTAACGCTCACGCCAGGGGGTCGGTTACGCAACCGGAAGGCAGGTGATCAGTAGATGATCAGCAGGCGCCGACCCACTCCTCCGTGCCGTCGGAGAACTTCTGGTGCTTCCAGATGGGCACTTCGTGCTTCAGATCGTCGATCAGCTTGCGGCACGCCTCGAAGGCCTCACCGCGGTGCGGACACGACACGGCGACGACGACCGCAAGATCACCCACGGCGAGATCACCGATACGGTGCACGGCAGCCAGCGCCCGCACCGGATACTCGGCGACCACCTTCTCGGCGATCCGCCGCATCTCGGCCTCGGCACTGGGGTGGCACGAATACCCGAGCTTGTCGACATCGGCACCCCCGTCGTGATTGCGCACAGTGCCCACGAACAGCGCGGTCCCTCCGGCGGCGTCGTCACCGACGGCCCGGAAGACCTCGTCCACCGACAGCGCCTCGTCCCGAATCGCCAGCAACCGAATCGGATCCTGCGCGCCCTGCTCACCGGGATGATCAAAAGTAGGTGCCATACATCCATCGTGCCCTATGGGGTCGGCGTTCTTCAGCCCCGGGACGCTCAGCCCGTCCGGCGTTCGAGGACGAGCCCTTCGGGCGAAGGCGGGGAGGGAAATCCTGGACGCCCACCTCAACGCACCCGCACCACACCCACCGCCTCAGATCCGCCGCCGAGCCTTCCGCGCCCGCCGCACAACCGCCGCCGCACCCAGCAGAGCGACCGTCGCCCCTGCGGCCCCCGCCGCCGTCGCGTCCTTCCGCCCAAGCCGCCGCCCAGCCACCGTATGCCGCCCGGCAACCTCCTCCAGGAGCTCCCCGAGAACCTCCTCATTGGTCCACTGCGCCCGCCACCCGGCGTCATGGAGCCGACTCCCACTCACCACCCAGGGGTACATCGTGTACGCCAGGTCCCCGGCCGGGGACGGGGTGAGCCCGATCCGGTGAAGCCGCGCGGCCGCCCCCAGCGCGACGGCGGACGGCAGCTCCATCCGCCGAATCCCGCTCAGCTCCTCGACCTCCTCCTGTTCCAGCCACCCGTCGCACCCGACAGTCAGCTCTCCGTCCACCTTCTCCAGAACGGCGTACTCCAGAGCACTGCACAGATCCTCGACATGGCAGAACTGCCAAGCCGGCCGCGACCCGGCCACCACGAGCAGCCGCGGCGACTCGAAGTACCTGGTCAGCGCGGTGTCGGTACCGCCTCCGACCAACACCCCCGGCCGTACGACGGTGACATTGAGCCCGGGATGCGCGCGCGGCGCCCGCCGGGCGAGCCGCTCGATCTCGAGCAGGTCCCCGACCCCCGTGGCCTCCGCCGTCGCCCGCAGTTCGGCGTCTTCGGAGAGGGGCAGTTCGTTGTCGGGCAGCGCGCCGTAGACCATCGCGGAGGTACACAGCACCACACGGTGCACCCCGGCCGCGGCGGCAGCCGTCAGCACGGTCTGCGTCCCCCGGACGTTGTACGCCGTACGCGCCGCCGCGTCCGTCTCCAGATCGAGGTCGAGCGCGAGATGCACCACGACGTCCGCCCCGCGGAGCTTCTCGGCGATCGCCGGGTCTCGGACGTCCAGGATCTGCCACTGGGCGCCCGCGCACTCGCCGCGCCGCTCGTCGATGGCGATGACCTGCTTGATCTCCTCGGACGCGGCAAGCCGCTCGGTGAGCAGCGCGCCCACTCCGGCCGCGGCGCCGGTGACCGCGACGACGGGCCCGCGCAGGGGCGGGCTGGTTGAGTGGTTTCGCGCTGCGCGAACCTGTGGATCTGGGGAACTCACCGGGCGTCTCCAGCAGTTGTCTTCAGTAACGGACGCGCGTGACGCGTGCGTACCAGGTGGCATCCATCCTGCCGCAGGCTGAGAGTCGGCGAAGCACCGAGGCCCGATCGGGCTCTGGTGTCTACGCTGGGTGGTGTTGTCGGGCAGTCGCCGCCGGAATGAACCGGCGGCCTTACCAGCCGAGGAATCCCGTGAGTGACACCCCATTCGGATTCGGCCTTCCGCCGGAGGAGCCGGAGAACGGCGACGAGGGCAAGAAGAAGGACCAGCAGAGCGGCGGTGGTCAGGGACCGGCCAACCCGTTCGGTTTCGGGTTTCCCGGAGCCGGCGGCCCCGGCGCCGACAATCCGCTCGCAGCCATGTTCGGTTCCATGAACCCCAATGACCTGGGCGCCGCGTTCCAGCAGCTGGGCCAGATGCTCTCGTACGAGGGCGGCCCGGTGAACTGGGACATGGCCAAGCAGATCGCCCGCCAGACGGTCTCCCAGGGCACCTCTGACGGCACCAAGGACGCGAGCGTCGGCCCCGCCGAGCGCACCGCGGTCGAGGAGGCCGTGCGCCTGGCCGATCTGTGGCTGGACGACGCGACGTCCCTGCCGTCCGGCGCCGGCTCCGCCGTGGCCTGGAGCCGCGCGGAGTGGGTCGAGGCGACCCTGCCGGTGTGGAAGGAGCTCGTCGACCCGGTCGCCGAGCGTGTCGGCGCGGCCATGGGTGACGTTCTGCCGGAGGAGATGCAGGCCATGGCGGGCCCGCTCATCGGCATGATGCGCTCCATGGGCGGTGCCATGTTCGGTACGCAGATCGGGCAGGCCGTGGGCGTGCTCGCGGGCGAGGTCGTCGGCTCGACCGACATCGGCCTGCCACTCGGCCCGGCCGGCAAGGCCGCGCTGCTGCCGCTGAACATCGCGTCGTTCGGCAAGGACCTTAGCGTCCCCCAGGAGGAGGTGCGGCTCTACCTCGCCCTGCGCGAGGCCGCCCACCAACGCCTCTTCGCCCACGTGCCGTGGCTGCGCTCGCATCTGTTCGGCGCGGTCGAGGGCTACGCGCGCGGGATCAAGGTCGACACGGCCAAGCTGGAGGACGTGGTCGGCCAGCTCGACCCGCAGAACCCGGAGCAGCTGCAGGACGCCCTCCAGCAGGGCATGTTCCAGCCGGAGGACACGCCGGAGCAGAAGGCCGCGCTGGCCCGTCTGGAGACGGCGCTCGCGCTCGTCGAGGGCTGGGTGGACGCGGTCGTGCACTCCGCCGCGAAGCCGCGTCTGTCGTCCGCGGACGCGTTGCGCGAGACGCTGCGCCGCCGTCGTGCCACGGGTGGTCCCGCCGAGCAGACCTTCGCCACACTGATCGGCCTCGAGCTGCGCCCGCGCCGACTGCGGGACGCCTCGCGCCTGTGGGCCTCGCTCACCGACGCGCGCGGTGTCGACGGCCGGGACGGCCTCTGGGCTCACCCGGACATGCTGCCGACGGCGTCCGACCTGGACGACCCGGACGGCTTCGTGCACCGCGAGCAGCTGGACTTCTCCGAGCTCGACAAGATGCTGGGCGAGGCGGCAAGCGGCTCCACCGAGAAGCCGAACCTGAAGAAGGAAGACGCCCCGAAGGACGCCCCCAAGGACGGCGACGAGGGCGACGACACCCAGTGACCCTCCACGACGACGCGGTCCTCGTACTGAAGAGCTACGAGGACCAGCGAGAGCTGCGCCAGGCGTATCTGGACCACCTGGAGGCGCACCCGGACGGCATGTGGAAGTCGTGCCACGCCGGGCACATCACGGCGAGCGCCCTGGTGATCGACCCCGAGCACGGCCGGGTGCTGCTGACCCTCCACAAGAAGCTGCGTATGTGGCTCCAGATGGGCGGCCACTGCGAGCCGGGGGACGCCACCCTGGAGGACGCGGCCCTGCGCGAGGCCACGGAGGAGTCCGGCATCGCCGGGCTGACGCTGCTGCCGGGCGGACCCGTGCGGCTCGACAGGCATCCGATTCCGCCGCCGTGCCACTGGCACTTCGACGTCCAGTACGCGGTCGTGGCCGCGCCTGGAGCCGTTCAGGAGATCAGCGACGAGTCACTGGACCTGCGCTGGTTCGGCTACGACGAGGTCGCGGACGTGGCCGACGAGTCGGTCGTACGGCTGCTGGAGGCCACTCGCGCCACGCTGTGAGCGGGTAAAGGGGTAAGGGGCGACCGCCCTTGCGGTCGCCCCTTACGTTTGCTCCCTGGACCGTCGGCCGGTCAGTCCGTCAGCTCCAGGCGTTGCCCCGGTTCTGCCCATGCGCACCTTGCTGCCCCATGCCGTACTGGGCGCCCACCCCCTGGCCGATCACCGCGTTCTGTGGCGGCAGCAGCTCGCTCGGCTGGACGAGCGCGTAGCCCTGGCCCAGGAAGCTGAGCTCCCAGCCTTCACCGGTGTTGCCGCGACGCCGCCACACTCCGGAGGAATGCGTCTGGGCCTGCATCTGCACGCGCAGGCCGGTGGACCAGGCGACGATCGCGTCGGCGTCACAGTTGACGTACTTGTCCGGCGTGACCTGCATCATCAGCGGCGTCCCCGAGGTCATCAGGGCGACCTTGCCGCGGCCGGTGATGTTGAGCTGGTACTTGCCGGAGCCGGAGATGCCGTACTGGCTGTCCACGGCGATGACCTCATGGTGCAGTGAGGAGTCCATCGCCAGGACGTAACTGCTGTCGACGGTGAGACCGTCCTGGTCCACATCGACCACATGCACGTGCTGGGCAAGATTCGCGAGGTAGACCGTTCCCTGACCGTGGCAGCGCATCAGGTCGAGGCCCTCACCGGTGCGGGCACGCGCGCGACGCTGGCCGTTGTTCTGGTACTCGGCGTCGAACTCGACGAGCCCCTGGTAGGCGACCATGGTGCCCTTGCGGGCGAGGATGTCGTCGTGGCCCTCCAGGACGATGCGCAGCATCTGCGAGTTCTGCAGGCTGTAGCGCTCCTGGGTCTGCTGCTCGTTGTAGCCGAAAATCGGGCTCTGCATGGTGTCCTGCTCCCCCTCAGCCCCGGATCCGGAGGCGGTCGGTGCTGTCCTCGCTGGGCTGGACTACGACGATGCCCTGCCCGGAGAACGCCATCTGGTACGCCTCGCCGCTGCCGCGACCGATCAGCGACTGTGCCTTGAAGCTGCGCTTGCCCTTCACCTTGAGGTTCGGGGACCAGGCGACGAGCGCGTCCGGGTCGACGTACGTCTCGTCCTCACCGCCGCCGCAGTCGACGACGATCGGCTCGCCGCGGGAGGTCAGCGCGACCCAGCCCTGCCCGGAGATCTTGGTGTTCCACAGGCCCTGCCCGGCGAACTTGGCGAGCCCCTTGACGCGCTCGACGCCCCAGGTGAGGTGTGCGTCGAAGGCGAGCAGGTTGCTGGCGTTGACGGAGATGGCGTCCCCGTTGAGGTTGATGACGACGACGTTCGCCCCGTAGTCGGCGAGGTAGAGCAGGCCGTCGCCCGTGCACTTCATGAGGGGCGCGCCCTCGCCGGTCATCCAGTCCTTGGCGATCTGGCGTACGGCGGGCGGGTTGGGCTCGTACTGGACGAACCCTTCGTAGGCGACCATCGAGCCCACGCGCGCGAAGAGGTCGTTTCCGGTCTGCATGGCGACCTTCAGCATGTGGTTGCCGTGGTTCTCCATGCGGGCGGTGACGGGTGCCGGGGCGAAGCCCGCGAGTGGCTGGTTCATGACGGGCTTCCTCAGACCTCGTACGGCTGGACGACGATGAAATTGCCGGGCGCGCCCCGGAACTGGAGGTTCACGCTCTCTCCGGTGTCGCCGGGGTAGGCGTTGCGGCGCATCCGCACCTGGCTGGACACGATCACCTGGGAGGCCGCGGACCACGCGACGACGGCGTTGCAGTCGGCGAACGTCGTCGGCGTCACGGGCAGTACGACGGGGGCGCCATGCGTCTTGACGACGACCGTGCCGGTTCCCTGGAACTGCATCGTGAACAGCGCGCCTCCGGGAATGCCGTGCCCCTCGATCCTGCGCACCTCGTACTGGAGGGTCTCGTCGAAGGCAAGGACGTTCTCGGCGGACACACAGATGGCGTCGCCCTGGAGTTCGATGGGGTGCAAGTGGGCGGCGTTCTCCGCGAGGAACACCTGGCCGCGGCCCGAGCAGCGCATCAGCTGCATCTCCTGGCCGGTCGCGTTGCCCACGATCCGTCCGGCGAACCCGGCGCCCTTGTAGCCGAACTCGACCTTGCCCTGGTAGAGCACCATGCTGCCCTGGCGGGCCAGTACGGGCTGGTCACCGATGCCGAGGTCGACCCGGACGAGCTTCTTGTTCTGCTGGGTCCACCGCTGGCCGGTGGGCGTCTCCTTGAACGCTCCCAGCGCGGCGGCCACACCGGCAGCACCCTGCGGGGCGCCCTGGGGAACGCCGTACGGGGAGGGCGCGCCGGGCTGACCGGGCGCCTGGCCCGGGACCTGGCCGTACGGCGGCTGCTGTCCGTAGCCGGGGGGTGCCGTCGGGGCCTGCTGGCCGTATCCGGGCGGCATCGGAGCCGTCTGGCCGGGAGGCGGCTGGCCGTAGCCCGGCGGCGGACCGGGCTGCCCGGGCGGCTGCGCGTACGGCGCGGAACCCGGCGGCGGCACGGTACCGCCCGGCGGGGAGTGCAGGGGCGCGACGATGGTCGGCGCGGCGTGCACGGGGGGCGCGGCAGGCGCCGGGGCGGGAGGCGGGGTGGTTCCCTGAGGTGGGGCAAAACCCTGCGCGGCGGGCTGCGGCACGGGCGCCGGAGCGGGCGCGGGTGCGGGAGCAGGTGCCGGGGCAGGTGCGGCCGGGGCGGCGAACGCGGGCGGCGCGGTGGCCTGGGCGGGCGGGGCGAAGGACGGTACGGCGCCGTCCTGCGGCTGCTGCGCGGCGGGCTGCTCCTCGGCGACCTCACCGCCGAAGTTCTTCAGCAGCGCGTCGAGTCCGCCGTCGAAGCCCTGCCCCACGGCGGCGAACCGCCAGACGTCCTTCAGGTAGAAGTCGCCCAGCATCACGGCACGCTCCGTGGAGAACTCCGCGCCGTTGAACGAGTACCGGGCCACCTCCTCGCCGCCCGCGACGATACGGAGATAGCCGGGGGCGATCTGCGACATCTGCCCGGCGCCGTCGATGGTCGCCGTGAACGACAGCTTCTGGATCTGCGCCGGGATCCGGTCGAGGGTGACACGGAAGGACTCGGTGTCACCCGCCTGGGCCCCGAGGAGTTGGATGGATTCTTCAGGGGTCTTCGGCTGGTTGAAGAAGACGAAGTACTGGTCGTCCGAAAGCCGTTCTTCGGCATCCAGACCGAAGCAACTGATGTCGAAGGTCAGTCCGGGGCCGGCGATCTGCACACCTACGTACAGATCGGTGCCCGCGGTGAGGTCACTGATCCTGGCCTTGTGGCCGCGCTGGAATTCCCTGGCCATGCGTACCGACCGTCCCCCATCCCGAGTGCCATTGCGTCGCGCCAGGCTAACGGCAAAATCTGGGCGTGACCGCAGCCGGTACAGACCCGGTACACAATCACCTCTCGACGGGGGCGAACCCCCTCCAAAGGGAGCGCCGCTGCCCGCCCGCTACTCCGCGCGCGCGGTCGGCAGATGGGGCAGCCGGTCAGCGGCGACCACCCCTTCCAGGTAGCCGCGCGCACGCTCCGTACGCGGATACGCCTCCAGCAGCCGCCAGAAGCGGGGCCCGTGTCCGGGCACGAGAAGGTGCGCGAGTTCGTGGACGAGGACGTAGTCGACGACGTACTCGGGCATGCCCTGCAACCGGTGCGACAGACGGATACTGCCCTCGGCCGGGGTGCACGAGCCCCAGCGCGTGTTCTGATTGGTGACCCAACGGACCGAGGTGGGCCGGGCCCGGCCGTCGAAGTACTGGCCCGACAACCGAGCGGCGCGCTCGGTCAGCTCGGCATCGCCGAGCACCCGTTTACTCTCCTGGGCGGCCAGCTTGTCGAGCATGACGGTCACCCAGCGCTGCTCCTCCGCCTCGGACATCCGGGCGGGGATGAGCACGACGGTGCGATCGCCCTCGCGGTACGCGGAGACCGTTCTGCGCCGTCGCGTGCTCCTGCGGACCTCGATCGCGCTCGCCCCCGAGCCGCTTGGCGGCAGGCTCGTCGTGCTGCGCTGTGGTTTTCCGGCACGGTGCAGTGGGTCGGCGGGCACGCCCCGACGTTACCCGCTGCACATGGGCGAAGTCCCGTCCCCGGGACGGTTCGGTGCCGATCCGCACTCCGCGCGCTTAATTTATACGACGAACACCACCGCCTGTGGACAACTTTCGGCACCATTCGGCCGGTCCGGGCATGCTGGCATTCGGTCGACGGGACCAGGACGGACCCCGCCGACACATACGGGGATGCTCTACAGGTACGGGGGTCGGTCATGCATCCGATGGTGAAGCCCGCGCTGCGGCGCGGCTGGCGGGATCTCAACACCGTGCAGTTCGGGATGGCACCCGCGCACGCGATGGTGCTGGGCCCGGTGGACACGGCGACGGGCAGCTTCCTCGACCGGCTCGACGGCACCCGCGGGCTGCCGCACCTGCGCGACGAGGGACGCGGCATGGGTCTGCCCGACGGCCATGTCGACGCGCTGGTGGAGCGGCTGGCCCGGTCCGGTCTGCTGGACGACGCGACGGGCGGCGGCCCGGCCGCCGACTCTCTGCGCAAGAAGAAGGCGGTCCTGGACCGGCTGCGTCCCGACCTGGCGTCCCTCTCCCTCGTCGCCCCCGCACCGGGCGACGCCATGAAACACCTGGCCGCCCGTCGCTCACTGCGCGTGCAAGTGCGGGGCGCGGGCCGGGTGGGAGTCATCCTGGCCTCGTTGCTGGCGGGCGCGGGCGTGGGCGAGGTCGAGGTGCGCGATGTCGGCCGCGTCGAGCCGTGGGACGTGGCGCCGGGCGGGCTGCCCGCGGAGTCCATCGGCGAGCGCCGCGAGGAGGCCGCCCGGCGGGCGGTGCGCCGAGCGGCACCGGATCGGCCCCCACGGCCGATCGCCGAGACGGACGAACTCGGACTGTCACTGGTGATCCTCGCGCCCCGGGACGGCCTGGCTGTCCACGCCCCCGATCCGGTCACCGCCGAGCCCCTGATCACCTCGGGGACACCCCATCTGTACGCGGGAGTCGTGGAGGGGACGGGTGTCGTCGGCCCCCTGGTCCTGCCCGGCGACACCGGCTGCGCGGGCTGCCTGGACCGGGTGCGGGTCGACCGGGATCCGACCTGGCCTCGTCTGGTCGCCCAGTGGCGCTCGGGACAATCGCGCCAGGTGCCGGCGTGCGACCTCGCCCTGGCGACCGGTGTCGCCGGACTGGCCGCAGGGCATGCGCTCGCCTTCCTCGACGGGCAGTTTCCCTCCAGCGCCGGGGCGCGATGGGAGGCCTCCGTGCCCGGGTTCGACTGGCACGCGAAGCCGGTGTGGTCACACCCCGCATGTCCGTGCGGCGCCGCGGACAAAGGTAAGAAAGGGGAACGCGCCTCGGACAACGGGGAGCCGCACGAGACAATGGCGGGGCAACAGTCGTACGCGGCACGGCTGTCTGGGACTTGGAGGGCGCATGTCTGATCTTCCCCGGAAGGCCGTCACCCGGACGGCTAAACTCGCCGCGCTACCGCTCGGCTTCGCCGGGCGAGCGACTTGGGGACTGGGCAAGCGGATCGGCGGGAAGTCGGCGGAGATCGTGGGTCGCGAGCTGCAGCAGCGCACGGCGGAGCAGCTCTTCAAGGTGCTCGGCGAACTCAAGGGCGGCGCGATGAAATTCGGGCAGGCCCTGTCCGTCTTCGAATCGGCGCTGCCCGAGGAGGTCGCCGGACCGTATCGCGCGGCGCTGACGAAGCTCCAGGATGCGGCGCCGCCGATGCCGACGAGCACGGTGCGCTCCGTGTTTCAGGAGCAGCTCGGCGAGGACTGGTCCCAGCTGTTCCTGGAGTTCGAGGACAAACCGTCCGCGGCGGCCTCGATCGGCCAGGTGCACCGGGCGGTGTGGCACGACGGACGCGAGGTCGCCGTCAAGGTGCAGTACCCCGGGGCGGGCGCGGCCCTGCTCTCCGACCTGACCCAGCTCAGCCGATTCGCCAGACTTCTGGGCCCCCTGATCCCCGGCATGGACATCAAGCCACTCATCACGGAACTGCGCGACCGGGTGTCCGAGGAACTCGACTACGAACTGGAAGCACAGGCCCAGCAAGCGCATGCCGAGGAATTCGCGGGCGACCCTGATGTGCAGGTGCCGGCAGTGGTGCACCAGTGCGACCAGATTCTGGTGACCGAGTGGATCGACGGGATCCCCCTGTCGGAGGTGATCACCGCCGGCACCCAGGAGCAGCGGGACCGTGCGGGCCAACTGCTGGCCCGTTTCCTCTTCTCTGGCCCCGCCCGCACCGGACTGCTGCACGCCGATCCGCACCCGGGCAACTTCCGGCTCCTGCCGGACGAGAAGAGCGGCTGGCGGCTGGGCGTCCTGGACTTCGGCACGGTCGACCGTCTCCCGGGTGGTCTGCCCGCGACGATCGGCTACTCCCTCCGTATGACTCTCGCCGGCGAGGCCGAGGCGGTCTACGAGTTGCTGCGCGAGGAGGGCTTCGTCAAGGAGTCCATAGAACTCGAACCCGATGCGGTCCTGGACTACCTCCTGCCGATCATCGAACCGGCCCAGGTCGACGAGTTCACCTTCACCCGCGGCTGGATGCGCAGCCAGGCCGCCCGGGTGGCCGATCCCCGTTCTCCCGCCCATCAGTTGGGCAGGCTGCTCAACCTGCCGCCGTCGTATCTCCTGATACACCGCGTCACCCTGAGCACCATCGGAGTCCTGTGCCAGTTGGGTGCGACGGTCCGTCTGCGCGACGAACTGGAGGAGTGGTTGCCCGGGTTCATGCCGGACGAGGAGCCGACGGACGAGACGCTGGACGAGGAGGAGTCGGCTGCGCAGGCCTGAGTTCGGTCCTCGGCTACCACCACGCCGAGTCCAGGCGCCCTTCGATGGCCCTGAGATTGCTCCGGGCGCAGGTGTCGCAGAAGTAGTGGCGGGCGCCGTTCTCCACGGAGCAGGTCCACGTCGGCTGGGGTCCGTCGGCCGGGGTACCGCAGCGGGCGCACACGATGTACCGGGCGTCGGCCGCATCGGGCCGCTGCATGGAGTTGGTGCTGTCACTGTCCCCGGGAAGACTCGTCACGCGGCGACGATATCGCCGCAATCGGCGGTTCGTCGGCACAACGCACCGCGGGGGTCGGTCCGTTCGGACCGACCCCCGCGGATGAGTTACTGCCTGCGACTGCCTTCGGCTACTGCATGACCGCCATGGCGAGCGCGCGCCGAGCACGCAGGGAGGCGCGCTCGGCCCGACGCTGCATCCGGCGGGCGGTGGCCAGGCGCACAGCCCGGCGTTCCCGCTCGGCCTCGTGCAGTCGCTCGTGCATATGCGCACGAGCCAGGGCTTCTGGGATGAGTTGCATCTCGCGGGTCCTGTTCTGACGCGAGTCGTTCGCGCCGGTGGTGGTGAAGTCTGGGATGGCGGAGCCTGTGGGCTCGCTGGTGGACGGCTTCATCGGGGCCTGTTTCTTGGGGTCGTGCGTCAGGGGGCGATCGATCGTTCCTGCGGTGTTCATGCCGCAACCGGGTTCTTGCGCGGGCGGCCACGCGGCCGCTTGCGGGCCACGACAACACCCTGGACGAAGAGCTCGCCGCCCCAGACGCCCCAGGGCTCACGCCGCTCCTTGGCGCCGGCGAGGCAGGCCTCGATCAGCGGGCAGGTGCGGCAGAGGGACTTGGCGTACTCGACATCGGCCGGCGACTCGGCGAAGAAGACCTCCGGGTCGTAGGAGCGGCAGGGGACGGGTACGCCGAGGTTCTCGATGGCGTCGTCGAGCGCGGTGAGCGCAGTGAGCGGGGTCAAGGTGGAGTCCTCCGTGAGGCCGGGCGGGGGGATCGTTTCGGAAGGCGGTACGGACGGGGCGTGCGCTTCGAGTTGCACGGTTTCGTCTTCCTCGTCTGGTCGTACCGGCCGGGTTGGCCGGTTGGCGGCTGGTACCGGGTTCTTTTCTTGTCCCGAGGCCCCTTCGCTCTGCCGTCCCCGGTCGGGGACAAACAGAAGGGCCGCGGATCCCGGGTGGGGTTCCGCGGCCCTGAAGGCGCCGGCCTGATCGAGGATCAGGCTGGATCACTCCAGGGTTCAGGCCCACGGAAGGCCCACATCGTGTGGTGCTTCGTCGTCTGCTTCAGGGATCCGGCACCGGCTGCCGCAAAGGCATAGGCCTGGGCCTCTGCCACTACTGCTGCTTCCAGTGCCTGGATCGGTCGCTCATTGCGCTCACGGACGGGGAGGCCCGCGAGAGACATGGAGGACGCCGGCCGGATGGCAGGAATGCCGGACAGACCGGTGCCCAGGTTCGAGACGCCGAGCATGCACAGGGAGACGACCGAGCGATCGGTCATTTTGACGGTGCTGATGGAGCTGGTGTTGATGCTGATCACTGGAATCGCCTCCTCTCGGCGTCTAAGGGGACCGGGGTGAGCCAGTCCGACGGTTATTAAGTACAGCACGGAACCAGGGCCTCGGAGAAGGCCGCCGTTCCCGTGCTAAGAACCTATGGGGATTGCTGGGGCATGCGCAAACTATTTTTTCGACGAGTTTGGTTCAGTCACCTTCATCGCCGCCTCGAAGCTCTTGACCTGCACAGATGGCCAGAACATCGGCTCCGAACCGGTTGAGCTTGCGTACTCCGACCCCAGGGATCCGCGCCAACTCGCCCTCGTCGTCCGGCATGGTCTCGGCGATGGCCATGAGCGTCTTGTCGGTGAAGACGCAGAACGCGGGCTGGCCGCTGCGCTGCGCCTGCACCGCCCGCCACTCGCGCAGCCGCTCGTACAGACCCTCGTCCATGTCTGACGGACAGTCCTCGCAGCGCATCAGCTTCATCTCACCGGCGTCGGTGAGTGTGCGGCCGCAGACCCGGCAGCGGGCCGGGGTCCGGCTGGTCCGTCGCACGACGGTTCCTCCGCTGCTGCCCACACCGCGCTCGATGCCTCCTGAACCGACGCCGCTGCTGCGGACCGCGGTGGCGACCGAGCCGGGGCGCAGCCCGTCGAGGAATCGGCTGGGCCGGCGGTTGGGTCTACCGCCGGGCGAACGGGACAGTGCCCAGGAGATGAAGAGGTGTTCTCTTGCGCGGGTGACTCCGACGTAGAGGAGGCGACGCTCCTCCTCGATCTGTTCTTCGGTCTTTGCGTAGGTGATCGGCATCATGCCCTCGGCGACGCCGACCAGGAAGACGACGTCCCACTCCAGTCCCT
Source organism: Streptomyces sp. SD15 (assembly GCF_054462255.1). Taxonomy (NCBI): domain Bacteria; kingdom Bacillati; phylum Actinomycetota; class Actinomycetes; order Kitasatosporales; family Streptomycetaceae; genus Streptomyces; species Streptomyces sp. SD15. The sequence goes on along the minus strand of NZ_JBTLMO010000020.1, from coordinate 63,295 downwards.
TGGCCGAGTGCAGGGAGGCGAGGGTGACGCCCTGGACGGTCGGGGCGTGCTGAGCACTCGCGCGCTCGTCGAGCTCCGCCACGAGGTCACTGAGGGTGGCGCCCTGCTTGGCCGCGGCGAAGTCCTGGGCGAGGTGCACGAGGGCGGCCAGCGACTCCCAGCGTTCTCTGACCGCGCCGGAGCCTGCGGGTGGCTCGCTGGTCCATCCTTCGCCGGACAGCACCGCGCGAACCTGGGAGGGCAGGTCGACGGCGTCGTCGAGGAGCGAGTCGTTGGCTCCGAAGCGGGCGGCGGCGCGCAGGGCGGTACCCGCTTTGCGCACCTCGGGACGGTCGAAGAACCGCTCGGCGCCGCGCAGCTGGTAGGGCACTCCGGCGTCGGCGAGAGCCTGTTCGTATATCTCGGACTGGGAGTTGGTACGGAAGAGGATCGCAATTTCTCCCGCGGGGATGCCGGAGGCGATGAGGTCACGGATACGGCGGGCGGCGCCCTCGGCCTCGGCGGGCTCGTCCGTGTACTCGGCGTAGCCGGGCTCGGGGCCGGAGGCGCGCTGGGAGATCAGCTCCAGGCGGTGGTCGGCAGCCCGGCCGCGAGCCTGGGCGAGCAGGCCGTTGGCGAGGTGCACCACTTGGGGTGAGGAGCGGTAGTCGCGAACGAGCTTGACGACGGTGGCCGTGGGATGGCGGGTGCGAAAGTCGAGAAGGTGGTCGGGAGTTGCACCGGTGAACGAATAGATCGTCTGGCTGGCGTCGCCGACGACGCAGAGGCTGTCGCGCTCGCCGAGCCACAGCTCCAGGAGGCGCTGTTGAAGAGGGCTGACGTCCTGGTACTCGTCGACCACGAAGTGCTGGTACTGGGCGCGAACCTGTTCTGCGATGTCGTGCCGGTCCTGGAGGATGGCGACGGTGAGCAGCAGGACATCCTCGAAGTCGATGACCGCGCGGTCACGCTTCAGGGTCTCGTATGTGGCGTAGACCTGGGCGATCTCGGCCGGATTACGGGGGGACTCACGGCCGACCTTGGCTGCGGCGGCCGCGTAGTCGGCGGGGATGGTCTGGGTGACCTTGGACCATTCGATCTCGGCGGTGACGTCCCTCAACTCGCCCCGGTCGAGGCGGATGCGGCAGGCCGCCGCGGCATCGGCGACGAGCTGGATCTTGCGGTCGACGAGCCGGGGCAGGCTGCCGCCGACTGCTTTCGGCCAGAAGTACTGCAACTGGCGCAGCGCGGCGGAGTGGAAGGTGCGGGCCTGGACGCCGCCGGCGCCGAGCTGACGCAGGCGGCCGCGCATCTCACCCGCGGCTCGGTTGGTGAAGGTGACGGCGAGCACAGTGGAGGGCTGGAGGATTCCCGCGCGCACCCCGTAGGCGATGCGGTGGGTGATCGCTCGCGTCTTGCCCGTGCCGGCGCCGGCCAGCACGCACACCGGACCGTGCAGGGCGGTGGCCACTGCGCGCTGCTCGGGGTCGAGCCCGTCGAGCACCGCGTCGGCCGTGTCCGGAACCTGCGGGAAAAGGGTGGAGTGCGTTGCTGCTGTCACCCTGCCATGCTGCCAGGTCGCCGGGGACGGATGAGTCGGTTGTCCACAGGGAGGCGCCTGCAGTCGTACTAATGCGGCAGTCGCTCCTCGCCGCCCGCGTGCGGGAATGGCGGCCCCGTCACGTACGTTCCTCTCTCTGCGACCACGCACCCCCAGGCAGCAAAAGGAGCGCGAGAGACATGCAGGGCACTGTGACGATGTACAGCACCACGTGGTGCGGCTACTGCACGCGGCTGAAGAAGCAGATGGACCGCGAGGGCATCGCGTACAACGAGATCAACATCGAGCAGGACCCGCAGTCCGCGGCGTTCGTGGAGAAGGCGAACGGCGGAAACCAGACCGTTCCGACCGTGCTCTTTGCGGATGGTTCGACGCTCACGAACCCTTCGCTGGCTCAGGTCAAGCAGAAGATCGGCGCGTAAGCGGTACGCCATCGGCGCGCCCCGGGCGGTTCCTGCGGGCGGTGACGGGTGGCAGTGACGGGGGCGGTCCCTGACTCGGGTTCAGGGCCGCCCCTGTTGTGTGATGCGTGCCACTCAAGCGAGTTGCGTGGCACGCACCGGTCAGGCTGCCCCTCCCGGGCGCGGCAGGGGCTTGCCGTACCAGAGTTCGATCAGGCGGGCGGCGATGGAGATGCCGTACGGAGGCAGCACCTCGCCGGACTCGAAGGCGGTTCGCAGGTCTTCGCGGGAGAACCAGCGGGCCTCCTGGATCTCCTCGCCGTCGACGTTGATCTCGGACGAGGTGGCGCGGGCCATGAAGCCGAGCATGAGGCTGGACGGGAAGGGCCAGGGCTGGCTGGCGATGTACTCGACCTCGCCGACCGTGATGCCCGCCTCCTCGAAGACCTCCCGTCGCACCGACTGCTCGATGGACTCGCCGGGTTCGACGAAGCCGGCGAGCGTGGAGAAGCGTCCTTCGGGCCAGTGCACCTGGCGGCCGAGCAGGATGCGGTCCTCGTCGTCCGTCACCGCCATGATCACGGCCGGGTCGGTGCGCGGGTAGTGCTCGGCTCCGCAGGCGGGGCAGCGGCGGATGTGGCCGGCCGCCGCGATCACGGTGCGCTCGCCGCAGCGCGAGCAGAAGCGGTGCAGTCGCTGCCAGTTCTCCAGGGCGACCGCGTGCACCATCAGGCCCGCGTCGCGGGGTGCCAGGAGCAGGCCGGCCTCGCGCAGTCCCGCCGGACGCGCGGACTGGTCGATGCGGCCTGGAAGCGTGTCCTTCTGGAGTGCGAAATAGCTCACACCGTCGTCGTCCGTGCCCAGGAAGTAGCGGTGTGCTTCGGTGAGTGGGGCCTCGAAGGAGGGGGTCATCACGAGTTCGGTGGTGCCGTCCAGCGTCTCGTCGATGAGCACCTGACCGCCGGAGACCACGAAGGCGCGGGTCGTGGGGTGGCTCCAGGCCGCCGCGAGCCAGGCCTCGTCGAGCCGGTGGTGGGCGGCCCGGTCGATGCCGCTCGGGGCGGTGAGCGAGAGGGGACGGTCGGCGGTCGGGTCGGTCCAGGTGGTCACGGGTGCTTCCAACTCCCCCGGTGTAACGGTTGTTTCGGCGGGCGGTTCATCAGCAGGACGTACGGCAGGGCGGGTGCGGAGAGCGTTCTTGAGGGTGTGGGTGGGGTTCTTCAGTGTGCCTCGCGCCAGTTCTCGGCCAGGTCGCCCCACAGGTAGGCGCTGGTTTCGACGCCTTTCAGGAGGAGGTCGAGTTCGACCTTCTCGTTGGGGGCGTGCCAGCCGTCGGAGGGAACGGAGATGCCCAGGAAGAGCACGGGGGCGCCGAGGACTTCCTGCAGGTCGGCCGCGGGTCCCGAGCCGCCCTCGCGGGTGAAGCGGATCGGCTGTTCGAAGGCGCGCCCCATGGCTCGTACGACGGACTGCAGGGCGGGGTGGTCCAGCGGTGTCAGGCACGGGCGAGTGGCCGCGCCGAACGTGATCTCGTGCCGGATGCCCGCGGGCAGCTGGTCGGCGGCCCAGGCGCGTACGGCCTTCTCGACGTGGTCCGGGTCCTGTCCGGCGACCAGCCGGAAGGAGAGCTTCACCCTGGCGGAGGACGGGATGATCGTCTTGCTGCCGGGGCCCTGGTAGCCGCCGCCGATGCCGTTGACCTCGGCGGTCGGGCGGGCCCAGATGCGCTCCAGGGTGGTGTGTCCGGCCTCTCCGTGGGCGGCCGTCGACTTGGCCGTGCGCAACCAGCGCTCTTCGTCGAAGGGCAGTTCGGCGAAGAGCTCGCGCTCGCGGTCGGTGAGTTCGGTGATGCCTTCGTAGAAGCCGGGGACGGCCACGCGTGCGCGCTCGTCGTGCAGGGCGGCGACGAGGCGGGCGGCGGCGGTGGCCGGGTTGGGTACGGCGCCGCCGAAGGAGCCGGAGTGGATGTCCTGGTCGGGGCCGTACAGCTCGATCTCGCACTCGGCGAGGCCGCGCATGCCGGTGCACACCGTGGGGGTGTCCTCGGACCACATGCCGGTGTCGGAGACGATCACCGCGTCGGCGGCGAGCCGGTCGGCGTGTGCTTCGACGAGGTCGCGGAAGTGCGGGGAGCCGGACTCCTCCTCGCCCTCGATCAGAAGCTTCAGGTGGACGGCCGGGGCGGTGCGTCCGGTGGCGGCGAGGTGGGCGCGGACGCCGAGTGTGTGAAAGAACACCTGGCCCTTGTCGTCGGCGGCACCGCGCGCGTGGAGGCGGTTTCCGCGGATCACGGGCTCGAAGGGCTCGGTGTCCCAGCCGTCCTCGCGGGCGGCGGGCTGTACGTCGTGGTGTCCGTAGACGAGGATCGTGGGGGCCTCGGGATCCTCGGCGGGCCACTCGGCGAAGACGGCGGGGGCGCCCTCGGTCGCCCAGACCTCGGTGGTCGGGAAGCCGGTCTCCTGGAGCTTGGCGGCGAGCCAGTCGGCGCTGCGTGCCACGTCCGCGGCATGGTCGGGTTGGGCCGATACGGAGGGGATACGCAGCCACTCCGCGAGGTCGTCGAGGAAGGCCGTGCGGTGGTCCTGGATGTACGCGCGGACGGTGCTGACGGCGTTGTCAACGGGCTTGCTCATGCTTATGAGCCTATCCGCCCACGGAGGCGGGTTCGTCCGGCGGTTCCCCGGAAGCCGCTTCCTGTGGGTCTTCTGGGCTTTCTGGGTGTTCTGGGTGTGCCCTGTGTTCTGGGTCTTCCATGAGCAGCCGCTCCAGTGCGGCACGGCCCGGGAGGTGGTCCGGGCGGACGACCTCGCCGCTGCGGACATACAGGAACGTGGCCTTGACGGACTCCAGGGGCACGCCGCGCTGCTCGGCCCAGGCGAGGCGGTAGAGCGCGAGCTGGAGGGGGTCGGCGGTACGGGTACGGCCGGTCTTCCAGTCGACGATCTCGTACGTCGGTCCGGAGCCGTCGTCCTCCTGGTAGACGGCGTCGATACGGCCCCGTACGACGCGACCCGCGATGGCGAGTTGGAAGGGTGCCTCGACGCGGTGGGGCGTGCGGTGTGCGTACGGAGTGCGCTCGAAGGCGTCCTTGAGGGCCTCCAGGTCACGCTCGTCGGCGATTTCGGCGTCGTCGCCGGGCAGCTCTTCCGGCTCCAGCATCGGCAGCCGTAGCTCTTCGAAGCGGGACTCCACCCAGGCGTGGAAGCGGGTGCCGCGGCGCGCGGCGGGTTGCGGGGGCCGTGGCATGGGGCGCGCGAGCTCCTGGGCGAAGCCGTCCGGATCGGCGGCCAGGTGCAGCAGCTGCGACACGGTGAGCGAGGGTGGCAGGGGTACGTCGGTGACGCTCGCGCGGGCGCGTAGGAGCTCCCCGGTCAGCGCGTCGAGGTCACGGTCCCAGGAGGCGAGGGTGCGGGCTTCCTCCGGGGTGAGGGTGTCCGTGTCGCTCGCATCGGGGTGCGGCCGGGCCTGCGGGGCAGGTGCCTGGTGGGGAATGGTGGGGCGATCGGCCGTCCAGTCCTCCCAGTCGGAGGCGTCGTCCTCGGTGAGCGGGTCGAGGTCGGGTTCTCCGTAGGCCGGTTCTCCGTAGGCCGGTTCTCCGTAGGCCGGCCCGTCGTCCTCGGGCGGGGGCGGCCACTCCGGATCTTCGTACGAGGACGGGTCGTGGGCGACGGGGGCGCGACGCTCCTCGGCGCTGGGGTGGCTTCCCCCGGCCGCCCAGGGACGGCTTCCCCCGGCGCCTGGGTGGGCCTCCTCGTGGGACGCGAGTCGTTCCAGGTGGGCGAGTACGGTCTCGGCCGCGGCGCGGCGGCGGGCGAATGCCGCGTCGTCGAGCGGGAGCGGCCACGCGTGGTCGGCAGCCGCCTCGTGCAGGGCGGGGTTCTCCTCGTCCTCGGCCGGCTCGTCGGCCCAGACCTCGATCTCTCCGTGTCCGGCCGCGCAGTGCTCGTACAGGGCGTGCAGGAAGTCGGAGGGGCCGCGCGGCCGCTTCTGGGAGGGTCCCCACCAGTGGCCGGAGCCGAGCAGGAGCGAGCGGGGGCGGGTGAAGGCGACATAGCCGAGGCGGAGTTCCTCGGTGTGCTGGTGGTCCTTCATGGCCTCGTGGAAGGCCTTGATGCCCTTGGCGTCCCAGGTGCCGATGTCGGGCAGTGTGTCGGCGTCGCCGCGCAGCTCGTGCGGCAGAACCTTTCCCTGGGCGGTCCATTTCTCGCGGCCCTGGGCGCTGGGGAAGGTGCCGGTGACGAGTCCAGGGACCGCGACGACGTCCCACTCCAGGCCCTTGGACTTGTGCGCGGTGAGCACTTTGACGGTGTTCTCGCCGCCGGGCAGGGCGTTGTCGAGGCCCTTCTCGTACTGCGCGGCGGTGCGCAGGAAGCCGAGGAAGGCCAGCAGGGTCGCCTCGCCGTCGCCCGCGGCGAAGGACGCGGCGACGTCGAGGAAGTTCGACAGGGTCTCGCGCCGACGGGCGGCGAGCGCGTGCGGGGAGGCGGAGAGCTCGACCTCCAGTCCGGTGACGGCGAGCACCCGGTGCAGGACGTCCATCAGCGGGTCGGCGAGCGAACGGCGCAGGTCACGCAGTTCGGCGGCGAGCCGTGCGAAGCGCACCCGCGCGTCCGGCGAGAAGGGCAGTCCGTCGTCGTCCCCTTCGGCCTCGATGGGCAGGTCCAGGAACGTGTCGAGCGCGTCGGCGAGCGATATCACCTCTGACGGGTCGACTCCCTCGACGGCCGCGGCGAGCCGGCGGTCCGGGTCGTCGTCGGCCCCCACGCGCGCGTGGGACACGAGAAGACGGGCTCGCCGCCCCAGGAGGGCCAGGTCGCGGGGGCCGATGCGCCAGCGCGGCCCGGTGAGCAGGCGGACGAGGGAGGCATTGGCGCCCGGGTCCTGAAGGACCTCGCAGACGGCGACGAGGTCGGCGACCTCGGGGAGGTGCAGCAGTCCGGAGAGGCCCACCACCTCGACGGGGATGTCGCGGGCGACGAGCGCGCCCTGGATCTCGGCGAAGTCGCTCGCCGTGCGGCACAGAACCGCGATCTCGCCCGGGGCCTTTCCGGTGCGTACGAGATGGGCGAGAGCGTCGGCGAGCCAGTCGATCTCCTCGGCGTGGGTGCGCAGCAGCGCGCAGTGGACCACACCGTCGCGTTCGGCTCCGGGGGCCGGGCGGAGGGCCTCCACGCCCGCGTGCATCGCGCGCAGGGGCTCCGCCAGGCCGTTGGCGAGGTCGAGGAGGCGGCCGCCGCTGCGGCGGTTCTCGCTGAGCGCCTGGCGGGTCGCGAGTCTGCCGTCGGGGTGCGCGAAGTGTTCGGGGAAGTCGTCGAGGTTGGCGACGGAAGCGCCGCGCCAGCCGTAGATCGCCTGGCAAGGGTCGCCGACCGCGGTCACGGGGTGGCCGGTGCCGCCGCCGAAGAGACCGGCGAGCAGGATGCGCTGTGCCACCGACGTGTCCTGGTACTCGTCCAGCATGACCACGCGGAACTCGTCGCGCAGGATCTCTCCGACCTCGGGCCGGGTGCGGGCCAGGGTGGCCGAGAGGGCGATCTGGTCACCGAAGTCGAGGAGGTCGCGCTCGCGTTTGGCCGCGCGGTAGCGGCCCACCAGCTCGGTGAGTTCACGCCGGGCGGCGGCTGCCTCGGGAACCTTGCGAAGGTCGGCGTTGGTGAGCTTGGCGCCCTCCAGGGACCGCAGCAGCTCGGCGTCGTAGGCCCGCAGGTCCTCCGGCCGTACGAGGTGTTCGGCGAGCTCGGAGTCGAGCGTGAGGAGGTCGCCGACCAGGTCGGGGAAGGAGCGGCTCAGCGCCGGGTAAGGGCCCGGCGCCTCGCGCAGCACGCGTGCGGCGAGCTGGTAGCGGGTGGCGTCGGCGAGCAGGCGGGACGTCGGTTCGAGTCCGATGCGCAGTCCGTGGTCGGTCAGCAGGCGGCCCGCGAAGGCGTGGTACGTGGAGATGACGGGCTCGCCCGGCGGATGGTCCGGGTCGATCACGTCCGGGTCGGTGACACCGGCCTTGATCAGCGCCTTGCGGACGCGCTCGGCCAGTTCGCCCGCCGCCTTGTTGGTGAACGTCAGACCGAGGACCTGCTCGGGGGCGACCTGTCCGGTGCCGACGAGCCACACCACGCGTGCCGCCATCACCGTGGTCTTGCCCGAACCGGCTCCGGCCACGATCACCTGCGGGGCGGGCGGCGCGGTGATGCAAGCCGTCTGCTCCGGGGTGAAAGGGATGCCGAGGAGCTCCTTGAGCTGCTCGGGATCGGTGATACGGGCGGGCACGTCAGAGAGGCTAGCGGCGCCCACCGACAGCGGGGGCCACATCAACCGTCGGGGCGAGAGAACCGCTGGTCAGCACGTGTGGTGCCGTACGTCACTCGGTGACGCCACCGACGCCACTGACGCCGATCAAGGACGTGCCCCGTCGGCGAGCAGGGGCCGTCACTCGACCACGTGGCGTCCCTCGGGCCGCGCGCTGCACGACGCCCGGAACGCGCAGTGCGTGCAGTGCTGCCCGGTGGTCGGCGAGAACCGTTCGTCGAGGACCTTGCCCGCGGCGGTGGCCAGGAGGTCGCCGACCCACTCACCCTGCAGGGGCTCCTGGGTCTGCACCTTGGGGAGGGTCTCGCCGCCGTTCTTCTTGGCGGCGCCCTGGCGCAGCTGGACGAGTTCGGCGCCGCCCGGTTCGGGGCGTTCGCCGTCGAAGGCGTCGTCGACGGCGCCCTCGCGGACGGCGAGCTGGTAGACGGCGAGCTGCGGGTGGTGCGCCACCTCGGTGGCGCTGGGCGCGTGTTTGCCGGTCTTGAAGTCGACCACGTAGGCGCGGCCCTCGGTGTCCGCCTCGACGCGGTCCATGGAGCCGCGGATGCGCACTTCGTAGGAGCCCGCTTCGAGGGTCACGTCGAAGTCGTGCTCGCTGGCCACCGGCGTACGGCCCGTGCGGGTTCCATTCGAATCGACGTGCCACTTCAGGAAGCGTTCGAGGGCCACGCGCGCGTGCTCCTTCTCCTGGGCCGATTTCCACGGCGCGTCGAAGGCGAGCGCGTTCCACACGGAGTCCAGTCGCTCCATGAGGACGGCGAGGTCGGCGGGGGTGCGTCCGGAGGCGACCTCGTCGGCGAGGACGTGCACCACGTTGCCGAAGCCCTGGGCGGCGGTCGCGGGCGCGTCGGCCTTCACCTCGCGGCCCAGGAACCACTGCAGGGTGCAGGTGTTGGCGAGCTGATCGAGGGCGCTCCCGGAGAGCACGACGGGCTGGTCACGGTCGCGCAGCGGGACCTTGCTCGCGGTCCGCTCGTACATGCCCCACCAGCGGTACGGGTGCGCGGACGGCACGAGGGGACGGCCGTCCTCGTCGCCGAGCGCGGCGAGCCTGGCCAGGCGTCGGGCCGCGGCCTGCCGGAGAGGGTCCGAGACACGCGGGTCGACCGTCGTGGCGCGCAGCTCGGCGACGAGGGCGGCAACGGACAGTGGGCGGCGGGGGCGGCCGGTGACGTCCTTGGGTTCCGCTCCGAGTTCGGTGAGGAAGCGGGAAGGCTGGTCACCGTCGTCGGCGGGGGCCTTCACCGCGGTGACGACGAGGCGTTCACGCGCGCGCGTGGCGGCCACGTAGAACAAGCGGCGCTCCTCGGAGAGGAGTGCTCCGGGGGTGAGGGGTTCGGCGAGACCGTCGCGCCCGATGCGGTCGGCCTCCAGCAGGGAGCCGCGGCGGCGCAGGTCAGGCCACAGGCCCTCCTGGACGCCCGCGACGACGACGAGACGCCACTCCAGTCCCTTGGAGCGGTGCGCGGTCATGAGGTGTACGGCGTCGGGGCGCAGGGCCCTGCGGGTGAGCGTGTCGGCGGCGATGTCCTGGGCCTCGATCTCCTCCAGGAAGTTGAGGGCGCCGCGGCCGCCGGTGCGCTCCTCGGCCCGGGCTGCGGTCGCGAACAGCGCGCACACGGCGTCAAGGTCGCGGTCGGCGTTGCGCCCGGCGGCGCCGCCGCGCCGGGCGGCCCGCTCCAGGCGCTGCGGCCACGGTGTGCCCTCCCACAGGTCCCACAGCGCCTCCTCGGCCGTCCCGCCGCCCGCGAGGCGCTCCCGTGCCTTGCGCAGCAGCCCGCCCAGGCGCTGGGCTCCTCGCGCGTACGCGGGGTCGTGCGCGACGAGCCGCTCCGGCTCGGCCAGCGCGCGGGCGAGCAGCTCGTCGGACGGCGCCGGTACATGGTTGCCTGCGGCGCGCTCCTCCTCGCGCAGCGCGCGCCCCAGGCGTCGCAGGTCGGCGGCGTCCATGCTCGCCAGGGGCGAGGCGAGCAGGGTGAGCGCGGTTTCGGTGTCGAGCCAGGGCGCCTGTCGCGCGTCCGCGTCTTCAGGGGCGTCAACAGATACGTCGTCAACAGGTACGCCGTCAGCGGCGCCGGAGTCGGAGTCGGCACCCGACTCCGCCCGCGCCACCGCCTTCAGTGCCGTCAGCAACGGCGTCACCGCCGGTTCGTGCCGCAGCGGCAGATCGTCGCCGTCGATGTCGAGCGGCACGCCGGCCGCGGTGAGCGCGCGCCGGATCGTCGGGATCGTGCGGGAGCCGGCCCGCACCAGGACGGCCATCTCGCCCCAGGGAACGCCGTCCTCCAGGTGGGCGCGGCGCAGGATGTCCGCGATGTTGTCCAGCTCCGTGCCCGCGGTCGGGTACGTGTAGACCTCGACGCGTCCGCCGTCCCGTACCGGCGACAGCTCGCGGTGGGCTCGTACCTTCTCGGCCGGCAGGCGGGTCAGCGGCATGCGCTGGGTGAGCAGGCGCGTGGCGGTCAGCAGGGCGGCGCCCGAGCGGCGGGACGTCCGCAGCACCTCGACCGGCGCCGGGCGTCCGTCCGCGCGCGGGAAGGCGTCGGGGAAGGCCAGGATGCCGTTCACATCGGCGCCCCTGAAGGTGTAGATCGACTGGTCGGGGTCGCCGAAGGCGACGAGGGTGCGGCCGACGCCGGCGAGGGCTCGCAGCAGGCGCACCTGGGCGGGGTCGGTGTCCTGGTACTCGTCCACGTAGACGGCGTCGTACTGCGCGGCGAGGCGCTCGGCGGCGTCGGGACGCCCGGCGAGCAGCACCGCGCGGTGGACGAGTTCCGCGTAGTCGAGGACTCCCTGCAGGTCGAGAACGTCGAGGTACTCGGCGAGGAAGGCGGCGGCCGCGCCCCAGTCGGGACGGCCGCTGCGCCGGGCGAAGGCGGCCAGGGCGTCGGGGCCGAGGCCCAGTTCGCGGCTGCGCGCCAGTACCGCGCGGACCTCGTCGGCGAAGCCGCGCGTGGTCAGGCAGGCGCGCAGCTCGTCCGGCCAGCGCACATGGGCGAGGCCGAGCCGCTCCAGGTCGGGCTGGCCCGCGAGCAGCTCGCGCACCGCCACGTCCTGTTCGGGTCCGGACAGCAGCCGCAGTGGCTCCACGAACAGCTCGCTGTCCTGGTGGGCGCGGACCAGGGCGTAACAGAACGAATGGAAGGTGGTCGCCCGGGGGGTGCGGGCGGCTCCTATGCGCAGCGCCATGCGGTCGCGCAGCTCGACGGCCGCCTTGCGGCTGAACGTCAGCACCAGGATCCGCTCGGGGTCGCCGCCTCGCGCGATCCGGGCCGCCACGGACTCGACGAGCGTGGTCGTCTTGCCGGTGCCGGGACCGGCAAGAACGAGCAGCGGACCCTTGCCATGGTCAACCACCGCGCGCTGTTCTGCGTCCAGACGAGGGGGATCCATCCGGACCGGCGCGGTACGCACCAGTCGGTACGCGCCACGGGTCCCCTGCCGCACCTGGGGGTGCGACAGGCGCCTGGTGGAAGAAGAGGAGCTCACGTGGTTCGCCGGTCCTGGAGGTCGTGCTGGTGGGCGGAGCGCCGCGGGTGGCGGGCGGTGGCCGCGGGGTGAGGGGCATGCGCGTCGTCGACGCTACGCCGGTGAGCACTGCGGAAGGAGGGCTTCCCCTTCTTCCCGCACACCACGCGCGTCCCCTGGTCCTCGAACGTACGGCATGTCACGGACGTGCCGTGTTTCCCCCGTACGGGCCACAGGTTCTCCCTCCGCCCGTCCGATGCCGGAAGCTGTCAGGTGTGACCTTCCGCGCGTTCGTCGCCGCCCCATCGCGCCCGTCTCATGTCGATGCGCGGCAGATGTCCCTCGGAGGCTCTGCTCGCCTCCTTCAGGGGTGTGCCCTCGTCGCGGTAGTGGTCCAGCGCCTCGAGTTCGTGGCCCGGGAGCAGCACTCCGTCCGCGCGGACGACCCGCCACCACGGGACCGCTCCTCCGTAGAGGGCCATCACCCGGCCCACCTGGCGCGGCCCGCCCTCCTCCAGCCACTCGGCGACGTCCCCGTACGTCATGACGCGTGCGGGCGGGATCAGCTCGGCGACCTCAAGGGTCCGTTCCGCGTACTCCGGCAGGGCGTCCGCCGGAAGGCTCTCCTCGCTCATCCGCCCCATCCTGCCCCACGCCACCGACAGTGTGACGCGTTGGCGACTGTGCGTATGCCTCGCCCCGGAGGCACGCTTGGGGCAGACTGTGCGCCCCCGCATTTGCACCCTGATGCCCCCGTGTGTCGGTGGGGCATGCCACCATCGTGCGGGCGGTGAACTGGTGATACGAGACCAAGAAGAGACAATGAGGCAGCAGGGCGCGCACCCCGAAGACGCGGAGAGCACCTCCGCGGCCTCGTCGCGCCCGGACACCGGCGACGCCGCCCCGAAGAACGCGGACCGGGCGGCGAACGAGCCCACCCCGAAGGGGGACGAGAAGCGCTCCCCCAAGGTGCACGAAAAAGACAAGCAGCAGGTCAAGCCGGACGACGACTGCGGCGACGAGATCCACAACGGCGAGGTCTACAACGACGAGGTCGAGGGCGACGAACCGCTCCTGCCCGCGCGCGTGCACCGTCCGTCCGATCTGATGCGGCTCATGGTCGGCTTCCTCGCGATCGTCGTGCTGCTCGCCGTCGCCGCCTTCGCCCACGGCACCACCTCGGGACTCGAACAGGACATCAACAAGGGCACCGGCCAGGCACCCGATCTGCTGATCAAGATCGCGGGTCTGGCGTCGAGCATCGCGATCCTCCTGGTGCCGGTCGCCTTCGCGATCGAACGGTTGATCAAGCGTGACGGGCTGCGCATCGCCGACGGCGTCCTCGCCGCGGTCCTCGCGCACGGAGTGACACTCGCCACCGACCTGTGGGTCGCGAAGGCCGCCCCGGACTCCATCCAAGAGGCGCTCACGCAACCCTCGCCGGGTGACATCCACGCCCTCACCGACCCGGTACACGGCTATCTGGCACCGGTCATCGCGTACATGACGGCCGTCGGCATGTCCCGCAGACCGCGCTGGCGCGCGGTTTTGTGGGTGGTGCTGCTCCTCGACGCCTTCTCGATGCTGGTCACCGGCTATACGACGCCGTTCTCGATCATCCTGACGGTGCTGATCGGCTGGAGCGTCGCCTATGGAACGCTGTACGCGGTCGGCTCGCCGAACGTGCGGCCCACCGGGCGGACGTTGATGGCGGGCCTGCGGCATGTCGGTTTCCACCCCGTCAGCGCGGCCCGCGAGGAGACGACGGAGGCGGCGGACAACGGCGACCGCGGCCGACGCTACTTCGTCACCCTGGAGGACGGCCGACCGCTGGACGTGACGGTGGTCGACCGCGAGCAGCAGGCCCAGGGGTTCTTCTACCGCGTGTGGCGCAATCTGACGCTGCGCGGCCTTGCCACCCGCCGCAGCCTCCAGTCGTTGCGCCAGGCCCTGGAGCAGGAGGCGCTCCTCGCGTACGCGGCCATCGCGGCCGGGGCCAACGCGCCGAAGCTGATCGCGACCTCCGAACTGGGCCCGGACGCCGTGATGCTCGTCTACGAGCACAGTGGCGGGCGCACCCTGGACTCGCTGCCCGGCGAGTTCATCACCGATGACCTCCTGCGCGACACCTGGCATCAGGTGCAGGCGCTGCAGTCGCGGCGTATCGCGCATCGCCGGCTCGCCGGTGACGCGATTTTGGTGGATCGTTCCGGCACGGTGATCCTCACCGATCTGCGGGGCGGCGAGATCGCGGCCGGCGATCTGCTGCTGCGCATGGACATCGCCCAGTTGCTGACCACGCTCGGACTGCGCGTCGGCGCCGAGCGCGCGGTGGCCTCCGCGGTCGGTGTCCTCGGCCCGGACACGATCGCCGACTGCCTGCCGCTGCTGCAGCCGATCGCGCTGACGCGCTCCACGCGCGCGACACTGCGAAAACTGGCCCGGGAGCGCGCGCAGCGCGAGCGCGAAGCGGTCCTGGAGGCCTCTCGGCAGGACAGACTGGCCCGCGCGGAGCAGGCCCAACACGCGGAGGCCGTGGCGGAGAAGCCCGGCAAGAAGGCCGTTCGCGCGGAGCAGCGGGCCGAGAAGCGGGCGATCGACGAGGCACTGGACGAGGCGCGCGAGGAGGATCTGCTCACCCAGATCCGCCACCAGGTGCTGCTGATCCGCCCGCAGGCACCGGTCGAACCGGCCCGCCTGGAGCGTGTCCGGCCGCGCACGCTGATCAGTTTCATCGCCGGTGCGATCGGCGCGTACTTCCTGCTGTCGCAGCTCACCCACATCGAGTTCGCGACTGTCTTCGACGATGCCGAGTGGGGCTGGGTCGCCGCGGCCGTGTTGTTCTCGGCGCTGAGCTACTTCGCGGCGGCGATGAGCCTGCTCGGCTTCGTGCCCGAGCGGGTGCCGTTCATGCGGGCCGTGGGGGCGCAGGTCGCCGGTTCGTTCGTGAAGATCGTGGCCCCCGCCGCGGTCGGCGGTGTCGCCCTCAACACGCGCTTCCTGCAGCGCGCCGGGGTGCGGCCGGGGCTCGCGGTGGCGAGTGTCGGCGCATCGCAGCTGTTCGGGCTCGGCTGCCACATCCTGATGCTGTTGTCCTTCGGCTATCTGACCGGCATCGAGAAGACGCCGTCCCTGTCGCCGTCCCGCACGGTCATCGCGGGGCTGCTGACGGTCGCCGTGCTGGTTCTCGTGGTGACGTCGGTGCCGTTCCTGCGCAAATTCGTGTCCACGCGCGTGAGGTCGCTGTTCGCGGGCGTCGTACCGCGCATGCTCGACGTTCTCCAGCGGCCGCAGAAGCTGATCACCGGCATCGGCGGCATGCTGCTGCTGACCGCCTGCTTCGTGATGTGCCTGGACGCGTCGATCCGTGCCTTCGGCAACGAGGAGACCACCACGCTCAGCCTCGCGAGCGTCGCCGTCGTCTTCCTCGCCGGTAACGCGCTCGGCTCAGCGGCTCCGACCCCCGGCGGCGTCGGCGCGGTCGAGGCGACCCTCACGGTCGGTCTGATCGCCGTCGGGCTCCCCAAGGAGGTCGCCGCGCCGGCGGTGCTGCTGTACCGGCTGCTGACGCTGTGGCTGCCCGTGCTGCCGGGCTGGCTGTTCTTCAACCACCTGACACGCAAGGGCGCGCTCTAGACCTCCGTCCGGGACGTCCCGCACGAGCCGCTGGACCACGCACGCGCCCGCTGGACTCCGTCCGGGATATCCGCACGAGCCCGTCGGACGTCCGTTCGGGACATCCCTCACGAGCCCACGGCGCGCCCTCACCCGCACGGCTCGCGCCCCGAGCGCCCCGCCCCGCACGACCGCAGGATGGGGATCATGCCGAACCCGCCTCAGCTGCGCGCCGCTGCCCTGACCGTCACTGCCATTCTGTTGTCCTCCGTGCTGACGGGCTGCAGCGACGACTCCGAGCCCGAGGACCTGACGGACCAGAAGCTGAGCTGGAAGGACTGCCCGGCACCGTCCGAGTCCGAGGGCGGCGGCAATGCCCCCTCACCCCTGCCGGGCGGTACGCCGTGGCAGTGCGCCACGTTGAAAGCCCCCCTCGACTGGGCCGAGCCCCAGGGCGACACGATCGGGATCGCGATGATCCGGGCCAGGTCGAGCGGCGAACAGAGCAAGCGCATCGGCTCCCTCGTCTTCAACTTCGGCGGACCTGGCGGGTCGGGCGTCGCCACGCTGCCCGCCTTCGGCGAGGACTACACGAAGCTGCGTACCCGCTACGACCTGGTGAGCTTCGACCCGCGCGGGGTCGGCCGCAGCGCGGGCGTGGAGTGCCTGGACGACGCCCAACTCGACGCGTACTTCCAGCAGGACGCCACCCCCGACGACGCCGCCGAGCGGACGGCTCTCCTGGACAACACCAAGACGTTCAACGCGTCCTGCGAGAAGAACTCCGGCAGGACCATCCCGCATGTGCGCACCACCGACGCGGCCCGCGACATGGACCTGATGCGCCAGGTCCTCGGCGACAACAAGCTGCACTACTTCGGCATCTCGTACGGCACCGAACTGGGCGGCGTCTACGCCCACTTGTTCCCCAAGAAGGTGGGACGCGCCGTCTTCGACGCGGTCGTCGACCCGACGCAGACCCCGGAGCAGGGCTCGCTCGGACAGGCCAAGGGGTTCCAGCTCGCGCTCGACAACTTCGCCGACGACTGCACCTCGAAGACCGACCCCTGCCCGGTCGGCGACACGCCGCAGGACGTCAAGGACCGCATCGCCAAACTTCTGAAGGACCTCGACAGCAAGCCGATTCCCGGTTCCTTCCCCCGCGAGCTCACCCAGACCGCCGCGACCAACGGCATCGCGCAGGCGCTGTACTCCAAGGACTTCTGGGAGTACCTGACGGAAGGGCTGGAACAGGCGTACGACGGTGACGGCAACGGGCTGATGCGCCTGTCGGACTTGTTGAACGGGCGTAACGAGAACGGCCAGTACAGCAACATCGCCGCCGCGAACGCCTCCATCAACTGCGCGGACGACAAACCGCGTTACACCACCGCCGACGTGGAGGCGAAGCTTCCGGAATTCCGGGCCGCCTCAACGCTGTTCGGCGACCTTCTGGCCTGGGGCATGGTCAGCTGCACCGACTGGGCCGTACCGGGCGCCGCGAACCATCCGGACGTCAGCGCCGCCGGAGCGGCCCCGATCCTCGTGGTCGGCAACACCGGCGATCCGGCAACGCCGTACGAGGGCGCGAGGAAGATGGTGGACGCGCTGGGCAAGGGCGTCGGCGTCGAGCTGACGTACAAAGGACAGGGACACGGCGCCTACGACAGCGGGAACAAGTGCGTGCGCAACGCGGTCGACGGCTATCTACTGGACGGGACCGTACCGTCGGCCGGGACCGTCTGCTCCTAAAAAGTGCAGGTCAAAGGGTTATCCACAGGCCGCGACGGCCTCCGCCGCGGACGCCTACTATGGCCTGCAGGTGATCCGCTGCTTCCGGCGGATCACGGGCGAGGGGGGAAAGCTCATGACACGTTTCGCACGGTGGACGGCCGCGGCCGCCGCCGCGTTGCTGGTGGCCGGCTGCAGCGGCGGCTCCTCGGGGGACGGCAAGGACGACGGAAAGAACAGCGATACGCCGTCGGCCGCCGCGCCTTCTTCCGACGCGGCCTCGGGGCTGCCCGCCTCGCTCACCTCGCAGCAACTCGACTGGGGCCGCTGCAAGGGCACTTCGGACTCCCCCGCCCCGGGCAGCGGCTGGCAGTGCGCCACGCTCAAGGTGCCGCTGGACTACGCCCAGCCGGACGGTGAGACGATCGGCCTCGCGCTGATCCGCTCCAAGGCGACCGGCGACCAGAGCAAGCGCATCGGTTCGCTCCTGTTCAACTTCGGCGGCCCCGGCAGCTCCGGCGTATCCACCATGCCCGCGTACGAAAGCGTCGTCGGCCCCCTCCATGAGCGCTACGACCTGGTGAGCTGGGACCCGCGCGGCGTCGCCGCCAGCGAGGGCGTGCGCTGCCGCAGCGACAAGACGATCCAGGACGCCGAGTCGGTGGACGCCACACCGGACGACGCGGCGGAGGAGGCGGCGTACTTCAAGGACGCGGCAGCCTTCGGCGAGGGCTGCGAAAAGGCCGCCGGAAAGCTGATGTCGCACGTCTCGACGACCGACACGGCCCGCGACATGGACCTGATGCGCCAAGTCCTCGGCGACCGGAAGACGCACTACTTCGGCATCTCGTACGGCACCGAGCTCGGCGGCGTGTACGCCCACTTGTTCCCGAAGAACGTCGGACGTCTGGTGCTGGACGCCGTCGTCGACCCGAGCGCCGACACCGTGGGCCACGCCAAGAACCAGACCCTGGGCTTCCAGCGCGCCCTCGACGACTACCTCGAGTCGACCGGGCAGGACCCGAAGCAGGGCTCACAGAAGATCGTGGACCTGCTGAACCGGATCGACGCGAAGCCGCTGCCGACGACCGGCGGACGCGAGCTCACCGAGACGCTCGCACTCACCGGCATCGTCCTGCCGCTCTACAGCAAGCAGAGCTGGCCGAGCCTGACCAGCGCCCTCAAGGCGGCCGAGGACGGCGACGGTTCGGAGCTGCTGGATCTCGCCGACGGCTACAACGACCGTGACTTCTCGGGGCACTACGGCACGACGACACACTCACAACGGGTCATATCGTGCTTGGACGACAAGCAGCGGCCGACGCCCGAGGAGACGAAAAAGTTGCTGCCCGAGTTCGAGAAGATCTCGCCCGTCTTCGGCGACTTCCTGGGCTGGGACACGGCGGGCTGGTGCCACGACTGGCCGGTGGCCGGTCAGTACGACACCCCGGAGGTCAGCGCGCCCGGAGCCGAACCTGTCCTGGTCGTCGGCAACACCGGGGACCCGGCGACGCCGTACGAGGGCGCCCGCAAGATGGCCGACGAACTGGGCAAGGACGTCGGAGTGGAGCTCACCTGGAAGGGCGAGGGCCATGGGGCGTACGGGAGTGGGAGCGACTGCGTCGACTCCACGGTGGACAGCTATCTGCTGGACGGGACGGTGCCCAAGGACGGCAAGGTCTGTTCATGACGATGGCGGGGGTCTCGCGCAACCACGGTTCGCGAAACCCCCGCCATCCACAGAGCGGAGCGAGCTGCTGCTCAGTCGGAGCGAGCCACAGCTCAGTACACCGGCTTGTCCGGCTCGATCTGGTTGACCCAGCCGATCACGCCGCCGCCGACGTGCACCGCGTCCGAGAAGCCCGCGGACTTCAGGACCGCGAGGACTTCCGCACTGCGGACACCCGTCTTGCAGTGCAGGACGATCTTCTTGTCCTGCGGGAGCGACTCCAGGGCGGTGCCCATGAGGAACTCGTTCTTCGGGATCAGCTTGGCGCCGGGGATCGAGACGATCTCGTACTCGTTGATCTCACGGACGTCGATGATCTCGATGTTCTCGCCGTCGTCGATCCACTCCTTGAGCTGCTTGGGAGTGATCGTCGAGCCGGCCGCCGCCTCCTGGGCCTCCTCGGAGACGACGCCGCAGAAGGCCTCGTAGTCGATGAGCTCGGTGACGGTCGGGTTCTCGCCGCACACCGCGCAGTTCGGGTCCTTGCGGACCTTGACCTGGCGGTACTGCATCTCCAGGGCGTCGTAGATCATCAGGCGGCCGACGAGCGGCTCGCCGATGCCCGCGAGGAGCTTGATCGCCTCGTTGACCTGGATGGAGCCGATGGACGCGCACAGCACGCCCAGGACGCCGCCCTCGGCGCAGGACGGGACCATGCCCGGCGGCGGGGGCTCCGGGTAGAGGCAGCGGTAGCAGGGGCCGTGCTCGGACCAGAAGACGGAGGCCTGGCCGTCGAAGCGGTAGATCGAGCCCCAGACGTACGGCTTGTTCAGCAGCACGGCCGCGTCGTTGACCAGGTAGCGGGTCGCGAAGTTGTCCGTGCCGTCGACGATCAGGTCGTACTGGCTGAAGATGTCCATCACGTTCTCGGCCTCGAGCCGCTCTTCGTGAAGGATCACGTTCACGTACGGGTTGATGCCCAGCACGGAGTCGCGGGCCGACTCGGCCTTGGAGCGGCCGATGTCCGCCTGGCTGTGGATGATCTGGCGCTGCAGGTTCGACTCGTCGACCTCGTCGAACTCCACGATGCCGAGCGTGCCCACGCCAGCGGCGGCCAGGTACATCAGCGCCGGCGATCCGAGGCCGCCGGCGCCCACACAGAGCACCTTGGCGTTCTTCAGCCGCTTCTGCCCGTCCATGCCCACGTCGGGGATGATCAGGTGGCGGGAGTACCTGCGGACCTCGTCTACGGTGAGCTCGGCAGCCGGCTCGACCAGGGGTGGCAGCGACACGGGGACTCCGTTGGTCGGTCAATCACTACAGTTGTTCTCCCCGTAACACTGCCACGCCCTTCTTCATTCCGAGACACCCGTTCCGATCCGCGAGACGATTTCGTCCCAGTAGCCGGGCATCGTCTCCCAGGGGTCGGCCCGGCCGCCGTGGTCCGTGCGGTCGGTGAAGTAGATCGTCGAGGCTCCCTGCCAGCGGGCGATGCGCAGCGCCTCGTCGAGATGGCCGCGGGGCACGCCGTGCACGAAGTGGCAGAAGCGCTCGGGCGGATAGTCGGCGGTCCACTCGGCGACCTGCGACCAGCGGTAGTCGCTCCAAGAGCCGGAGAAGGTCACCAGCTGGTCGGCGTTCTCGGCATAGCCGGGGTACGGGTGGGTGCGGTGACCGAAGACGATGTGTGCGTCATCGTGGAGCGCGCGGAGTGTGGTGGCCGTGCGGCGGACCTCGGGGAGCGCGGCGCGCTCGCTGGGACAGCGGTCGAGGAGGAACCCGCCGACCCTGTACCACTCGAGATACCGGTGCGCGTCGGAGAGCAGCTCCCCGAAGGCGCGCGCGCCGTGTGCCGCGTCCAGGTGCCCGAGGACGCGCACGCCCGCGTTGCGCAGGCGGCCCGCGGCCTCCAGGCAGTGCGGGTCGGGGCGTGTGCCGGGGCCGCCCGCCACGTTCAGGACGACCCAGTGCAAGGGGGTGCCGGGGCGGGTGAGTTCGCCCCATTCCACTGGAGCAACGAGCGGGTGTGCGTAGCCGGGGATACCGAAGCCGAGGCCTAAGCCGGTACTCGCGGTGCCCGTTGCGGTGCTGGTCAGATACGGCATGCCGCCTCCATCCAGATGTCGGCGAGGGATTCCTCGAGGTTGATCCGGGGCCGCCAGCCGAGCCGGTCGCGTGCGGTGCGCACATCGGCCTGCTGCCAGCTGCCGCAGCCGTCCGGGTAGGGGTACGCGACCGGGGCCGCGTGGTCCGGTTCGCTGCGGGGGTGGCCGATGGATGGCCTCAGAGGCCCGGGAGGTCCGTCGAGTTCGTGCAGGGCGCCTCCGTAGCCCGCCACACGGGCGAGGACGGCGGCGGCGTCACGGAGACGTACGGCACGGCCCGAGCCGATGTTGATGACGCCCTGCGCGGCGGAGAGCGAGGCGGCGTGGACGGCGCGGGCGACATCGCGTACGTCGATGAAGTCGCGCTGGACGCCGAGACCGCCGAGCTTGAGCTCGCCGTCGCCGGACTGCATGGCGCGCCGCATGGCCTCGGCGAGGCGGCCGAGCGGGGATCCGGCCGGTGTGCCGGGCCCCGTGGGTGAGAAGACGCGCAGGACGACGGCGTCCAGGCCGGAGCCGAGGACCAGCTCGGTGGCGGCGAGTTTGCTGACGCCGTACGGGCCGCCCGGGCGTGGCACCGCGTCCTCGGCCGTGGACGAACCGGGCTGGCTGGGCCCGTACTCGGCGCCGCAGCCGATCTGCACCATGCGTGCGCCGCAGCCGCTGCGGCGCAGGGCCTCGCAGACGGTGGCGACGGCGACGGTGTTGTGCCGGGTCAGTTCGCGGGCGCCACCGCGGGTGGCGCCCGCGCAGTTGATGACGACCCCGGGGTGCACCGCGTCCAGGAAGCGGGTGAGCGCGCCGGGGCTGCCTGAGGCGAGGTCGAAGCGTACGTCGGCGTCGTCGCCCCGACCGAGCGCGGTGAGCTGCACGGCCGGGTCGGCAAGCAGTCGGTCGGCGACGAAACGGCCGAGGTATCCGTTGGCTCCGATCAGCAGGACCCTCATAGGGCGGCTCCCGGGGCGGACTCTCCGGTTCGGGAGGTGATCATCTGGCGTTCTCCTTCGGGGTGATGCCGTGGGTCGGGAAGGGCCCGCGGTGTCGGCCCCGCGGGAGAAGTGCGCCCGGTGCGAGGGCTGGACCCTCGGGCGCCGGTCACGGCGCACAGCGGTGGGGGAACGCCGTGGGCCGGGTCTTGGATGGGGCTCGCGGCGTTCGGGCCGCAATGCCGGGGGCCGGGGAACGGCTCGGCGTTCGGGCCGAAGCGCTGTGGGCCGGGGAGTGGCGCGTAGTTCCCGCGGGAGTGCCGTGGGCCGGGTCGCGGGTCCCTGTCCCTGCTCACGCGGTCCGGGTCGGGGCACCGGGGGCCAAGGGGCGGCTCAGCGTTCTGGTGGGAACGGCGTGGGGCGGGGAGCGGGTCGGCGTTCGGTGCGGGGCCTTGCGGGGGACGCGGGCCGGCGTCCGGGGCGGTACTCATGGCGCCCCGTCTGGTGTCGCGTGGGCCGAGGCCCGGGTCAGTTTGCGGGTCCCGTGGATCAGGAGGACGACGGCCGCCGCGCCGCACACCAGAGCAGGGACGGCGCCCGGCCCCCAGGCGTCGACGACGGTGTCGACCGGCGTGGCCAGGAACGAACAACCGGGGAGGCGGCCCGCGAAGACCACGGCCAGCGCGGTCGCCTCGGCCGCGCCCGCGGCGCCGAGGACGATGGCGGGCGCGTACGTGAAGCCACGCACCGTCAGCAGGCGTGCGAGCAGGAGCAGCGCGCCGAGGGCGCCTGCTCCGGCGTACCCGGAGGGCTCGCCCAGCGCTGCCCCGCTCAGTGCGAGCAGCGTGCCGAGCGCGCACAGGAACAGGCCGAACACCCCCAGGAGCAGCGGCTGCACGGAGGCGGCGAAGTCCTCCAGGCCGCGGCTGGCGGTCAGCTTGCGGTGGGCGCGTACGGCGAAGAGGTGGGCGCACCAGGCCGCGGGGGCGCAGGCCAGGGCGAGGGCAAGCGTGGGCGCGGTGGCCAGGGGCAAGGGGCCGTCGGGGCCGCCGGCGATACCGGCGCTCAGCAGCCCGTCGCCGAGCAGGGCGTACGCGATCAGCCAGCAGGTCCACGCGCGCGTGCCGCTCGTCGTGCGGTGGATGGTGCTCAGGGGGCCGCGGCGGAGGGCGAAGCGCAGGCCGAGCACGACGGCGAGGGTGCCCACCGCGGCGACCGCGAGGCGCGGTTGCCCTTCGGTGAGCCGTAGCCCGGCCACGGCTGCCGCGCACAGGGCGCCGGGCAGCAGGGCGAGCGCGGCCCAGTCGGCGCGCGCGCCGGGGCGTTCCGGGGGTGCGGGCCGCGGCGCCGGTTCGCCGTCGCGCGCCACGCGCGCGTACATCTCCTCGGCGAGCGAGAACACGTCCCGGTGCCGGAATCGGGCGGCGGTCCGATCGGTCACCCCGTGCGCCTCCAGGCCCGCCGCGATCTCCAACGGGTCGACGGCGCGCTCGCAGAGCTCGCGGTGCCGGTGCATCAGGGCCTTCACGGGGTCCACGGCCCCTCGGCGGGTGGTGGGCTTACGCGTGGCGCTCGGGAGGTGGCGTGCGCCGGTCGCGTGGTCGTACGCTGCGCCGGCGCCCACGCCCGCACTTCCGCGAGACGCGGGCACAGTCCTGGGCGGGCTTCCGGTCCCAGGGATCGGACTCCCACTCCCGGCAGGACTCCCACTCCCGGCCGACTCCCCAGACCCAGCCGGATTCCCACTCCTGGCCGACTCCCCAGACCCGCCCGCTGAGCTCCCACTCCCGATCGGGCGCCCGGGCCCTTCGGCAGCCCCTTCCGTGCGTACGTCCGTCCCCCCGCCCCCCACAGCCCACTCCGCAGACCGCGGGTCCCAGGCCCCCGGGCTCCCCGGCGTCTCGGGCCGGTCCAGTTCGCCCAGTTCGCCCAGCCCGCTCAGTCCTCCTGCGGCTCCGCCCGGTTCGCTCATCGCGCGCCCTCCCCCGCAGTCAACGGAACCGTCGCGCACACCGGCGCACCCGCCGCCCGGAGCGGCTGCCTCGCTGCCATGAGGCGGGCCTCGGTCCAGCGGCCGGGTACGTGGGCCTCCGCCGGTACGCCGAAAGGCAGCGGCTCCCCCTCGTCGTCCACGACGACCCGCCTGACCGGTGAATGCGAGACGATATCCAGGTAAATGCCGTGAAATGCCGCGATGTTCTGCTCGACCGTGAACAGCTCGAGGGCACGCGCACGCGCCGCCGCGCCCAGGCGTGCGCGCCGCTCGGGGTCGCGCAGCAGCGCCACGCACGCCTCGGCGAGCGCCCGCGGATTACGCGGCGGCACCACCAGGCCCGTACCGCCGATGACTTCGACGACCGCGCCCACGTCCGTGGACACGGTGGCGCGCCCGCAGAACATGGCCTCGACCAGGCTGATCGGGAAGCCTTCGACAACGCTGGACAGGACTACCACCGCCCCGGACGCGTACGCCTCCGCGAGGCTCGGGACCTCCGGGCAGCCGATCTCCTCGAACGACACCGGGTTGTCGCCGACCGCGTGCACGCCCTCCGCCTCGTCGGGGAAGAGCTGCGCGGCCAGCGCCTTGCAGTGGGTGAGATACAGCGCGCCTTCCGGTCCGTCGGCGGGTGCCCCGACGATCCGCAGCCGGGTCTTCGGCTCCTCCTTGCGGATCTCGGCGAAGGAGTGCAGCAGCGAGATCAGGTCCTTGGCAGGTTCGATGCGGCCGACCCAGACCAGCGTGTCCGGGTCCGCATACCCGGAACTCTCCGCGCTCTCGCCCACTTCCGCGAAGCGGGACGCCTCCATGCCGGGGTAGACGGTGCGCAGTTTGGCGCGGTCGGCGCCACAACGCTCCTGCCAGCGGCGGGCGTGGGTGTTACCGGGCGTGATGATCGCGGCCCGCCGGTAGACCTCGCCGGCCAGATGGCCGTGAAACGCGGCGACCAGCGCCCGCACCGCCGGGGACTCTCCGACGGACGCGGAAGCCAGATAGTGCGCCCGCAACTGCACGCCGTACTCCGTGACAAGCAGCGGCACCCCGGCGAAGTGCCGGGCAAGGAGGCCGGGCAGGGCCGCGGAGCCGCCGGCCGCAGCGTGACAGAGGTCGGCCGAGCCGAGCCCGTCGTCCTCGTACCAGTCCAGCGAGAGGGGGCGCAGCGCACGCTCGATGTGGGCGGCGACGGCGAGCAGATCGGGTACGCGCGCGGCACGCGCGGCACGGAGTGCGCCGGGCGCGCGGCAGGCGCGCTCCACGGTGCGCACGGCGCCCTCGGAGCGCAGCGCCCCGACCAGCCCGCCCTCGTCGCGGGCGAGTTCGGCGAGCCCGTACAGTGCACTGCCGAAACGGTCCGCCTCAACACCGCAGGAAGCCCCCGAGCGGTCGAAGGCCCCTGAGCCGCCGGGAACTCCGGAACCACCAGAAGCCCCGGAACCACCCGCGACACCCAAGCCGTCGGAGCCCCCCGGCCCCGCGCAGACCGCCGCCGCCAACTCCCCGAAGCATTCGGCGAACCGCCGCCGCGCCCGGCGCCCGTACACCACGCCGTCGCCCTCGGCTGTCCAGAGTGGAGCCGTCCGCACCCGGCTGACCTGCGGCGGCAGCTGGATCCAGCCTTCGTCCTCCTGCCGCTCGCTGCGGCTGAGCGCGTAGATGTCGAACTCATGCTGCCCAAGCCCGCGCACGAGCCGGTCGCACCAGAGCCTGGCGTCACCGCTCACATACGGATAGCCACCCTCCGTAAGCAGTCCGATGCGCACGAGTGCACCCCCGATCTCCCATATGGGGAGCCACCGTTGACCCGGCGGCTCGCAGCGGGACGAACGTATGCGGACATGACGGTGGCGCGACGGACGGTTGTCCATCACGCCACCAAAAGGGGTGAACGGTCGTAACTTTCCCGCGCAGGACGCGTTCTGTCGCGCTAGGAGATCATGCAACGGCGTTTCGTCAGGCGGCGGCCAGCCGCCTCCGGGCGGTACGCCGTTCCGCCGCTACCACCGGATCGAGCGCCGGTACGGCGGCCAGCAGCTGCTTCGTGTACGGATCCCGCGGCGACTCGTACACCTCGTCGGCGGGCCCGTGCTCGACGATGCGACCGCGCCGCATCACCGCGACCCGGTCGCTGACCTGGCGCACGACCGCGAGATCGTGCGCCACGAACACCAGGGCGAGCCCGAGTTCCCGCTGCAACTCGGCGAGCAGGGCGACCACCTGGGCCTGTGTGGTGACGTCGAGAGCGGAGACCGGTTCGTCGCAGACGATGAGGCGCGGGTCGGCGGCGAGCGCCCGCGCGATCCCGACGCGCTGGCGCTGTCCGCCGCTGAACTCGTGCGGGTAGCGGTCGTAGTGCGCCGCTTCGAGCCCCACGCGCTCCAGCAGTTCCCGTACCCGCCCTCGAATGCGCCCCTCGTCCCGCTCCCCGCGTGCCCGCAGCGGATCAGCGATGGACTCGCCGACGCCGCGCCGCGGGTTGAGAGAGGAGACGGGGTCCTGGAAGACCATCTGGACGGAAGGACTGACGCCGGTCTGCGTACGACCCTCGTACCGGACCGACCCGGCCGTCGGCTCCAGCAGCCCGACCAGCATCCGCCCCAGCGTGGTCTTCCCGCTGCCGCTCTCCCCCACGACCCCCAGCGTCTCCCCGCGCCGAACCGTGAGCGACACCTCGTCCACGGCCGCGAACCGCCGCTTCCCGCGCCCGAATTCGCACCGCAGACCCACCGCCTCGAGGATGACCCCGTCCGACGAAACGACCTCGGCCGTCGGACCGCTCTCGTCCGACGAAACGACCTCGGCCGTCGGACCGCTCTCGTCCGACGAAACGCCCCCGCCCGACCCAGCCCCGTCCGACGCGCCACCACCCAAGACATCACCGCCCAAGACACCACCGCCCAAGACACCACCACCCGACACACGCCGCGCGTCCACCCGAGGCACCGCGCCCAACAGCTCCTGCGTGTACGTCTCCCGAGGCGCGCCGAGGACGGTGGCGACCGGCCCGTGCTCGACCGCCCGCCTGTGCCGCATGACCAGCACCTCGTCGACGCTCTCGGCGGCCACGCCCACGTCATGCGTGACCAGCAGCAGCCCCATCCCCGTCTCCTCCCGCAGCGTGTGCAGCAGGTCGAGGATCTGGGCCTGGACGGTCACGTCGAGGGCCGTGGTCGGCTCGTCGGCGATCAGCAGATCGGGATGGCAGGCCAGCGCCATGGCGATCAGGGCGCGCTGGCGCATACCGCCGCTGAACTCGTGCGGACGTGAGCGGGCGCGGCGGGTGGCGTCCGGGATGCCGACGCGGTCGAGCACCTCGACGGCACGCGCGCGTGCGGCGCGCCGGGACGCCTTCACATGCACCCTGTACACCTCGGCGATCTGGTCGCCGACCGCGTAGTACGGGTCGAGCGACGACAGCGGGTCCTGGAAGACCATCGCGGCCTTCCCGCCGCGCAGTCGCCGCAGTTCGTCGTCGGAGGCCTCCTGTACGTCCACTCCGGCCACCCGCACCGCGCCGCCGACGCGCGCTCCGGTGCCCCGGTACAGCGCCAGCAGGGCGGACGCCACCGTGGACTTGCCGGAGCCGGACTCACCGACCAGGCCCAGCGAGGCGCCCTTCTCCAGCCGGAAGGAGAGCCCGTCGACGGCGCGCAGGTCCCCGAACTCGACCGAGAGGTCGGTCACTTCGACGAGGCTCGCAGCCAAGCCTTCCACCGGACTTACAAGACTCGCGACACTCACGACAACACCACCCGTCGGTCGGCCACCGCGTACAGCACGTCCGCGACGGCATTGGCCAGGACCACGAAGAAACCGGTGACCAGCACCATTCCGACGACCACCGGCAGGTCGACGACATTGACCGCGTGCACGAGTTCGCGCCCGAGGCCCGGCAGGCCGAACAGCGTCTCGGAGAGCACGGCACCGCCGATCGCCGACCCGAAGTCGTTGGCGGTCAGCGCGATGACCGGCGCGAGGGCCCCGCGCAGGGCGTGCCGCCCGATGACCGACCGCTCCTTCACGCCGTACGCACGGAAGGTGCGCACATGGTCCTCGGCGAGCGTCTCCAGCATCGAGGCCCTGGTCAGGCGGGCGTATTTGGCGGACTCGATCAGGGCCAGCGACAACCACGGCAGCAGCAGGTTCCACGCCCACTGCTCGGGGTCCTCGGTGAAGGGCACGTACTGCGGGAAGGGCAGCCATTGCAGCTGCCCGCAGACGACGATCATCAGCACCAGGCCGATGACGAAGACGGGCGTGGCCGTGCCGGCGAGAGTGATGCCGGTGAGCACCCGCTCGGTGATCCGGCCACGCCGCCACGCGGACAGCACGCCGGTGCCGACGCCGATGATCAGCCACAGCACCATCGCGCCGAGCACCAGCGAGAAGGTGACCGGCAGCTTCGCCCGGATCAGCTGGGTGACCTGCTGGTCGCTCTGGTACGACAGCCCGAGGCAGGGCGCCCCGCAGTGCTCCACGGACGTACCCGTCGAGTAGTCCTGGCCGACGAAGATGCCCTGTACGAAGTGCCAGTAGCGCAGGTACAGCGGATCACCGAGCTTCAACTGCTCGGAGACCTGCTGCACTTGGGCGGGCGAGCAGCGCGGGCCGCAGGTGATCTGGGCGACGTTGCCAGGGGCGACGTAGAAGACGAGATAGATGATCACGGAGATCGCGAGCAGGGTGACGACGGCGCCGACCAGCCGCCGCACGACGAATCCCGCGAAACCACTCAACCCGGACAGGCCCCTCAGCGCGGACAGGCCCCTCAATAGGGACGGGCCAATCGGTCCAGTCAGGCTGCTCACGCCTTGGCCTCCCGCTTGCGTCCGGTGCCGATGCGCAGCCGTGAGGCCGCGCGCGGGTCGAGCGCCGTGCGCACGCCGTCGCCCAGCACGGTCAGGGCGAGCACGGTGATGAACAGCGCCCCGGCCGGCAGCAGCAGATACTGCGGTGCGGCCTGGTACCAGACGTCGGCCGCGGTCAGCATCTGCCCCCACGAGGGGGTCGGCGGCTTCACACCGACGCCGAGGAAGCTGAGCGCCGCCTCGACGGTGATGTTCAGGGGGACGAGGAGGGCCCCGTACGTGATGACGGGCGCGGCGAGCGCGGGCAGCAGTTCGCGGCGGGCGACCCGCCAGGAACTCCAGCCGCTGAGCCGGGCGGCGGCCACGTAGTCGAGCTCCTTGAGCGTCAGCGTATGCGCGCGCACGATCTTCGCGGTCGAGCCCCAGGCCACCAGCCCGATGATGAGCGCGACCAGCACGGGCCGCGGGAAGCTGGTGGGCACGATGGCGAGCAGCGCGAGAGACATGATCATCAGCGGCATCGCAATGATGATGTCCGTGACACGACTCAACAGTTGATCAACCCATTGATTACCGAGACCGGCCGCGACGCCGACCACCACGCCGATGAGGACCTGTACCAGCGTCGCCGCGAACGCGACGCCGAGGGAGACCCGGGCGCCGTACACGAGCCGCGCGAAGAGGTCCCGCCCGGTCTGCGGTTCGACGCCGAGCCAGTGGTCGCCGCTGATGCCGCCGAGCGAGCCGACGGGCACGCCTCCGCGCGCGGAGTCGATCAGCGAAGGGTGGTAGGTGGTCGGGTCCTGGCCCTCGACCGCCGTGAGCAGCGGTGCGGCGAGCGCGACCAGGACGAGCAGCGCGACGACGGCCGCCGCGACGAGGGCGGCGCGCTGCGTACGCAGTCGCCGCCAGAACTGTCGGCCCCCGGAGGCCACCGGAACGGACGTTCCCGTCCCGGTGGCCTCCGAGGCCGCAAGGGCCTCGCTCATGGGGCTACTTCACCGCGACCTGGGAGATGTCCAGCACGCCGGTCCAGTCGCTGATCACGATGTTCCTGACGGCGCTGCCGTACAGGCGCTTGTAGACGGGGTGGAACAGCGGCACGGTCAGGGCCTGCTCGCCGATCTTCTTGTCCAGTGCACCCCAGCGCTTGGCGGCCTCGTCAAGATCGGTCAACTTGTTGATCGCGTCAATCTCATCATTGACCGACTTGTCATTGAGGAAGCCGGTGTTGAAGTTGGCGCCGTCCTTGACGATCTGACGGCCGTCGAAGATCGGAGCGAGGAAGGGACCGCCGGAGGGCCAGTCGGCACCCCAGTGGGCGAGGAAGAAGCCGGGCTCGGTCTTCACACTGTGGATCTTGTCGCTGTAGTCGTTCTCCTCGAGCCCCTGCAGCTTGACGGTGATTCCGGCCTTCTTCAGCGCGTCCTGGATCGCGGTGGCGATCTCCGGGCCGGTCTCGAAGTCCTTGCTGTTGGAGTGGGTGAGCGGGAGGGTGAGCCCGTCTTCGTAACCGGCCTCCTTCAGCAGCGCCTTCGCCTTCTCCGGGTTGCCGGACTCGCCCGCCGGGAAGTGGTCGTACGGCGTGTAGCCGAAGGACTTCTGGTTCGGCAGGTAGGTGGTCGCGGCCTCGGCCAGCGAGGACCCGCCCGCCGCGTTGATCACCGACGAACGGTCGATGGCGTACGAGATCGCCTGGCGCACCTTCGGGTCGTCGAACGGCTTCACCTTCGGATTGAAGGCGAGGTAGTTGGTGTAGCCGAAGTGCCCGGTGCCGACGCGCGCGGCCAGCTCCTTGTCACCCGTCACCTTGGCGAGCTCGGCCGGGCCGAGGTTGGTGTCCGTGGTGACGGCGGTGGCGTCCGCCCCTTGAGACGAGGACAGCCGCTGGTTGATCACGGACGAGTCCAGACCCGACCGTACGTCGATCGTGTCCGGGTAGGCCTTGCGCTCGGCGTCGACCGACGCGGACCAGTACGTGTTGCGTTCCAGGGTGAGCCGCTCGCCGTCGTTCTCGTTCTTGACGACCTTGTACGGACCCGAGGAGATCGGGTGCTCCTCGTACTTCGTGCCGGTGTCCTTGGCCTCCGGGACGGGCGCGAACTGCGTCTGCGTGGCCAGGTAGGGGAACTCCCCCTCGGGCTTGTTGAGGTGGAAGACGATGGTCAGGCCGTCCGGCGTCTCGATCGAGTCGAGGCCCTTCTTGTCCTTGTACGGGCCCTGGTAGTCGGCGCCACCGATCAACCAGTCCCTCAAGTAGGGAGCTCCGCCGGAGAGTTCGGCGGCAAAGGAACGCTCGATGCCGTACTTGATGTCGGCGGAGGTGATCGGCGTCCCGTCCTCGTACTTGAGGCCCTTCTTCAGGGTGTACGTCCACACGGTCGCGTTCTCGCTCGGGCGGCCGGTGTCCGTGGCGAGGTCCGGGACCACCTCGGCGCCGGCGGCCCCGCTCTCACGGTTGCGCGTGGTGAGCGTACGGAAGACCAGGGAGGGGACGTTGCCACCGCCGGAGGTGTAGAGGCGCGCCGGGTCGAAGTCGCTCTGCGGGTTGGAGTTCAGGACCGTCAGCCTGCCCCCCTTCTGCGGCTCGGAGTCGCCACTGGCGCCCTTGGCATCGTTGTCCTTCGGCCCGCAGGCGGCCGCACCCGCTGCCACGACCAGGGTGACGGTTGCCGCAGCCACGCGGCGCGCTATGGCGGACGGTTGACGCATCGGAAGACGACCTCTCGAAAGGCTCGAATGGCGAGACGGATTGACACAGGGTGAGACGGGGGAGAGCAGAGTTCACCCAAGGCGTCAGGCGTCGACATCCGACCGGAGAGACCGGAGGAACCGGCGAACCGGCGAACCGGAGAGACCGGAGGACAGGAGGACCGGAGTCACCCGAGAGACCGTAGAAAGACCCGCGCGCACCGGCCACAAAGCACCGAAGCGCGCGGAAACGCGGAAACCCAGAAAACCGGAAACCCCGAAAACAGCGACGCACTCGCCAAGGGCGGACGTCAGCGACAGTAAATGTCGGCCACGCAGAACGCGGTCACGCCGATGAGCGCGAGCTCAATGGCGGCGCGTGCGGAGGCGTGGTGAGGCGACATGCCGAAAAATATGAACGAACTTTCAGCACATGTCAACGTGACCTAAGTGGCCGCTGTCAACTCCCGGGGTACGGCCAAGGGTTGGCCAGGCAGTGGATCCCGTCATGGTCGAGGAACTTGCTCTGCTGCTGCATGACGGGGGCGAGTTCGCCGTCCTTGTCACACGTCACATGGCCGTATCCGAGCCGGTGGCCGACCTCATGGTTGATCAGCATCTGCCGGTAGGCATGGATTTTGTCACCGTAGGTCTTGGAGCCCTGCGCCCAGCGATACGCATTGATCATGACGCGCTCGGTGGAGGCCGAGTCGCACGACACGTTGTCCACGGTGGTGTCCAGACCCGACTTGGCACACCAGTCGGCGGTGGTGCCGGGGCTGGCCAGCGTGATCACGAAGTCGGGTTTGCCGGAGTGGATCCGCTCGAACGTGCGGGCGCCACTGTGGGCCCAACTCCGGTTGTCGTTCAGCGTCTTCTGCACGGCCTGCGCAAAGAGTTCGGCATCGAGCCCGAGCCCCTGCTCCACGTCCACCCGATAGGTGTATTTCTGCCCCTTTCCGGGCGCCTTGTCGAGCCCGGTGACCGCGTCGAACTTCCCCGAGCCCTTGAGCGTGGCGCCGAGCTTGTACCTCTCGCCCATCTTCTGGTCGTACGTCAGCGTCGCCGCGCTCGGTGTCGCACTCGCCGTGTCGGACGGCGTCGGCCGATTGTCGCCGCGCGAGGCGGAGTCCCGGGCGTCCCGGTCACCACCGGCGGCGGACTGCGTGTTGGCGGTGGTGTCGTCCCGCCCGGCGGCGACCTGTCCGGCCACGACGACGGCGAGCACGGTGGTGACGGCGGCCGCGGCGATCCCGGTGAACGCCCGCCCCTTGCCGGACTTGCCCTTCTCCGGCTCCTCGACCTGCGGAAGCGGTTCCTGTTCCTCGACGGGCTCAGGGTCCCAGTCCGTGACGGTGGCGTAGGGATCGGCGTGGTGCGCTGCGCTGCGCCGGGGCGCGAAGAGATCGACGTCATCGCTCTCGTCGAAGGAGTCGACGTAGGCCTGTCGGGGCCCCTGCCCCGGCCCGGCCTCCTGCCGCTGCCGGGGAATGCGGGGGCCAGGAGCTCCGGGAGGCCCGGGAGGTCCAGCCGGTCCGGGATACCCGAGGGGCGCGCTCCGGGGAGCCCCTTGCGCCCCGGCTTGAGGCAAGCCGTACGCGGCGCCCGTCGGACGCGCGGCGCCTCTCAACTCGCCCCAGCCACCGCCGGATTCACGCTGCTCGGGGTGCCCGCCACGCGCTTGGGGGACACCGTGCGCCGGCGTGCCGTCGGGCAGCCGCGGCACACCACGGGCAGGCGTCCCGTCCACCATCCGCGGAATGCCATGGGCCGGGGTCCCGTCCGGAAAGCGCGGAACACCGTGCGCCGGAGTCCCGTCCGCGAAACGCGGAACACCGTGCGCCGGAGTCCCGTCCGCCACCCTCGGCACTCCCCGGGGCGCACTCCCGCCCATCGGAGGCCGGGGCGGCTGCGGCCCCAGGGCACCCCGAGCGGCACCCTGCGACGAACCGGGCCCCGAACCCGTACCCACACCCGGCCCCGAACCCGGCGCCGCACTGGGCGCCGGAACCACCGGCATCTCCCCCGTGGTCCCCGAGCTCCCCGCGCCCCCTGTACCCCCCGTATCGCTCTTCCCTGCCCGTCCCCGGCGACTGTGACGTCCCACGCCGCGCCTCAGCTCCCAGCGCCAGTGGCGGTCGAGTTCATCGAGGAGGTCAACTCACCTGTATCCGCGAGGAGTTCGCGGAACGCCGCGACCACCGCCTCCGGGTACTCCATCATCGCGACGTGCCCCGCGTCCGGCAGGGACAGCAGCCGCGAATCGCGGAAGGCGCGCGCCGCCCGCTGGGCCATGCGGTAACCGACGAGCTGGTCGCGGCCGCCGTAGACAAGGAGGGTCGGCGCGAGCACCCGCTCGGCCTGTCGCCACAGCCCGTGCTGACCGCCCAGCGTGTACGCGTCCACGAGCCCGCGCGTCGAACGCGCCATGGCGTCCCAGAAGTACGGGAGGGCGAGCCGTCGCTCCATCTCCTCGACCGCGTTCCGGAAGCCCTCGGGCGTCACCATGCCGGGATCCCCGTAACAGAGCGCCATGACCCCGCGGACGCGCTGCTCGGCGCTCCAGTCCTTGGTGAACTTCGTGAAAATTCCCGCCACTCCGGGCACGGCGAGCAGCGCCGTGGGCCATGCGCCGCGCTGCGCCCGGATCTCCGGGAGCGCGGGGGACACCAGCGTGAGGGTGCGGACGAGATCGGGCCGTACGGCCGCGACGCGCGTCGTGACCGCCCCGCCCAGCGAGTTCCCGAAGAGGTGTACGGGACCGCGCTCGGCCGCGTCGAGATAACGGATGACCGCGCGCGCGTGCCCGCTGACGGAATAGTTGCCGTCGTCCGGCGGCGGGGAGTCCCCGAAGCCCGGCAGATCGAGGGCCTCGCTGGCCACGAGCCCGTCGAGCAGCGACATCAGCGCCGACCAGTTCTGCGAGGAACCGCCGAGACCGTGCACGTACAAGGCAGGCGGCAGCCCCGCCCGGGCGGGTGGTCTCGACCGTACGGTCAGCGTGATCCCGGGCAGACCGACCGATCGCAGCCGCTCCCCCGCCGCGACTCGAACGGTTCCGACCCTCGGCGTGACGGTGGCGGCCAGCACGGGGGGAAGCTCGGTCGAAGACATGCAGCAATGTTACGAGACGATCACGCAGTGGCTCATGTGTTCGCCATCACAGATCGCGAGCGGATCGCATAGCGTCTCGATCGGGTGTCTCCTAGGCTTCGAACGAGGGCACTCGTAGGCACACAGGAGCGCACTCGCACCGCTCGGGAAGAGGAATCATGACAGTCGACCCCACGGACCCCGAGACCTTCGCCGAAGATGACGAGGCCCCCGACCTCGACCCGGAGGCCCCCGAGGCGGACGCGGCCGAGCAGCACGCCGATCTGACGCCGCAGGACGAAGACCTGCTGAGCGTCGGGGACCCGGACAAGGCCAACGAGGCGGACCTCGCCGAGCAGGCGAGGGTCGTAGAACTCAACGAGGACGACTACCGGTAACGACGATCGACGCTTACCGATCACGCAGACAACCGCCGATGCGGACAATCGCCGGTGACGCCGCCAGGGTGACCTGGGCACTGTCGCGCCCGCCTCGTCCCTGTTCGGCATCGTCTGCGCCGCTATCGCCGCTGTCCGGTACGTGAAATTCTGCGCTCGCACCGCGCACACGACGGTTACTGAAAAGTACGATGGCGACGCGGCGCACACCGCAAGTGGACAATCTTGGAGGCGGCGTGACAGCCATCGAGCAGACAGAGGCAGCGCGCCCGCGGGGCACGCGCCTGCCGCGCCGGGCCCGACGCAACCAGCTCCTCGGCGCCGCCCAGGAAGTATTCGTTGCGCAGGGGTACCACTCGGCCGCCATGGACGACATCGCCGAACGCGCGGGCGTCAGCAAGCCGGTTCTCTACCAGCACTTCCCGGGCAAGCTCGACCTGTATCTCGCCCTGCTGGACCAGCACTGCGAGTCGCTGCTGCAGTCCGTACGGACTGCGCTCGCGTCCACCACGGACAACAGCTTGCGCGTCCGCGCGACGA
Source organism: Streptomyces sp. SD15 (assembly GCF_054462255.1). NCBI lineage: Bacteria > Bacillati > Actinomycetota > Actinomycetes > Kitasatosporales > Streptomycetaceae > Streptomyces > Streptomyces sp. SD15. The sequence continues at coordinate 28,011 of NZ_JBTLMO010000020.1, read as the reverse complement.
TGGACGCCTACTTCGCGTACGTCGAGGACGACGGCGGCGCCTTCCGGCTGGTCTTCGAGTCCGACCTGACGAACGAGCCCGCGGTCCGCGAGCGCGTGGACAAGGTCACGCACCAGTGCGCGGAGGCGATCTGCGACGTCATCGCGGAGGACACCGGTCTCTCGCGCGCCGAGTCGATGCTCCTCGCGTCCGGCCTGGGTGGTCTGGCCCAAGTGGTGGCCCGCTCCTGGTTGCACAGTGACCGCAGCGTCCCACGCGACCAGGCGGTCCAGTTGCTGACCTCGCTGGCCTGGCGGGGCATCGCGGGCTTCCCGCTGCACGGCACCGATCACCACTGATCACCACGGACGGCGTCCGTACCGCGCGTTTGTTCCCGCGCGCTGTTCGCTCCTGGCGTTCTTGAGCGGAGCGTGTACGTCCCCTCACCGGGCTAATGTGTGCAGCGTACGGCGCGTACGAACGCGCACATCACTGACCGTCGGAGGGACAAAGCCGTGGAGGTCAAGATCGGCGTGCAGCACGCGCCCCGCGAGATCGTTCTGGAGAGCGGTCAGACCCCGGAAGAGGTCGAGCGCGCGGTGTCCGAGGCGCTGTCCGGCAAGTCGCAGCTGCTGAGCCTCGTGGACGACCACGGCCGCAAGGTCCTGGTTCCGGCCGACCGCCTCGCGTATGTGGAGCTCGGCGAGCCCACCCAGCGCAAGGTGGGATTCAGCGCGCTGTAGTTCAGGCGAGCGGATACGCGAAGGGGGCCGGTGGCAGTGCCACCGGCCCCCTTCGCGTATCCGCTTTCGAAACCGCTTCCGCGGCTTGGCCGGATATCGGCACCGGCACCGGACACAGGTGGAGCACAGATCCCCCACACAGGAGGATTGCATTCCGCACGTCAGGGGTAAGACCGGCTACGACCGATTTGCACCGGCCGTGCGGGAGGGACCCCCACCATGTTCTTGGAAGCGCTCGGCGCCGCGATGCTCGGACTCGGCCTGGCATGGGTGGCGGCATACCGCCTGCCGCACCGCCTGCCGACCCGCAGCCTCGTCCTGTCGACCGGCGTCGCCGGAGCCCTGTTCGGGGCCTTCCTGACGCACACGGCGCTGGGCTCCGGCTACTTCCTGGTGATCCTCACCGGCGCGGCGATCGTCTCCGTAGCGCTGCTGTCGCTGCTGCTGCGCCCCGCGGAGAGATTTCGCCGCCGCTCAGCGACGGCGTAACCCCTTCCGAAAGCACCCCTTCCGAAAGCACCCCTCCGAAAGCGCCCACTCCGCAAGCACCCCATCCGCAAGCGGCGCGGCCAGTCTTCGTAGGCGTCGAAATCAGCCGCCGTAGACGTCCCGGCGTCCCGGTCAGGCGGCCAGGCCCAGCGCGGCCATTCGCTTCGTGTGCGCCTCGGTGATCCGCGAGAACATCCGGCCGACCTCCGCGAGGTCGAAGCCGTCCGCGACGCCGCCCACGAGCATCGTCGACAGGGCGTCACGGTCCGCGACCACCCGCTGCGACTGGGACAGCGCCTCACCCATCAGCCGCCGCGCCCACAGCGCGAGCCGGCCGCCCACGCGGGGGTCGGCGTCGATCGCGGCGCGCACCTTCTCGATGGCGAAGCCGGCGTGCCCGGTGTCGTCGAGAACGGCGAGGACGAGCCCGCGCGTGTCGGCGTCGAGCCGCGCGGCGACCTCCCGGTAGAAGTCACTGGCGATGGAGTCGCCGACGTACGCCTTGACGAGCCCTTCCAGCCAGTCCGAGGGGGCCGTCTGCTTGTGGAAGCCGTCGAGCGCCGCGACAAAGGGCTCCATCGCCTGCGTCGGCTCCGCACCGATCGCCGCGAGCCGGTCCCGCAGCCGCTCGAAGTGGTGGAACTCGGCCGACGCCATCTTCGCCAGCTCCGCCTTGTCACTGAGGGTCGGCGCCAGCTTGGCGTCCTCCGCGAGCCGCTCGAACGCCGCCAGCTCGCCGTACGCGAGCGCTCCGAGCAGGTCCACGACCGCGGCGCGGTACTGGGGGTCGGCGGAGGCCGTGTCCCAGTCCTGGGCGGCTACTCCGGTGGGCGCGGGAGTGGCCTCGGCGGGTGTGTCTGCGGCGTTGTCAGGCGTCGTCATGAAGCGCACAATAGCTCGCTCGCCGCAACACGGAAGTCCCTGGTCAATCAGTGTGACGACCACGACGTGACCAAATCGGCCATCGCATATGCGCGATTCCGGGGTATGGTGGTAATGCGCCCGGCGAGTATTCGACGGGCCGCACGAATGAGGATGCCCGGTCGGTGGCCCGATCGGCTCCGACCCGACAGCCCTCCTCGTCCGTACGGCACATTGCGTACGACGTCCGGAGGGACCCTCAGCGGTACGAGAGCTCGAGCGTCGGCAGTGGTCCCATGCCACCCGGCCCGCCCGTCAAGAGCGGCCGACGTCCCCGGCACGGTCCCCAGACACGACCCCCGCGCTCGCCTCGCACCGCGTACACAGAAGAGGCAGCACCCTGACTACGACTTTCCGAGAGCTCGGGATCCTTCCCGAGACGGCCGAGGCCCTTGAAGCCGTCGGCATCATCAATCCCTTCCCCATCCAGGAGATGACGCTCCCCGTCGCCCTTTCGGGCAGCGACGTCATCGGCCAGGCCAAGACCGGCACCGGCAAGACGCTGGGCTTCGGCCTCCCGCTCCTCGAGCGCGTCACCGTCCCCGCGGACGTCGAGGCGGGCCGGGCACAGCCCGAGCAGCTCACCGACGCCCCGCAGGCCCTCGTCGTCGTCCCGACGCGCGAGCTGTGCACCCAGGTGACGAACGACCTGCTGACCGCGGGCAAGGTCCGCAACGTACGCGTTCTCGCCATCTACGGCGGCCGAGCGTACGAGCCCCAGGTCGAGGCCCTCAAGAAGGGCGTCGACGTCATCGTCGGCACCCCCGGGCGGCTGCTGGACCTCGCGGGCCAGAAGAAGCTCAACCTCAAGCACATCAAGGCGCTCGTCCTCGACGAGGCCGACGAGATGCTCGACCTGGGCTTCCTGCCCGACGTCGAGAAGATCATGAACATGCTGCCGGCCCGCCGCCAGACGATGCTGTTCTCGGCGACCATGCCGGGCGCCGTCATCGGTCTCGCACGCCGCTACATGTCGCAGCCCACGCACATCCGCGCCACCGCGCCGGACGACGAGGGCGCGACGGTCGCGAACACCTCGCAGCACATCTACCGCGCCCACAACATGGACAAGCCCGAGCTGGTCGCGCGCATACTGCAGGCCGACGGCCGGGGACTGGCCATGGTCTTCTGCCGTACGAAGCGCACGGCGGCCGACCTCGCCGACCAGCTCCAGCAGCGCGGCTTCGCCTCCGGCGCGGTCCACGGCGACCTCGGCCAGGGTGCCCGCGAGCAGGCGCTGCGCGCCTTCCGCAACGGCAAGGTCGACGTCCTCGTCTGCACCGACGTGGCCGCCCGCGGCATCGACGTCGAAGGCGTCACGCACGTCATCAACTACCAGTCCCCCGAGGACGAGAAGACGTACCTGCACCGCATCGGCCGTACGGGCCGCGCGGGCGCCAAGGGCATCGCGATCACGCTCGTCGACTGGGACGACATCCCGCGCTGGCAGCTGATCAACAAGGCGTTGGAGCTCAACTTCAACGACCCGCCGGAGACGTACTCCACCTCTCCGCACCTCTTCGAGGAGCTGAGCATCCCGGCCGGCACCAAGGGTGTCCTGCCGCGTTCCGAGCGCACCCGCGCCGGGCTCGCGGCCGAGGCGGTCGAGGATCTCGGCGAGACCGGCGGCCGTGGTGGTCCGCGCGGTCGGGGTGGCCGTTCCTCGGCACCGTCCGCCGAGCCTGAGCGTGAGCGTCCGGCGCGCACGCCGCGTCGCCGTCGTCGTACGCGCAACGGCGCATCGCTGGAGGAGACGTCCGCGACGTCGACTCCCGCGACGTCGACTCCGGAGGCAACGACGGAGCCCGCGTCCGGAGAGGCCACCGAGCCCCGTACTCCGCGCCGTCGTCGCCGTACGCGCGTCGGGGCGTCTTCGGAGCCCGTGGCGGCCGCAGTGGTCGAGCCGTCGGCGACCGAGGCCGCCGAGAGTGCCGTCGCCACGGCCGAGGGCACGGATCCGGCAGAGGCGGCAGAGACGGTGGAGGCGGCTGCGAAGCCGCGCCGCCGCCGTACCCGCAAGACGGCGGAGGCCACGGTCGAGACCGTGGCCACCGTCGCCGAGGCTGTCGTCGAGGACGTCACGGAGGCACCAGCTCCGCCGCAGCCGCGACGCCGGACGCGCAAGGCTGCCGAGGCCGTGGTCGACACGGCCGAAGCCGTCACCGAGGTCGCCGAGACCAAGCCGCGCCGCACCCGCAAGGCCGCGGTGGCCACGCCCGAGGCGACATCGGAAGCGACACCGGAAGCGACGGAGACCAAGCCCCGCCGCACCCGCGCCAAGGCCACCACCACCGCTGCCGCCGAAGCAGCCGTGGACACCGCCGAAGCCACCGAGGCCAAGCCCCGCCGCCGCACCCGCAAGGCCACCACTGCGACCGTCGACGCCGAAATCCCGGCCCAGACAGCCGCCGAGGAAGCCGACGCCAAGCCGCGACGCCGGACGCGCAAGGCCGCCGAGGCCGTGGTCGACACGGCCGAAGCCGTCACCGAGGTCGCCGAGACCAAGCCGCGCCGCACCCGCAAGGCCGCGGTGGCCACGCCCGAGGCGACACCGGAAGCGACGGAGACCAAGCCCCGCCGCACCCGCGCCAAGGCCACCACCGCTGCCGCCGAAGCAGCCGTGGACACCGCCGAAGCCACCGAGGCCAAGCCCCGCCGCCGCACCCGCAAGGCCACCACTGCGACCGTCGACGCCGAAATCCCGGCCCAGACAGCCGCCGAGGAAGCCGACGCCAAGCCGCGACGCCGGACGCGCAAGGCCGTGGCTGCCGCGGAGCCCACGGAGAGCTGATCCTCAGTCCGATGGCCCGGTCCCACCTCGTGTGGGGCCGGGCCATCGGCGTTCCTGCCGCACCCGGCGGCAAGGCGGTTTCTCGCCCCCGCCGCCCCTACCCTCCCCCAAGCTCTCGGCTTCGCTCGAGCAGAGGGGACCCGCATCATCCTTGGGGGCTGCCGCCCCCAAACCCCGGCCATCGCCCGAAGGGCTCGTCCTCAAACGCCGGACGGGCTAAAGATTTCAGCCCGTCCGCCGTCCAGGACCCCACCCCCCAAACCCACACCCGTAGCGCGAGCCCCTACGCGGCCCGATAGCCTCGGGGCATGAGCAGGCCCCCCTCCTTCGCCCCGCCGGCCGGCGTCCGTGCCTACCGTCTCCCCACCACCCGCGGCGAGTTCGCCGTACTCGACGCACCGTCGGCGCCGCAAGCGCAGCCGAAGGGCACCGCACTGCTGCTGCCGGGTTTCACCGGGAGCAAGGAAGACTTCATCGCACTGCACCAGCCCTTGGCGGCGAGCGGGTACCGGACCGTCGCCGTGGACGGGCGTGGCCAGTTCGAGAGCGACGGGCCCGAGCACGACGAAACGGCTTACGCACAGGACGAGTTGGCGCGCGACGTACTCGCACAGGCGCAGGCCGTCGGCACGCCCGTGCACCTGGTCGGGCACTCTCTGGGCGGCCAGATCGCCCGCGCCGCCGTCCTCCTCGACCCGACCCCCTTCGTCTCACTCACCCTCATGTCCTCGGGCCCCGCCCAGATCTCCGTCCCTCAGCAACAGCGCGTCAAACTGCTCCGTGACGCGCTCACCGTGATGGGCATGGCCCAGGTGTGGGAGGCGATCCAGGCGATGGAACCGCCGGAGGACACCGAAACGGGTGGCTTGGACTCGGGGCTCGACGAGCGCGAAGACCTGCGGCGCCGCTGGCTGGGCACCAAACCCGCCCAGCTGATCGCGACGGGCCGTCAGCTGTGCACCGAGCCCGACCGCGTCGCCGAACTGGCCGCCGTACGCCTGCCGAAGCACGTCCTCTCCGGCGCGCGCGACGACACCTGGCCGCTACCTCTCCTGGACGACATGGCTGTACGTCTCAAGGCCATGCGCACGGTCGTACGAGGAGCCGAGCACTCCCCGAACACGGACCGGCCGGAGCAGACGGCGCAGGCCCTGGCAACGTTCTGGGACCGCACGGACGGCGCCCGGCCGACCAGTACCTAGTGCCTGACCAGTACCTAGTACTGCGCCTGCAGGTGCCCCCAGAAGCCGTCCCTGAGCGCGCGGCGCAGATCCGCCTGCCCCCGCAGGGAGTACTGCAACATACCCTCGGCCTCGACCAGCAGGTCCTGGTCGACCGAACCGGGCAGATACGGATGGCCGGGCAACAGGTCCACCAGCGACTCACGGCCCCGGGCGGCCAGCCACTTCGCGGCGATCTGGGCGCCCACGAACCGTACGTCCTCGCGCGTGGGCCGGCTCGCCGCCGTCGCGTCGTAGGTGGTGACGGACCGCCGGGACACGTACGGCTTGAAGAAGTCGAGGTCGAATGTGCGCTGGCTGTCGACCTCCCACAGCAGCGGCTCGGCCTGGTTGCGGCCCTCGGGCGCCTCGATGCCCCAGAGGTGGACCCGCGCGCCGTACCCCTGCGCCGCCTCGACCGCCGACACCAGGTCCTCGTCGCCGCCGAGCAACGCGGCGTCGCTGATGGCGCGGTGCCGGGCGAGGGACTCCAGGTCGCTGCGGATCAGCGAATCGACGCCCTTTTGTTGGTTGTTGGCGTTCAGGTTGCCCAACCGCACCTTCACGTCCGGCAACTCGGCGATCGACTGCTGTTCCGCCGTGTGGATGCGACGGCGCGCGCCGTCGTACCAGTACACCCGCAGCAGCCTGCTGTCGGCGAAGATCGTGCGGGCCTTGTCGATCAGCGCTTCGATGAGGCCTTCGGCGTCGAGGTCGAAGGCGCGGCGGTCCTCGGTCCCGGTGGCGAGCCGCCCCGCGGCCGCGTACAGGTATCCGGCGTCGACGAAGATCGCATGGGTCGAGGGCGTCTTCGCCACCTCGGCGAGCATGCGCTGGAGCAGCTCGTTCGTGCGGTCGATGCGGGCGCCGAGCGCCGCGAGGTCGTCGTTCATCACCTCCATTGTCCCGGTGGTCACGCTGCGAACACAACTGGTCCCATTCAGTCTCCTTCCCGCTTCTTACCGGATGATAATTAGCTTCTCGAAAAATTTCCTTAGCGTAGGGAATGTTTGTAACACGCACCCCGTTGAATACGTATGGAAGCGGGGACACAGTCGCCTCGCGCTCCACTCACGAGTAGTTCTCCTCAGGAGGATGACCAGACGAAGGGAGAAGCCCTTGCGCTTCGAAATCATGCGACTCGACGACGTCGACGGCACGGCCGTGGACAGCACCGTTGTGGACGCCGCCTCCGTCAACCGGATCGTTCAGCAGGCCGCCGCCATCGGGCAGCGACTCTGGATCCGCCCGGCCGACTCGTCCGCCTCATAACGCGCGGACGCCTGGCAGACTTCAAAGCCCCGTACGGCACGGATGCCGTACGGGGCTTTGCGTATGCACGGGGCGATCAGCTCGCCTTGATGACCAGCTCAGCTCGCCTTGATGACCTGAGTAACCCCGTTGATGATCTGCTGCACCGCGATCGCCGAGAGCATCATGCCCGCGAGCCGAGTCACCAGCACGACACCACCGTCCTTGATGACGCGGATGATCAGCAGCGAGTAGCGCATGACCAGCCACAGCACGACATGGATGGCGAGGATCGCGGTCCACACGGACACCTGCGTGGCGACGGTGTCGGCCTTCTGCACCGCGAGGATCACGGAGACGATCGCACCGGGGCCGGCGAGCAGCGGCATGCCGAGCGGTACGAGGGCGACGTTGACGTCCTTGGTCTGCTTCGGCTCGTCCGTCTTGCCGGTCAGCAGGTCCAGGGCGATCAGCAGGAGCAGCAGCCCGCCCGCGATCATCAGCGCGGGCACGGACACGTGCAGGTAGTCGAGGATCTGGTGCCCGAGCAGGCCGAAGACGACGATCACTCCGCCGGCCACGCAGACGGCCTGGAAGGCCATCCGCTTCTGCACCTTGGCGGGGCGTCCCGAGGTGAGCGCGAGGAAGATCGGGGTGATCCCCGGGGGATCCATGATCACGAAGAGGGTGAGGAAGAGGGAGCCGAAGACGGCGACGTCGAACATGGGTGAAGCCTTGCGAGAGAGCGGAGCGGGGAACGCGGGGAAGGTGGGCGAACCGACAAACGCCGAGCGCCCGTGAACAGACCTCACCTGGACGACAGGTCAGGTCGGGAGGGGAACCGTAAGGGTCAGGCTCCGCCGGTCCCCGGCACCGGAAACGCCCCGGTGGCCCGCCGGGTGATCTCCCCGTACACCTCGGGATCGGTCGTGAACTCCCCGAGCACGCACGTCTTGCGGCTGCCGTGGTAGTCGCTGGACCCCGTGGCGAGCAGCCCCAGGTCGGCCGCGAGCCCGCGCAGCCGCGCCCGGGTCGCCGGGTCGTGGTCCATGTGGTCCACCTCGATGCCGTCGAGGCCCGCCGCGGCGAGCTCGGCCATCGCGGACTCCGGCACGGTCCGACCCCGCTTGACGGCGGCCGGGTGCGCGAAGACGGTCACGCCGCCCGCGGCCTTGACCAGCCGGATCGCCTCGAAGGGGTCGGTCTCGTGCTTGGGGACGTACGCCCGGCCGCCGTCGGCCAGCCAGTCCGGGGTGAAGGCGTCGGAGACGCTGTCCACGACACCCAGCTCGACCAGGGCGGAGGCGACGTGCGGCCGCCCCACGGATCCCTCGCCCGCGATGCGCGCGACCTGCTCCCAGGTGACCGGCACGCCCAGTTCCTGAAGCTTGGCCACCATGCTCCTGGCGCGCGGCACCCGGTCGTCCCGCACCAGTTCGCACTCGGCGAGCAGCTCGGGCTCCGCGGGGTCGAAGAGGTACGCCAGCATGTGCATGCTGATGCCGTCGAGGCGGCAGGAGAGCTCGGCGCCGGTGACGAGGGTGAGCCCCTCGGGGAGCGCCGCGACGGCCTCCGCGTATCCGCGGGTGGTGTCGTGATCGGTCAGCGCGACGACGTCCAGACCGGCGGCGGCAGCGTTGCGCACAAGCTCGGCAGGAGTGTCCGTACCGTCGGAGGCGGCGGAGTGGGTGTGCAGATCGATGCGCACTACGCGGACTCCAGGCAGTGACGGTACGGGAGGTGACGCTCAAGGATAACGGGAATCCAGCACCCCCTGTCACACCCGTATCCCGCGAGCGCCCCCTACGAGGCTCCTGTGAGCGCCCACGCGCAACGCCGGGCCGCGGCATACGGACGCGACTCGGCGGAGCGCTACGGTTCCAAGATCCGCGGCGACAGCGCCCCACAAGGCAACAGATCCACCTCGGCCCCCGCGTCCCGTAGATCCGTCAGCACCAGTTCGTCGTACATCAGCAGCCCCGACTGCTCGGGCCACACCACGGCCCACAGCCACAGTCCGAGGGCCTCGCCCGCGAAGACCGCGCGGTCGTCGGGGGCGCCCGCCACATGCCACAGCGGGGTCGGGCGGCCGGCCGCGCAAACCTTCGCCTGGGGCGGTTTCTCGACGCTCATGTACGGCCCCGGGTCGGGTCCGTCCATGCCCGCATACCGCGCGCCGAGGCCGACACCGAGCTCCTCGGCGACGAGGATCAGCTCCCCTACGCCGCCGAGCGGCCCCGGACCCGAGCAGGCCACGGCGGTAGCACGCCCGCCGCTGCGGTCGTCGCCGGCGAAGGCCGCTCCGGTGAACAGCCAGCCGACCGGCAGCGGCCACGGCATCCACACCGGCACCTGGGCACGGTGCACCACGACACCGAGGGCCTCGACGCTGGGCGGGATCACGGGCTGCAGCGGATGCACGGTCCCGTGGACATCGCACTGCCAATAGTCGGCAAAGAGACCGGGAGCCCTGACCCGGCCACCACACTTCGGGCAACTGGGTTCGCCCCTCATAGGGCCCCACGCTCCTCCCAGTCTTTCGCCGCGTCAAGGACGATCACCCGTCCGGAGCGTGCCGGTCACCCGCCGAAACTAGATGTACCTTGCATTAATTAGCCGACCTAACGTATTGTGTGTATAAGACAACGATCTCTCGGTGCCCCTGGGTACACAGTCGAGGAGTGAACATGGTCAACAGCATGGGAGGCCCCACCGAAGGGGACACATTCGACGCCGGTGCGGGCAGCATCCTGCGTCAGCCGAAGGCCGTCTGGGCGACCGCCGGGGCTTCCGTCGTCGCCTTCATGGGCATCGGGCTCGTCGACCCGATCCTGCCCTCCATCGCCCAGGGCCTGGACGCCACCGCCAGCCAGGTCTCGCTGCTCTTCACCTCGTACTTCCTGATCACCGCCGTCGCGATGCTGGTGACCGGTTTCGTCTCCAGCCGCATCGGCGGCCGCAAGACCCTGCTCCTCGGCCTCGCGCTCGTCGTGGTCTTCGCCGGGCTCGCGGGCACATCCGGTTCGGTCGGCGAACTCGTCGGATTCCGGGCGGGCTGGGGCCTGGGCAACGCCCTGTTCGTGTCCACGGCCCTCGCCGTGATCGTCGGCGCCGCGGCCGGCGGAAGCGCCGCCGCCATCCTGCTGTACGAGTCCGCGCTCGGCCTCGGCATGGCGTGCGGGCCGCTGCTCGGCGCCCTGCTCGGCAACGCCAGCTGGCGTTACCCGTTCTTCGGCACCGCGTTCCTGATGGCGGTCGGCTTCCTGTGCATCACGACGTTCCTGAAGGAGCAGCCGAAGCCCGCGCGGAAGACCTCGCTGCTCGACCCGATCAAGGCGCTCGGGCACGGTGGTCTCGCCTCGGCGGCCGTCTCGTCGTTCTTCTACAACTACACGTTCTTCACCGTGCTGGCCTTCACGCCGTTCGTGCTGAACATGACCCCGTACAAGTCGGGCGCGGTCTTCTTCTGCTGGGGTGTGCTGCTGGCCGTCTTCTCGGTGCTCGTGGCGCCGCGCATGCAGGCCCGGTTCGGTTCGCTGAGGGTACTGGGCGGCTCACTGGTGCTGCTCGCCGCCGACGTGCTCGTGCTCGGATACGGCGACCACACCACCGCCGTCGTCTGCACGATCCTGTCCGGCGCTTTCATCGGCGTGAACAACACGGTCTACACGGAGCTGGCGCTCGGGGTGTCGGACACGCCGCGCCCGGTGGCGAGCGCGGGCTACAACTTCGTGCGGTGGTTCGCGGCCGCGGCGGCGCCCTTCTTCGCGCCGAAGATCGAGGAGTGGAGCAACATTCACATCCCGTTCGTGGTCGCGGCGGTCACCGCGATACTCGGCGCCGTGGTCGTCCTCGTACGACGCAACGCGCTCACACTCCCCCAAGCTCTCAACTCCGTTCGAGCAGGGGGCACCCCCATGGCCGAGGAGCTTCAGCCACGGCACTCCACCGAGGACGGTGTGACCGTTTTCGCCAACTGACGGATTTCGGCCCGGAAATGATCCTGCCTCAGTCCAGCGGGACGGACCTGCGCAGTGGATCGCGCAGGTCCGTCCCGCTGTTCAGCCAGCGCTCCTGGAGAGCGCCGGCACCGTGCACGCGCTTCCACGCCGCCTCGTTGGGCGTCATCGGGAGCAGGGGCAGGAAACGTACGGGATCGGCGGGCGCGTCCAGCTCCAGGTCCTCGACCAGGCCGCCGGACTCCGCGACCAGGACGGAGCTGAACGGCGCCCCCGGCCACAGCGGTTCGCCCACGTCCAGGGAGGCGCCGGGGGCCACGATCAGCCCTTCGACCTGCGGGGAAGCGGCGAGCACCGCGAGCGGGCGGAGCACCTTGTCGGTCTCGGCACCGCCCACGCGGACCGAGAGGACCAGCTCCGCGCGCGGCCCCTTCACCGGGTCGGCGAGGACCGCCGTGGGGTCCGCCATCGGCTGGGCGGACATGCCGAGGGTGGCGTAGCGGACCAGGTCACCCTCTGTGAAGCGCAACACTTCGATGCGGTCGGTGCCGAGGAAGGTAACCGCGGCCCGCGCGTCGGGTTCGCCCAGCGCAGAACGCAACCGGGCCTCGACCAGAGGAAGAACATCAGCCATGATCCGAGCATAGAACTCGTCAGTAACGGGCATAGCAGCGACTTGACGCATCAGTGCGCTGATAGTCTTGGCCGCTGGTCGGGGCAGCACGCAGAAGCGTCGCTCTCGAGCTCCGACGCACTGAGACTGACTGACTCCTCCACAGGGGGAGACAGACTCCCCCCACGGGGGGATGGATCGTCCCTCACGGGGGACCGACCGGAGGAGGTGGGGCTGCAATGGACCGAAGTCGACCGTGCAGTACTACCCGCTCTTCCGGTCGCTGAATTCTGTAGCTGGTCCCGCACTTCTCCTAGCTGCCGCTTCCTGCGAACGTGTGCATAGTGTCAGCGTTGCCCTGGTGCACCACGGAAGAGCGCTTCGTTTCCGCCTGATCCGTCTGATCTGTCTGATCTGAATCAGTAGCGAAGCTGCCACCGCGACGGTGCGGTGCTCCCCGCTTTGTGGACGTGCCAAACATCCGCAGTTAAGGACGTCCCCATTCCGGGTAGTTTCAACCGTCGTCGGCGCCTCCGTTGCGAGAAGGAGCCTGCCATGTCGATGATCCGTGACCTCCGTGCCGCGGTCCGCCCCCGCCCCTCGCTGCGCAAGGAAAGTGGCTCGTACGACGCCACTCGCGCCCCCGGTACCCCCTCCGCCGTGGTCGACTGCGCCATCTACCGCGACGGGGCCCGCGTCCAGACCCCCGGGCCGCTCACCCCGCACCAGGCGAAGAGCCTGGTGCACCGCGACGGCGGCTTCGTGTGGATCGGTCTGCACGAGCCCACCGAGGCCGAATTCGCCGGTATCGCGGGCGCGTTCGGACTGCACCCGCTGGCCGTCGAGGACGCCGTCCAGGCCCACCAGCGGCCCAAGCTGGAGCGCTATGACGACTCCCTCTTCACCGTCTTCAAGACCATCCACTACGTCGAGCACGACGAACTGACCGCCACCAGCGAGGTGGTCGAGGCCGGCGAGGTCATGTGCTTCACCGGGCGGGACTTCTTCATCACCGTGCGGCACGGCGGGCACGGCTCGCTGCGAGGGCTGCGGCACCGGTTGCAGGACGATCCCGAGCTGCTCGCCAAGGGTCCCTCCGCCGTGCTGCACGCCATCGCCGACCACGTCGTCGACGGGTACATCGCGGTCGCGGACGCCGTGCAGGACGACATCGACGAGGTGGAGACCGAGGTGTTCTCGCCGGGGCGCAAAGGCTCGCCTCGGGGCACGGACGCGGGCCGCATCTACCAACTCAAGCGTGAGGTGCTGGAGTTCAAGCGGGCGGTCTCGCCGCTGCTGCGCCCGATGCAGTTGCTGAGCGAGCGGCCGATGCGGCTGATCGACCCGGACATCCAGAAGTACTTCCGGGATGTCGCCGACCACCTCGCCCGGGTCCAGGAGCAGGTCCTCGGTTTCGACGAGCTGCTCAACTCGATCCTCCAGGCCAACCTCGCGCAGGCGTCCGTCGCACAGAACGAGGACATGCGCAAGATCACGTCCTGGGCCGCGATCATCGCCGTACCGACGATGGTGTGTGGCGTGTACGGCATGAACTTCGACTACATGCCCGAGCTGCGCTGGAAGTTCGGCTACCCGCTGGTGCTCGGCGTCACGGTCGGCATCTGTTTCTCGATCCACCGGATGCTCAAGCGCAACGGCTGGCTCTGAGGCCCTCATGGGGCACCTGGATAGGCTGGCCCCATGACGGAACAGCTGCTCGACCGGGCCCTCGTCGAGGAAGCCACGAAGAAGTCCGGGCTGATCTGGGTGCGGGGCGGCAGCGGCGTGCAGGCGCACGGAGTCGTCGGCTCCGACGCACCCACCCGTGCCCTGTGGCACGTGTGGCACGACGGCGCGGCCTGCCTGGTCGGCGACGGGCCCGGCGAGCAGCCGCTGCCCGGGCTCGTCGACGGGGGCGCCGCGGTCGTCACCGTGCGCAGCAAGGACAAGGGCGGGCGCCTGGTCGCGTGGACCGCGAAGGTGGTGGAACTCACGCCCGGCTCCCCCGCCTGGGAGGCGGCCGTCGCCGAGCTCAAGGGCAAGCGCCTGAACGCGCCCGACAGCGAGGCGATGCCGGCCCGCTGGGCGCGCGAGTGCCGGGTGCTCCGCCTCGAGCCGCAGGCCGGCACGCTGCCTCTGCCGGACGGCTCCCTCGCCGCCGCACCCCTCCCGACTCCGGCGACGACCCGGCAACCGATCCCGGCGTCCGTCCCCCGCCTTCTCTTCAAGAGGCGGGGGCGCCGCCGGTAGCGGCTACGACGTCGGCAGCTGCTGGCCGTAGTCCACGGTCTCGTCCTGCGCAGGTTCCTCGAGGGCGAAGTCCTTGCCCCAGTCGGTGAGGCGGAGGGTGCCGGCGTCGCCCGCGCGGACCAGGAGCAGGGGGTACGGGTTTCCCTCCAGGGAGACGTCCAGGGTGCCGCCCGCGCCCTCCTCGCCGGTGATGCGGATGGTGCGGACGCCGGACAGCTCGTTGCGGCCGTCCGTGGCGAGGGTGCCGTGCAGGGTGAGGAGACCGTCGAGCAGGACGTCCTTGTCGGTGAAGCTGATGAAGCGCTTGTAGGCGGGGTCGCCGCTCGGGACCTTGACGTACATGCCCTCGAGCTTTTCGGCGGCCGCGGTGTCCGCCGACGTGGCACCGCCCTCGCCGTCCTCGTGGTTCCAGAACTCCGCGTCGGCCTTGAGGAAGAGGTGCTCGCCGACGCGAAGGAGTTTGAAGGTCGCCCCCTCCGAGGTGACCGACCCGGTGCCGCCGTCCGACTTCAGACGCATGTCGAGCTTGTACGTACGTTCGTTCGACACCACGGATCCGGCGAGCCGTACCGTCTCCGCGGACGTGGCCGCCTTCCGTGTCTTCGCCTGGATCTCGGTGGCGGACAGCTTGCCCACCCCGTTCGTCCCCGCGTCCGGATCCTCACTACTGCACCCCGTGAGCCCCGTCCCGGTGACGACCAGTGCGCATACCGCGCTCACCAGTACGGCCCTGCGGGTACGGCGCTGGGGAATTGCAGACACAGGTGGGGCTGCCTCTCATACGGGTGTCCTCAACGGCGTACGGCAGCGTACCGGTGCCGCCGGCCCCCGGCGGAGCCAGTCCGTCCGGACCGCTCACCAGGGCGTATCCGACCGGGACGGGCTAGCCTGAAGCCCACCCGAGCGGACAGATCGGAACCAAAGGCGCGCACGGAGAGATACGGGCAGAAGGAGGCGCGGGTATGGTCGCAGGCGCCCCCCGGATCTTCGTCTCGCACCTCGCCGGCGTCGCCGTCTTCGCCCCGAACGGCGACCAAGTGGGCCGGGTGCGGGACCTGGTCGCCATGCTGCGCGTCCGACGGCGCCCACCCCGGCTGCTGGGCCTGGTCGTCGAACTGTCCACGCGGCGGCTCATCTTCCTGCCCATGACCCGCGTGATCGGCATCGAGTCCGGTCAGGTGATCACCACCGGCGTCCTGAACGTGCGCCGCTTCGAACAACGGCCCACCGAGCGGCTCGTGTTCGGCGAACTGCTCGACCGGCGCGTACGGCTCGTCGAGACGGACGAGGAGGTGACCGTGCTCGATGTGGCCATCCAGCAGCTCCCGGCCCGGCGGGAGTGGGAGATCGACCGGGTCTTCGTGCGCAAGGGCCGCAGCGGGGCCTTCCGGCGCGCCAAGGGCGAGACGCTGACCGTCGAGTGGTCCGCGGTCACCGGATTCTCCCTGGAGGAGCACGGACAGGGCGCCGAGAGCCTGCTCGCCACCTTCGAGCAGCTGCGCCCGGCCGACCTCGCCAACGTCCTGCACCACCTGTCCCCGAAACGGCGCGGGGAGGTGGCGGCCGCACTGGACGACGACCGCCTCGCCGACGTCCTCGAACAGCTCCCCGAGGACGACCAGATCGAGATCCTCGGCAAGCTCAAGGAGGAGCGCGCCGCCGATGTCCTGGAAGCGATGGACCCGGACGACGCGGCCGACCTGCTCGCCGAACTGCCCGAGGAGGACGTGGAGCGGCTGCTGACGCTGATGCGGCCCGACGAGGCGGCGGACGTACGGCGGCTGATGGCGTACGAGGAGCGGACCGCCGGCGGTCTGATGACGACCGAGCCCATCGTGCTGCGGCCCGATGCCACGGTCGCCGAAGCGCTCGCCCGGGTCCGCAACGCCGACCTGTCCCCCGCACTCGCCGCCCAGGTGTACGTGTGCCGCCCACCGGACGAGACGCCGACCGGCAAGTACCTCGGCACGGCGCACTTCCAGCGGCTGCTGCGCGACCCGCCGTACACCCTGGTCAGCTCGATCCTGGACGACGATCTGCAGCCCCTCGCCCCGGACGCGGCGCTGCCCGTCGTCGCGGGCTTTTTCGCCACGTACGACATGGTGGCGGCGCCCGTCGTCGACGAGAGCGGCTCACTGCTCGGCGCGGTGACCGTGGACGACGTACTGGACCACATGCTGCCCGAGGACTGGCGCGAGACGGAGTTCGATCTGGACGAGACCGAAGAACACAAGGCGAAAGAGGGAGAAGAAAGACAAGCAGGGGAAGCCGGGGAAGGGGGAGCCGATGGCGCCTGACCGCGAGAGCCGCGAGCGGACCGCCAGCGGGGCGACCGCCGCCACCCGGCCCCGCGCCCGGCTCGACCAGCCGATGTCGCCGCGCCGCCGGCTGGTGCCCGAGTGGGATCCGGAGGCCTTCGGACGGCTGTCGGAGCGGATCGCCCGCTTCCTCGGCACCGGGCGGTTCCTCGTCTGGATGACGGTCACCGTCATCCTGTGGGTCGTGTGGAACGTCAGCGCGCCCCCCGCCCTGCGCTTCGATGACTACCCGTTCATCTTCCTGACCCTGATGCTGTCGCTGCAGGCCTCGTACGCCGCCCCGCTGATCCTGCTCGCGCAGAACCGCCAGGCCGACCGCGACCGGGTCAACCTCGAACAGGACCGCAAGCAGAACGAGCGGTCGATCGCGGACACCGAGTACCTCACCCGCGAGATCGCCACCCTGCGCGTGGGCCTCGGCGAGGTCGCCACCCGCGACTGGATCCGCTCCGAACTCCAGGACCTGATCAGGGAGCTGGAGGAACACCACCGCGACGGCCAGGTCGTATTCCCGACAGTCCCGACAGAACGCCCTCACGGACGTGACGTAGACGACCGGTGACGGGGCTTTCCGGGTCCCCCGCCGGGCGCCGTACCATCGTCTCTATGGCTACGGAAGACGCGGTGCGCGAAGCACTGGCGACGGTGAACGACCCCGAGATCCAGCGACCCATCACCGAGCTGGGGATGGTCAAATCGGTGGAGATCGGTGCGGATGGTGCGGTCGCGGTCACCGTGTATCTGACCGTCTCCGGCTGCCCGATGCGCGAGACCATCACAAAGAACGTGACGGAGGCGGTCTCGGCGGTCGAGGGGGTCACGCGCGTCGACGTGACCCTGGACGTGATGAGCGACGAGCAGCGCCGCGAGCTGGCGAGCGCGCTGCGTGGCGGCCAGGCCGAGCGCGAGGTCCCCTTCGCCAAGCCGGGCTCGCTGACGCGCGTGTACGCGGTCGCCTCCGGCAAGGGCGGCGTCGGCAAGTCCTCGGTGACGGTGAACCTGGCGGCGGCGATGGCGGCCGACGGCCTCAAGGTCGGCGTGGTCGACGCGGACATCTACGGCCACTCGGTACCCCGGATGCTCGGCGCGGACGGCCGCCCCACCCAGGTCGAGAACATGATCATGCCGCCGTCGGCGAACGGCGTGAAGGTCATCTCCATCGGCATGTTCACCCCGGGCAACGCGCCCGTCGTCTGGCGCGGCCCGATGCTCCACCGCGCTCTCCAGCAGTTCCTGGCGGACGTGTACTGGGGCGATCTGGATGTGCTGCTCCTCGACCTCCCGCCGGGCACGGGCGACATCGCGATCTCGGTCGCGCAGCTCGTCCCGAACGCGGAGATCCTCGTGGTCACGACCCCGCAGCAGGCGGCGGCCGAGGTCGCCGAGCGCGCGGGCTCCATCGCCGTCCAGACCCACCAGAAGATCGTCGGCGTGGTCGAGAACATGGCGGGCCTGCCCTGCCCGCACTGCGGCGAGATGGTCGACGTCTTCGGCACCGGCGGCGGCCAGTCGGTCGCGGACGGCCTCACCCGCACGACCGGCGCCACGGTCCCCGTCCTCGGCTCCATCCCGATCGATGTCCGTCTGCGCGAAGGCGGCGACGAGGGCAAGCCGGTCGTCCTGACCGACCCCGAGTCCCCCGCGGGCTCGGCCCTGCGCGCCATCGCCGGCAAGCTGGGCGGCCGCCAGCGAGGCCTGTCGGGCATGTCGCTGGGCATCACCCCGAGGAACAAGTTCTAGAGGTTCCCGTACGACGTGGGGGCGCCCCGCAAGGGGCGCGGGGCCGTGCCATGTATGCGGCTCCGCCGCGTGGGCACGACCCGCCACGACGGCCCCGCACTCACGAACGGTCCGCAGTTCCCGTACTCCGCCGGCGGAGCGTCACGCGTACGCCGAGATGTCCTTGATCATGGCGAAGCCCAACCCGTACGCACTCATGCCCCTGCCGTACGCACCCACGTGGACGCCCTCCTGGGTGGAGCCCGCGAGAACCCAGCCGAACTCGGACTCGCGGTAGTGGAAGGGCGTGGGGACGCCGTCCACGGGCAGGGACAGCGAGGACCAGTCGGGCCCGTCGAGGTCGTCCGCGAGGACCCACGCCGTCTCGGTCTGCTGGTCCAGCCAGTCGTCCCGCAGGGTGTGGTCCATCTGGCCCGGCCAGGTGAAGGACAGCAGCCCCACCCCCGCGAGCCAGGCCGCGGAGGACACCGAGGTGGCCTCCAGCAGACCCGTACCGTCCGCGCTGCGGCGGTCGGGGCTGGCCGCGACGGTCACCACGACCGCGAAGCGCTCCTTGTCCTCCGTCGACTCACCGCGCACCGAGGGCTCTTCGCCGTGCCCGATCGAACCGTGCTCGACGGCGTCGTCCGCCGAGGTGCCCACCTGCATCAGCCAGCGCGGCCCCGTGAAGGCCTCGTCGAGGCCGTACCACGGGAAGGGCGCCAGCAGGTAACCGTCGACCGCACGCCGTGCGGAGGGGACGGGTTGTCCGTCCTCCGCTGCCGACGCCTGCGCGCCTACCCGACTTGTCGTCTCCATCTGGCCGGACGCCTCCTCGTTCTCGTCGGACCGGGCGGCCCGCCCCCCTCGGGCGTCCTCAGCAGTCCGCACAACAACTGGGCAGCATAGCCACACCGCTCCGAGCAGCAGGGAATGCCCCGGCTCGCGGGGCGCGCACGCGTCGCTTTCAGGCCGTGTACGGCAGCACAGGTGACGTGCGCGTTTTCAGGCGCGCTACGGCTCAGGTGGCGTCCGCGTCGAAGGGCGGGCGCTCGTCCGGGTCGGGCTTCTTGGTCATGTCGGGCTTCTTGCTCATGTCGACGGACCCGTCGGCCGAACCCGTGGAACCGGAAGTGGAGCCGGAGCCGGACGACTCGGAGTCACGGCCGTGGACGGCGTCCGTGACCTCGGCCATCTCCTTCTTCAGGTTGAAGCCGTTGCGGATCTCCTTGAGCCCCAGCTCGTCATTGTCCAGCTGCTTGCGGATGAACGTCTTGGGGTTGAGGTCCTCGAACTCGAAGTCCTTGAACTCCGGGCCGAGTTCGTCACGGATGTCCGCCTTGGCGCTGTCCGAGAACTCGCGGATCTTGCGGATGGTGCGCGTGACGTCCTGGATCACCTTCGGGAGCTTGTCCGGGCCGAAGACGAGCACAGCAAGGACAACGAGCGTCACCAGCTCGAGCGGTCCTATGTCATTGAACACCTGAAGCTCCTTGCGATGTCCTCGGTCCTCGGGCCCTCGGCGGTTCTTCCGTGGTCCGGGCCGGGTCCACGGTACCCGTCGATCCCGTCCGTCCGGAACTGTCCCGCCGCTTCCTGGTTCGTGTACACGGCGGGTTTTCCGCGATGTTTACCGCTCAGGACGGGGTTCGAAGCCTCTCCTGTGAAGTTCATGTCAGTTGCCGTCGGCGGAGCCGAGGACCAGGGTGACCTTCTTCTCCGCGCCACCCCGTCGAAGGGTCAGCTCGAGCCGGTCGCCGGGTCGGTGTGCGCGGGTCTTCACGATCAGCTCCTCGCCGGAGTGCACACGTCGGCCGTCGACCTCGGTGATGACGTCGCCCGCCTTGATGCCCGCCTTGGCGCCGGGGCCGCCCGCAGTGACCGGCGCGCTGTCGCCGTCGCCCTCCGTCCCGACCCGGGCGCCGTCACCCGTGTAGTCCATGTCGAGCGTGACACCGATCACGGGGTGGGTCGCCCTGCCGGTGTTGATCAGCTCCTCGGCCACGCGCTTGGCCTGGTTGACCGGGATGGCGAAGCCGAGCCCGATGGAACCGGCCTGACCTCCCTGCAGGCCGGTGCCGCTGTCGGCGGAGCGGATGGCGCTGTTGATGCCGATGACGCGGGCCTGGGAGTCGAGGAGCGGGCCGCCGGAGTTGCCGGGGTTGATGGGCGCGTCGGTCTGCAGGGCGTCGACGTACGAGATGTCGCTCGCGTCGCCCGTCTCGCCGCCCGCCGTGATGGGCCGCTCCTTGGCGCTGATGATGCCGGAGGTGACGGTGTTCGCGAGGTCGAACGGGGCGCCGATGGCGACGACGGGGTCGCCCACCTGGACGTTGTCGGAGTTGCCCAGCGGCATGGGGGCGAGCCCGCCGACCCCGGAGACCTTGACCACGGCGAGGTCGTACCCGCTGTCCTGTCCGACGACCGTGGCCTTGGCAGTCTCGCCGCCGCTGAACGTGACCGTTATCCCGCCGCTGCTGCCGGCCGGCTCGACCACGTGGTTGTTGGTGAGGATGTGCCCCCGGGTGTCGAGCACGAACCCGGTGCCGGTGCCCTCCTCGTCGGCGCCGCGCACATGCAGGGTGACGACGCTGGGCAGCGCGCGGGCGGCTATCCCGGCCACGCTGTCCGCGGCCCGCCCGGGCGCCTCCTTGCCGGCCTGCGGCAGCTCGACGTCGGCCGTCCCGCCCTCGCGCTCCAGATACGCCCCCACGGCGCCGCCGACGCCCCCGGAGCCGAGAGCGAGCAGCACGGCCCCGAGGACCAGCGCCTTCTTCGCCCGTATGCGCCGCTGGGTCGTGCTCTCGACGGCCGCGCCGTTCTGCTGGAGAGGGCCGGGGGCGGCGGCCCACGGGTCGTAGTTCTGCCAGGGGGCAGGAGTGGGGGCGGGGGTGAGGTGGGAGGTGCCCGCGTACGGGGCTGTGGGCGGGCCTGGGGGCATGAAGGCGCCGCGCGCCGGGGTTCCGGCCGGGACGGGCACGCCGGGCGCGGAGGGGGCCGCCGGGGCGGGCGTGCCGTGCGCCGGTGTGGCCGCCGGGTGCTGGACCGGCGGGGCGGGCGCCCAGGGGCCCGGCCCGCCGTACGGCGGGGTGCTGTAGGGGTCGGGGGCGTACAGGGGCCGCGGACGGTCGGCCGGAGCGCCGTCGGAGGGGACCGCGTCGGAGGGGACCGCGTCCCTGGCGGCGCTCGGCGCACTGCCGTGGTGAGCGGGAGCGGGCCGCTCCCGCTCGAAGTCACCGTCACCGTGACCGTTGGTGTCAGTACCGGTGCCCGTGTCGGACCCACCCGAGACGCTCGTCAGGGGAGGCTCCAGCTCGAAGTCACCCCCGAAGGCGCCCACCCCGGCATCCCCAGGAGGGACCGGCGGTCGGGGCCGACTCCACCACTTCGCCTTCGTGGGCTTCCCCTCGTCCATGCTCTCCCCACACCTGGCCCGCGGCACAACCAGCCGACGGTCACCGCAGATTGTCGACTCCGCGTCCGGAAATCCCTCCGGCGGACGCGGCCCACCCTGGATTCAACCAGGTTCCAGGGCCGCAGCGCAGAGGGCGGGTCAGCGGGCCGTACGGGAGGAGGGGGACGGGGCGGAAGGGGACGGGGCGGGGGCGGGGGCGGCGAGCAGGCCCGGGGTGATGACCTCCGGTGCCGTCGACCAGGAGGTCAGCACGACCGGCTGGGCCTCGGTGAGCGGACGTATGAGCGGGGACATCGCGGCAGCGCCGGCCACCACGGGTGCCGTCAGCGTGTGCATGGCTTCCTGCCCCTGGGACATCGGAGCGGGGACTCCGGGCAGCAGGGGTGCGGACACCTCGGTGGGTGCCACGGGAGCCTCGCCGAGCGCGCGCTGCTCCTGGGCGAACAGCGGCCCGACGGCGCGCCGGCGCTGTGACTCGGGAGCCGTCGCGGCGCCTGATCCTGGCGTACGCGCCGGTGTCACATTGGTTCCACCGGAGCCGCCGCGCGCGTCCGTGGTGTCGCCCGATCCCCCGGTCGCCACTCCACCGAGGGCGACCGCGGCCAGCGACACCGCGCCGGCGGCGGCGGCGGCGAAACGCAGCCCGCGCGAGGCCGATCGCTCCGCCTCGTGACGGCTGACGTCATGGATGCGGAAGCCGCGCCCGGCGGAGGGGGGCAGCACGTCGGCGTGCGGCCCCGCGGGAACGTACCCGAAGGGCTCGCCGTGCGCTCCGAAGAGTCCGCTCACGCCGCTTCCGGGGGCAAGTCCGCCGCCGAATCCTCCCCTGCCGAGCGGTGAGCCACCACCGCCGTCGAAGTCACCTCCCCCGGGAAGTCCCTGGAGACGGGCCAGGAAGCTCTCGGATGGAGGCGGAGGGGCGACTTCCGCGAACACGTTCTTCAGTCGGCGCTGGGCGTCCGCCTCGGCCTTGCACTTCGCACAGGTGGCGAGGTGGGCCAGGACGCGCTCACGCGACTCATGACCGAGCTCTCCGTCCACGAGGGCGGAGAGTCGGTCCCCAAGGTGCTGGTCGGCGACATGCCGCTCCGGGGAGTTGGGCCGTGATCCACTCACGCGGTCGCGCCCCCTCCTCCCAGCGCGGGCACACGCGGCATCGAGAACCCGCGGCGCTCGGCGCGGGCCTCGGGGGACCGGTGCGCGAGGGCCTTGCGCAGCTGCGATCGGCCACGGTGGATCCGGCTGCGGACCGTACCGAGCTTGACGCCCAGGGTCGCGGCGATCTCCTCGTACGAGAGTCCCTCGATGTCGCAGAGGACCACGGCGGCGCGGAACTCGGGCGCGAGGGTGTCCAGCGCCTGCTGGACGTCCGCGTCGAAGTGCGCGTCGTTGAAGACCTGCTGCGGGGACGGCTCACGGCTGGGCAGGCGCTCGGCCGCGTCGTCACCGAGGGCGTCGAAGCGGATGCGCTGCTTGCGGCGCACCATGTCCAGGAAGAGATTCGTGGTGATGCGGTGCAGCCAGCCCTCGAAGGTGCCGGGCGTGTAGGTGGACAGGGAGCGGAAGACGCGGACGAAGACTTCCTGTGTGAGGTCCTCGGCGTCGTGCTGGTTACCCGTCAGGCGGTAGGCGAGCCGGTAGACACGGCCGCTGTGCGTGCTGACGATCTCCTCCCAGGTGGGCGGAGTCCACGCCTGCGACTCCGCGTCGGTGGAAAACGTCGCGGTCTGCGCGGGGGCAGCATGGAACTTGTCAGCGATGTCGGTCACGGATTTCGGCTCACCCGCTGATCTGAGCAGGCGCCGCAGCACCCGTCCTCGATCCACAGGCGCAGCCGCACCTCCCCTATCGGCTCTGGTGGTGTCCAGTGGAGCCCCTACCATAGCCACCTCGCCCGTTAGCTCCGGATAAGCGGTTTTACGAGAATTTGATACGCGCTCATATGGCAGCGTCAGCACGTGCCCGGCGCCCCGCTCCATGTCCTGCTCCGTGTCCCGCTGTACGTCCTGATTCATCCGCTTCCCCCCGCTCTGATTCCCCACCCCTCTAAACGCCCGGTCCCATCTGCGGGTTCCCGGCACCAACGGATACAGTCACGCCCAGGCAACCACGGGGACAGGAGAGGGTCATTACCGGCAACCGGCAGACGAGCTGGGCGTTCTCCGACGCCTTTGTCGCCGAGGACGAGGCGCTGCGCTGGGCCCGCGACCGGGCCCGCGAGGCAGGGCTGCGCCCGGTGTCGCCCGGCACGGGCGCCGCGCTGCGGTTGCTCGCCGCCACCGTGGACGCGAAAGCGGTCGCGGAGATCGGTACCGGGACCGGTGTCTCCGGAATTCATCTGCTGCACGGCATGCGGCCGGACGGGGTACTGACCACCGTGGACTCGGAGCCGGACCGCCAGCAGTTCGCCCGCCAGGCCTTCCGCGCGGCCGGCTTCGCCAGCAACCGCGCGCGCTTCATCCCCGGTCGCGCACTGGACGTACTGCCCCGCCTCGCGGACTCCGGATACGACCTCGTCTTCTGCGACGGCGACCGCCTCGAGTGCCTGGACTATTTCGCTGAATCGTTGCGCCTACTGCGCCCGGGCGGGCTCATCGTCTTCGAGGGCGTCTTCGCGGACGGCCGCACGGTGGACTCGGGACCGCAGCCCGCGGAGGTCGGCCGACTGCGCGAACTGCTGCGCGCGGTGCGCGAGAGCCAGGACCTGGTGCCCTCGCTGCTGCCGGTGGGCGACGGTTTGCTGTGCGCGGTCAAACGCTGACCCGCAACTCTCCCGTACACACCTGACCTGCACCCATGCCAGGGGATACGTCGACGAAGCACCTCTGATACACCGCTGCCCCGGCACCGATTACGATGCCGGGGCAGCTGAAAAGGTAGGGTCGCTGCCGCGTCAGCCGACGACCTTCTTGAGGGCGTCGCCGAGCGCGTCGGCCTCGTCAGGGGTCAACTCGACGACGAGCCGACCGCCGCCTTCGAGCGGAACGCGCATGACGATGCCCCGCCCCTCCTTGGTCACCTCGAGCGGGCCATCGCCCGTCCGCGGCTTCATGGCCGCCATGCTCGTTCCCCTTCCTGAAACCAGCTCATCGTCGCCGACGGCCCCTTGGAGGGCACGCACGTCCTCTCATAGGACAGGCGTCACCGGCATCGAACACATTGCTTCCTAGCCATTATCCCGCATCTCAGGACCCGATGACCAACATCAGTCGGCATCGCTTGCGCAACGCGCTTGAGCAAAACCACTCAATTCGGCGTTGTGACTGCGATACTGCGCCGCCGCATGGACTTCCACGGCTCGGAATTCTTTGACTGAGGTCACATGTCCTGTCCGCACCCCGGACCGTGATCTCCGCCATGCTGTCCTGCATGCTGTCCTCGGACGCAGGACGTACCGACGGGTACGACGGAGCCGCGACACCGGAGGGGACCCACCATGGCCGACACCGTGCTCTACGAGGTGAGCGACGGACTCGCGACGATCACGCTGAATCGTCCCGAGGCGATGAACGCGATGAACATCGAGACCAAGGTCGCCTTCCGGGACGCGGTGCAGCAGGCCGCGGCGGACGACGGCGTACGGGCGATCCTGCTCACCGCCGCCGGTGACCGGGCGTTCTGCGTCGGCCAGGACCTGAAGGAGCACATCGGGCTGCTGGCCGCCGACAAGGAGTCGGGGTCGGGGCACACGATGAGCACCGTCCGCGAGCACTACAACCCGATCGTGCGCGCCCTGACCGGCGCCGCGAAGCCGGTGGTGGCCGCGGTGAACGGCGTCGCGGCCGGGGCCGGGTTCGGCTTCGCGCTCGCCGCGGACTATCGGATCGTCGCCGACACCGCCGCCTTCAACACGTCGTTCGCCGGAGTCGCGCTGACCGCGGACTCCGGGATCTCCTGGACGCTGCCGCGCGTTGTCGGCCCCAGCCGGGCCGCCGACCTGCTGCTCTTTCCGCGCAGCATCGGCGCGCAGGAGGCGTACGAGCTGGGGATCGCGAACCGGGTGGTTCCCTCGGCGGAGCTGGCCGCGGAGGCGGTGAAGCTGGCTCGCGGGCTGGCCGCGGGGCCGACCGTCGCGTACGCCGCGCTGAAGGAGTCCCTCGCCTACGGGATGTCCCACTCCCTGGACGAGACCTTGGAGAAGGAGGACGAGTTGCAGGCGCGGGCGGGTGCCTCTGAGGATCACACGATCGCCGTGCGGGCGTTCGTCGAGAAGGAGAAGCCGAAGTATTTGGGGCGGTGACGGTTCGCAGGGACGGGCGGGCGGGGGCTGGTCGCGCCCACGCGGCGGAGCCGCGCAAGGTCACAGCCCCGCGCCCCTAAAGACCGCGCGCGGCGCAATCCGCCAGGTGGTCGTTGACGAGACCGCACGCCTGCATCAAGGCGTATGCCGTGGTCGGGCCGACGAAGCGGATGCCGCGCTTTTTGAGGGTCTTGGAGAGTGCGGTCGACTCGTCGGTGACCGCCGGCACGTCGGACAGCTTCTTCGGGGCCGGGCGGGTGGCCGGGGCGGGGGCGAAGGACCAGATCAGCTCGTCCAGCTCCCCCGGCGCCCAGTCGGCCAGCACGCGCGCGTTGGCGATGGTCGCGTCGATCTTCGCGCGGTTGCGGATGATGCCCGCGTCGCCCAGCAGGCGCTCCTGGTCGGCGTCCGTGAAGGTCGCGACCTTGGCGATCTCGAAGTCGGCGAACGCGGCCCGGAAACCCGGTCGGCGGCGCAGGATGGTGATCCAGGACAGTCCCGATTGGAAGGCCTCCAGGCAGAGACGCTCGTACAGCGCGTCGTCGCCGTGGACCGGGCGGCCCCACTCCTCGTCGTGGTACGAGATGTAGTCCTCGGTCGACAACGCCCAGGGGCAGCGCAGGGCTCCGTCGGGCCCGGCGAGCGCGTCGCTCACTCCCGCTCTCCCTCGTCCGACTTCCGCAGCGAGGTGGCGGCGGTGGCTCGGGCGCCTTCGAGCGCGGCCACCAGGTCGGCGATCCTGGCGTCCCGCTCGGCGATCTCGGCGCCGAGGCGGCCGAGGGCGTCGTCCACGTCCGCCATGCGGTAGCCGCGGGCGGCCAGCGGGAAGCGCAGTGCCTCCACGTCCGCACGGTTGACCGGACGGTCCGCGGGCAGCGGATCGTCCAGCCGCTCGGGCGTCGCCTCGGGCAGGGGCGCGCTCTCGCCGCCGCCCACCACGGACAGTGTCACCGCGGCGACCACGACGGCGAGCGCGACGACCAGGAACAAGAACATGAACATCGCTGAGGTCCCCACGCTCTGGTGCCGACGCGGGCGCGTCGGCGCGGAAGTACTGAAACTGAAACTGAAAGTGTCAGGGTCCGATCGTGCCATGCGAGTCTGACAGTTAAGGTCGCAGGCGGCTTATCGGCGGACTTACTGGGAGAGGTCATAGGGGATGCTCAGGCTGGGCAGGCGGGAATTCGACCCGCACGAGCCGGTGATCATGGCGATCGTGAACCGGACCCCGGACTCCTTCTACGACCAGGGAGCCACCTTCCGCGACGAGCCCGCGCTCGCCCGCGTGGAGCAGGCGGTGTCCGAGGGTGCCGCCATCATCGACATCGGCGGGGTCAAGGCCGGTCCCGGCGAGGAGGTCACGGCCGAGGAGGAGGCGCGTCGTACGGTCGGTTTCGTCGCCGAGGTGCGTCGCCGCTTCCCCGACGTGATCATCAGCGTCGACACCTGGCGGCACGAGGTCGGGGAGGCGGTCTGCGAGGTCGGGGCGGATCTGCTCAACGACGCGTGGGGCGGGGTCGATCCGCGGCTCGCGGAGGTCGCCGCGCGGTACGGGGTGGGGCTCGTGTGCACCCATGCCGGGGGGTCGCAGCCGCGTACGCGTCCACATCGGATCGCGTACGACGATGTCATGGCCGACATTCTGCGGGTGACCGTCGGGCTGGCCGAGCGGGCGGTGTCTTTGGGGGTGCCGCGGGAGTCCGTGCTGATCGATCCTGGGCACGACTTCGGGAAGAACACGCGGCACAGTCTGGAGGCGACGCGGCGGCTGGGCGAGATGGTGGACACGGGGTGGCCGGTGCTCGTCTCCCTCTCCAACAAGGACTTCGTCGGCGAGACGCTCGACAAGCCGGTGAGGGAACGGGTGGTGGGGACGTTGGCGACGACGGCCGTTTCGGCGTGGTTGGGGGCGCAGGTGTACCGGGTGCACGAGGTGGCGGAGACGCGGCAGGTCCTGGACATGGTGGCGTCGATCGCGGGGTGGCGGCCTCCGGCGGTGGCCCGGCGGGGGCTTGCGTAGGGGTTCTCGCCCCCGCCGCCCCTACCCTCCCCCAAGCTCTCGACTTCGCTCGAGCAGGGGGGACCCCCATCATCCCCGGGGGC
>NZ_JBTLMO010000019.1:0-160830 GCF_054462255.1 Streptomyces sp. SD15 | reverse complement strand
AAGATCAGCAGGCATCCAACAGATCCTGCCGACACAACACCCAACTGCCAAGCCCCACAACACATTTCATTCTGAAACGATCAGTAAGCCTCGACGTGCTTGCCGGAGCTGCTCACGCGGGTGTGAGCAGCTCCGCGTGATGCCGGGCGGCGACCAGCGGGTGGGCTCGCAGCTTGCCCTTGAGTTCGTTGAACCCGTACTCCGCGAACAGCGGGTTCGCCGGGTCGTCGGTGACTCCGGGCGCGGCGGACGCGTGCGGGAAGGGCAGCGGCTCGACGCGGGCATCGAGGCGCGGGTTGTAGAAGAAGGGCACGGAGAACCGCTCGGTGGCCCCGGGCGGGCTGACGACCCGGTGATTCGTGGCGACGAGATACCCATTGGTGGCTACCTCCAGCAGCTCACCGAGGTTCACCACGAAGGCCCCCGGCAGCGGCGGCACGTCATGGAAGACTCCGTCCTCCCGCTGCACCTGAAGCCCTCCGACCTGGTCCTGGAGCAGCAGCGTCAGGAACCCGTAGTCCTTGTGCGCGCCGACACCCTGGTCGGCGCCGTCGCCCGCGCTGCCCGGATACCGTACGAGCTTCAGATGCGGGTGGGCCCGCTTCCCGAAGACGGGCTCGTAGAAGTCGGCCGGCGCCCCGATGGCGGTGAGCAGCTCACGCAGCAGCCGCGCCGCGACGGAACTGAGCCGGTCGATCCACGCCAGCGCGGCGGTCCGCAGCTCCGGCAGCGAGGCCGGCCACTGGTTCGGCCCCTCCAGCCACCAATAGGCGGGCTCGCCGGCACCGGGGGTCCGGGCAGCCCGCTCGGCCCCGATGTCGAGCTGATCCCGCCAGTCCCGGCTGCCGGCGGTCAGCTCGTCGCCTGTACGCGTATAGCCCCGGAAATGCGGCGAGTTGATGTTGTCGAGAGCCAGCCGCTCGGCCTCGGGAAGCGAGAAGAACCGATGCATGGCGTCGAGCAGGGCGGCGGTCTCGCCCTCGCTGATCCCATGCCCGACGAGCTGGAAGAACCCCACGTCGTGGGCAGCGCTGTGCAGCTGTGCGTGAAGCAGCGCACGGGCCTCGGGGCCGCGGTCGGCCGCGGAGAGATCAATGATCGGAAGCTGCTGGTAGTCGTGCGTGTGCAGCGATGTGTTCGTCATGGGGAGCGTCCGCAGGGTGTACGGCTGCCCGGGCAGCCGCCGGGTATGAGGGCGGGGCCGACAGGAGCCAGGTGAAAGTGGGGGCCTGGGTCAGACGGAAGGCCGACAGCCCATGCTCGTGACGCGGACGTAGTCCACGTGGCGGCGTCGAACGAGCAGCGGAAGCATGGCTCCAGAGTACTGCGGGCCCGCCGATTCACAGGTGCCGCACCTCACACCCCTGCACGGGATCTGTCGGAAAACGTGTCTGAAATTGGTGCCCAGGTGCACGGGCCCAGCCAGACGGGATCCCGACAGTGTGCGCCGCGAGGCTCACAGTCTTGCGGGCCATGATCCGGGTGGTGGAGTCAGTCGGCGGTCAGGCCTCCGGGCGGCGGTACACGCCGTACCAGTAGCCACGAGCCAGCTCCTGGGCCACGACGGCATCGCCGCTGCCGTCGCCGTGGGAGACCTGCTGCGCGATGACCTGGCCGCCTCCCTGGACCATCACCCTGGCGGCGAGTTCAGGGGCGATGTCCGCGGGCGTGCGACCGGCCCGCTGCTCCTCCTGCAGGACCGTCACGAGGTTGTCGATGAACCGGTCCTGGTCGGCCGTCCACGCCTCACGGACCAAGGGGTCGTACGCGGCCACTTCGTTGATCGCCGCAAGCAGGGCTGCGTGTTCGCGGTAGTGCCGCAGGATGAGTTCGTAGGTACGGGCCAGTCCGTCGAGACCTCCGTCGGAGCCGTTGGGCTTCCAGGACGCCGCGATCGAATAGGTCTCCTTCTTGAGGGAGCCGCTCAGCCGGAGCAGCACGTCCACCTTGTCGCGGAAGTACAGGTAGAACGTCGAACGGGATATTCCGGCGGCTTGTGCGATCTGTTCCACGCTCAGCTCGGTATAGGTCACACCGTCCCGAAGGCATTCCTCGAGCACGGACAGGATCCGCTTTTCCAGTGCGGCCCGCCGGTCGGCCGCGCTGGAGGGTCGTCGGGTGGTGGAAGCCATACGGGCATCCTAAAGAACCGAAGGGACGGGTGTTCCGCGCAGGTCACGGGTGATGGAGGCCCGGCCACGCCGCACGGCGCGCTCATGGGTCACCGAACGGTGTGGCCGGAGCCGGGTTCAGACCATCAGGCTCACTCGCTCGTCGATACCGAGGAGAGACTTGCCGTAGACCTCCAGGCCGACCGCCGGGATCAGGCCTGCGTGACGCGCCGCGACGTTTGCGTCCCGCCAGATGCGTTGCAGGGGGCTGGTATCGGCGAAGGAGGACGCGCCGTGCACGTTCAGGAGGGTGCTGACCGCATCGATGACGTGTTGCGCGGCGAGGCCGGCCCGAGCCCTGATGTGTGCGCGTGCGATGTAGTCCAAGGGGCTGCCGGATGTGGCGGCCCGATCGACCTCGTCGACGGCTCGGTAGGTGTGCAAGCGGGCCGTCTCCAGCTTCAGCGCGGCCTCCGCCAGCTGTATCTGGACACCTACCGAGTCGGCCTGCCTGCCGTGGACGGTGAACGACAACGGCTTCCCCTCGGCTCCCGCCACCGCCGCATTCACAGCGGCAGCACCCAGTCCGAGCAGCGGTCCGACCAGGCACAGCAGCAGCATCGGCCCGAACGTCGAGTCGTACAGCGTCTCGTCCCGGGACGCGCGTGGGTAGCTGCCCTCGGCGGCCGCGGGGACCGACAGCACGCGGTGCTCGGGAACGAACACGTCCTGTCCGATCAGGGTGTTGCTGGCGGTTGCCTTCATGCCCGCGGTGTGCCAGGTGTCCTCCATGGTCAGGTCGGAGGCGGGGATCAGGACAAGTGCCTGGTCCACAACCGCTCCGCTGTCGTCCTTCAGCAGTGCGCCGACAGCGGCCCAGGTGGCATACGGGGCACCGGAGTTGTACGACCACCTGCCGTTGACACGCCAGCCGCCCGGGACCCGCTCTCCCATGCCCGTCGGCGCGGCCACACCGGTCACCCGCGCATCCGGATCGGCCCCGAACACTTCCTCCTGCGCCTTGTCGGGGAAGAGGCACGCCATCCAGTTGGTCACCGCGATGATCATCCCGACCCAGGCCGCCGAGCCATCGCCCTCCCCGAGCGCCTCGGACACTTCGGTCAAGGTCCGCAGGTCGGTCTCATGGCCGCCGTACCGCCTGGGGGTCAGGAGCCGGAAGACGCCCGCACCGGCCAAGGCGTCGACGACCTCCATCGGCAGGGCGCGATCCGACTCGCCGCACGCGGCACAGTCCCGCAACAGGGGCTGCAGGGCGATGGCCCTGCCGACGAGTTCGGACCTGATCTCTTCCTTGGTCGGCATACCCACCTCGTTCTGGCGGCTGTTGTTGCTCATCACGTTCTCCATTTCTGCACTGGTACTGCGGGTACTGCGGGACAGGAACGCCACCGATCCGCACGCCTGTCCGCCGGAAGGCAGGGCGTGGCGACGCACACTTCCAGGTGATCAATCGGGGTGAGCGCTCTCGTGAGGCTGCGGCCTGCGACTCAGCCGTCCGACTCGAGCGCGATCTTCGACAGCAGAGCGGCGAGTACCACCGGCTTCGACAGGAACGGCGAGTGGTCGCCCGCGATCCGGTGGACCGCGCCGGACCTTTCCGACAGTGCCTGCTGGGCCTGCGCGGGCAGAGCCTGGTCGTCCTCGCAGATGATGTACGTCGACGGGATGGTGTGCCACGCCGCCTTGGTCAGGACGTCTCGGAATGACTTGGCGCTTTGCGGCACGAGCTGTTTGGCGGCCTCCTCGGCCTCGGACCGGGGCATGTCGGCGTAGAACGTCGTGATCGGATCATTCGGCACAGGCTCGACATCACGCGTCTCCGGTGGGAGAGGTGCGCCGGAGAAGCCCAAAAGGCTTTCTCCCACGTCGAGTTGGAGCGCCGCCAGATAGACGATGCGCGACACGTTCCCCGCTGCGGCGGCGACCTGGCTGACCGGTATGCCTCCGTAGGAATGGGCGACAACCACCACTGGGTCATCGATGAGCTTCAGCTCGTCCAGTACCGCCTGTGCATCGTCCATCAAGCCCGCTCGCCCGCCGGCGCTCGGCAGGTCGATCGTCCGAAGCCGCCACCCATCGGCGTGAAGTGCCGACGTCAGCTTTGCCCAGCACCACGCGCCGTGCCATGCCCCATGCACGAGGAGCAGGGTCGGACGGGAAACCCCATCAGTCACGAAAAGTCCGCTTTCAGATCGGTCACGAATGCGCCGCACTCGGCAGCACCAAGAAAGGACCATACGAACGATTGGACATGGTGTCCAACGGAGTGTTCGACGAACTGCTGGTCCAAGTCTCCCGTGCAGGTGAGGACCTCCCGATCGGTCTCGTCAAAGCGCTCCGGAGCAGCAGGATGGCGACCCGGTCCGGCGTCGGTCAGTCGCCCGGGTTCTTGCCGATCTCGCCGACGACACCGACGTCCAGCGGCGGCCCTTTCCCGGATCCGGGGCAGTGGAACGCCCGGCGGTCGAAGACCCGCACGTGACTGACTTCTGCGCCGGGACGCCGGCCCGCCCTCCGCGCGTCCGGGGCCGCTCGATGCCGGTGAACCCGGCGGATGCCGCGCCGGCGCGCGGCACGCAACCACCGCCCCCACCCGCTTCGGTTTCTCCGGGCTGGTCGGCGTGCCTGGTACTGGCTTTCCCAGGGACCGGTGCCCAGGAAAAGGCCTCCCTGTATGCCAGGGCTCTCCGCCGTGACGATGGATTCCACAAGGCGCCTTCGCACACAAAAGGCCGCCTTCGTCACATGGCCGCCCATATGGCGAACCGCGAATCTGACGGAGACAACATGCGTGACTACACCAAGCTGTACATCGACGGCGTCTGGCGCGAGCCCCTCGACGGCGGAGTCGCCGATCTGACCGACCCTGCCACCGGCGAGGTGTCCGGCCGGGTTGCGCTCGGCGGCGAGGCCGACGTCGACCTGGCGGTCGCCGCGGCGGGCCGGGCGTTCCCCTCTTTCTCCCGGACCACCCGCGAGGAGCGTATCGAGCTGCTGGAGCGGATCGCCGACGAGTACGAGCGGCGAGGCGAGGACATGGCCCAGGCGGTCACCGCCGAGCTGGGCTGTCCGCTGCCGCTGTCCCGCGCCATGCACGTCGCCGCCGGGCTGATCCAGTTCCGGGCCGCCGCGCAGGTGCTCAAGACGTTCGCGTTCACCGAGGACCGTGGCGCCACCCACATCCGCAAGGAAGCCATCGGCGTGGCGGGTCTGATCACTCCGTGGAACTTCCCCGCCCTTCAGCCGGCCGGCAAGACCGCCTCGGCGCTGGCGGCCGGCTGCACCGTCGTCCTCAAGCCGGCCCAGCTGGCCTCGTACTCGGGTGTTGTCCTGGCTGAGATCCTGGAGGCCGCCGGGGTCCCCGCCGGTGTCTTCAACCTCGTCACCGGCCGCGGCTCGGTGATCGGAAACGCGCTTGCCTCGCACCCCGACGTCGCCGTCGTGTCCTTCACCGGCTCGGGGGAGGCCGCACTCCAGGTGAACGCCGCCGCGGCCAAGAGCGCCAAGCGCGTGGCCACCGAACTCGGCGGCAAGTCGCCACAGGTGATCATGCCGGACGCGGACCTGGACGTCGCGGTCGACACGGTGCTGACCTGGCTGATGGCCAACACCGGCCAGATCTGCAGTGCGCCGAGCAGGACCCTGGTGCCGCGCGAGCGGCTGGAGGAGTTCCTGTCGGTGCTGCTCCCGCGGGTGGAGGCGCTCAGGATCGGCGACCCGCGCGCGGAGGGTACCGACATGGGCCCGCTGATCTCCGGTGAGCAGTGGCAGACCGTCCAGCGGTATGTCCAGTCCGGCCTGGACGAGGGGGCCCAGCTGATCACCGGTGGACTGGGCAAGCCCGAAGGCCTGGAGAACGGGCACTTCGTCAAGCCCACGGTGTTCGCCGGGGTCACCAACGACATGACCATCGCCCAGGAGGAGATCTTCGGCCCGGTGATGTCGATCATCACCTACGACACGGTGGACGAGGCTGTCCAGATCGCCAACGACAGCCGGTACGGCCTCGCCGGTTACGTCACCGGCAGTGATCTCGCGGACGCCGAAGAGGTCGCGTCCCGCATCGAAGCGGGCTACGTGATCATCAACAACGCCGACTTCGACTGGACCGCCCCCTGGGGCGGCTACAAGGAGTCGGGCAACGGCCGTGAGTGGGGTCCGGACGGCATGCAGGAGTACCTGGAGACCAAGGTCGTCCTCGGCCGCTGACGGCCGAGGTCGGATTCCCATCGGAGATGTCAAGATCATGAACGTCGACATGCCGACCGCGCTCGAGACCCGGGGGCGCCGGCACCCCACTACGCACCACCACCGGCCCCACCGTCCCTGGCACTTTCGCACCGTGGTCGGCGTCGTCTTCGTGGTCATGGCCGCCAGCAGCGCGCCGTCTCCGCTGTATGGGATCTACCAGCAGCAATGGCACTTCGGTACGACCACGTCGACGACCGTCTACGCCTGCTACGCCCTCGGTGCGGTCCTTACCCTGCTGCTGGCAGGGGGCCTGGCCGAACGCCTGGGCACCCAACGGACGATCGAGGTGGCACTGGCCATCATCGTCGTCAGCTTCCTCGCGTTCCTTCTGGCCACGGAAGCCTGGGCACTGTGCCTGGCTCGCCTGATCCAGGGTGTCGCGGTCGGGCTGCTCACCAGCAGCGCGGGCTCGGCACTGGCCGACCTGCACCGGGACCGCAGTCACCAGGCCGCAGTGGCTGCGAACAGCGCGGCGACCTCGACAGGCATCGCGCTGGGTGCGGTGTTCTCCGGCCTCGCCGTTCAGTTCGCTCCCGCGCCGCTGGTCACCCCCTTCGTCGTGCTGACCGTCCTGTCCATTGGCGGGCTCGTCCTGGTGCGGGCCATTCCCACCTGGCAGATCGTGCCGGAACAGCTACGGCCCTGGCGCCCCCGGGTGCTGCGGATGAGTGCGGAGCCACGAGGGGTCCTTCTTCGGGTGGCCCCCATCGTGACGGCCGGCTGGGCGGTGGTCGGCCTGTACCTGGCGCTGGGGGTCGATCTGGTCGCCGGCCTGCTGCATACCACTGACAGGGCGCTGTCCTCGCTGGTCATCCTCGTGGTGCAGGGCTGCGGCGGCATCGCTCCGATGCTGCTGCGGAGGCTGGGCGACCGGGCGGCGTCGGTGACGGGGTGCGCGCTGCTCGTGGCCGGGGTCGGGGTGTCCGTGACCGGGTTCGACACGGCTCACGCCCTGCTGTTCTTCTCCGGTGCGGCGATCACCGGTGCGGGCTTCGGCCTGTGCTTCATGGGCTCCACGAGCACCGTGACGGCAGCGGTGATCGCCGGGGGCCATCCCCAGCTCCTGCCGGGGTTCTTCGCCCTGGCCTACCTGGCGGTGAGTGTGCCGGTGGTGGCCGCGGGCGCCGCCGCTTCCCGGTTCGGCGTTGCCGCTGTCTTCTCGGGGTTCGGGCTGCTGGTGGCGCTGCTCGCCGTGGTGGCAGGCGCCATCGCTGTCCGCCGAGGTCGGCCCGAGGCCTGACTGGGCCGGGGCGCGGCCGGCCAACGAGAGCTATAAACGCTGGTTCCTCGCGTCAAAACGAGAATTAGCCATATCTGACCCAATTTTCCTAATATCGAACAAATGAAAGGTAGTGGCATGTCCACTTGGTTCATCACTGGTGCGTCCCGCGGGTTCGGCCTGGAGATCGCACGGCAGGCACTGGAGCGGGGCGACAAGGTCGTGGCGACGGCCCGCAAGCCCCAGGACGTACAGGACGCGCTCTCCCAGTACCAGGACAGCCTGCTCGCTGTCGCCCTGGACGTCACCGACGAGGCACAGGCCCGCGAAGCCGTGAAGGCAGCCGTCGAGAAGTTCGGCACGATCGACATCCTGGTCAACAACGCAGGGCGCGGCGTGCTGGGCGCGGTGGAGGAAACCTCCGACGCGGCGTTCCGCTCGGTCTACGACACCAACGTCTTCGGTCTGGCCAACGTCACCCGCGCCGTGCTGCCGGTCATGCGCCGGCAGAGGTCGGGCCGCATTCTCAACCTGAGTTCCATCGGAGGCTTCGACAGCGCGGCGGGCTTCGGCGTCTACTGCTCCACCAAGTTCGCCGTGGAGGGTCTTTCCGAGGCCATGCGCGCCGAGCTGGCACCGCTGGGGATCCAGGTCACGATCGTGGAGCCGGGATACTTCCGCACCGACTTCCTCGACGCCACCAGCCTCCACACGGAGGGCCAGGTCATCTCCGACTACGCCGACACCGCCGGCGCCGTGCGCCAGGCCGTACCCGGACTCAACCGCGCCCAGCCCGGTGACCCTGTCAAGGGTGCAACGGCCATCCTCGCCCTCGCCGATGCCGACAACCCGCCGTTGCGGGCCCAGCTCGGCAGCGACTGCGCGGCGGCCATGGACCTGAAGATCGCTCAGCTTCGCGAGGAGACCGACACCTGGCGGGAACTGGCCCTGTCCACCGACCACGACGACGTGAAAGACAGCAACTGACCCGCCGTATGGCGCACAGGTCGAACGAAAGGGAGGGCTGCCGTGACAGAACTCGGTGAATTCCTGCGCGCATGCCGCGCCCGGATCTCCGCGGAGCAGGTGGGGCTGCCCACGAGCGGGTACCGCCGAGTGCCGGGACTGCGGCGGGAGGAACTCGCGTCGCTGGCGGGCGTCAGCGTGGACTACATCGTGAGGCTGGAACAAGGCCGCGTGAAGTCGGCTTCGCCCACCATCCTCACGGCGCTTGCAAGAGCGCTTGAGCTGCGCCCCGACGAGGAGGAGTACCTGCTGCGGTGCGCGGCGGAGGCGGGCCTCTCCGGCGCGGCGAAGCCGGCCGCATCGAGAAAGCAGCAGGTCTCGCAGGCGACGCAGGTCCTTCTGGACAGCATGGTGAACGTCCCGGCGTTCGTGCTCGGCCGTCGTATGGACGTCCTGGCGTGGAACAGCCTGAGCGCCGCGCTGTTCACCGACTACTCCAGGCTGCCGGCCAAGCGGCGCAACCACATATGGCTCACCTTCCTCGACCCCGAGGTCCGCGGGCTGTATGCGAACTGGGAGAGAGTCGCCCAGGAGTGTGTGGCCTACCTCCGCATGGATGCCGGCCGCTACCCCAACGATCCCGAACTCGCGCGCCTCGTCGGGGAACTCTCCTTGAAGGACCCCGACTTCCGCCGATGGTGGTCCGACCACAGGGTGCGATCCCAGCGGCCCGGCCGCAAGGAGTTCGTCCACGCGATCGCCGGGGAACTGAGCCTGGACTTCCAGGTGCTGGATCTGCGGGGCTCCACGGACCAGAGCCTGCTCGTCTACACCGCGGAGCCGCAGTCGCCGAGCGAGCAGGCCCTGACCTTCCTGGCGGGCTGGGCTGCCACCGAGATCCCCGTAAGGCCGACGGAGGCGGCAGGGTCATCCCCGCGACCCGGAGCAGCGCCTTCGCCGGGAGAGTCCAAGGACGAGTAGTCGCCACGTAAAGGAGCGGCGGCCCGTCCGCAAAGCGCCCCCGAACCTTCGGGGGCGCTTTCCCGTACGTCAGCGACCGCGGACGTCAGCGTTCGAGAGACCCGGCGTCCCCCATGACGATCACCGGATGCTGGTGGGGATCGAGCGTGCGCAGCAGCTCTTTCATGTGTTCCTGCGCCACGCTCACGCAGCCGTGCGTGGGTCCTTCGTGGTCGACGTGCAGCCAGATGCCGCCGCCCTTGGCAGCGCCGAGAGGTCGCGTCCAGTCGAGTGGGGAAGTTCCGGGCTTGCGGTTGTAGTTGATGGCGACGACGTAGTCGAAGGAGCCTGCGAGTGGTTCGCCCTTGAAGCCCGTGCCGCTGATGGTGAAGCTTGATGACTGGCTGTACGGCAGCTCGCTTCCGGGATCGGGCAGCAGCCCTCCGGCGTCGGTGAGGGTGAACACGCCGATGGGCGAACGGAGATCGCCGAGGCGGTGGTCATCCGTCCAGCCGTTGCGCGCGTTGTGGGCGGGCCAGGTGGCTCCTGGCTTCCAGCCCGCGCCCGTGCGCCGGTACAGGACCACGTGCGACGTCGAGGAGTCCTTGCCGTCACCGGTGACCAGGACGACTTGCCGTGTGTTCTTGGGGACTTGGGCCAGCGTCCGTGGTCCCAGGCCCGGCAGCTGCGCCGAACTGGACACACCGGACGTCTTGGCCCCGGTCGAAGTCTGCCCGCGTTCCGACTCGGTGGTGCTGGGCGTGCCGGACGCCTCGGTCCCGGTCGGGGTCTGCCCGCGTTCCGCCTCGATGGTGCTGGACGCGCCGGACGCCTGGGCCGATGCTGTGGCTGTACCGGAGGTCGACGACCGGGCGCCGTAGCCCGCTTCGGCGCCGATGGCCGCGCATCCGGTGAGCGTCACGGACAGGACCACGACCGCAGCCGTTATCCCCTGACGGTGCAGTGCGAGGGTCGTGAAGGTGGTTGCTCGACCTGTTCCGAGCGGCGCCCGGGGGCGCCGTCGGAGGAAGGCCGGGCTACTGGTTGATGAAGCCATGACGGTAAGACTGGATCGCAGATATGAGGAACTGATCAGCTTCATCCGCGAGTTCCGATCAGCACCTTGCGGACGCTCCGCAGGCTCAGCGTGCGGAGCCCGCCTTCCACTGGCTCCACGGCATGTTCCAGCCGTTGAGGCCGTTGTCGGGGGCGATGGTCCCATCGGCGGAGTTCCGCACCACGACCACGTCACCGATGAGGGACCGGTCGTAGAACCAGGCGGCGTCCTGACCGGAGTCACCGCCGCCCTTGGTGTCGTTCAGCCCGACGCAGCCGTGGCTGAGGTTGGACCGTCCGAACGCCGAGTCGGGGGCCCAGTAGTTGCCGTGGATGAACGTGCCCGAAGTGGACAGGCGCATGGCGTGCGGGACGTCAGGTATGTCGTACTCGCCGGCGTAGCCCACCGTCGCCCCGTTCATCCGTGTGGTGATCAGCTTCTGGGAGATGACCATCTGGCCGTTCCACGTGGGCGAGTTCGCGGCGCCCGCGGTGACGGGTATGGTCCTCAGGGCCGTGCCGTCGCGGACGACGGTCATCCGGTGCGTGGAGGCGTTCACGGTGGAGACCTGACTGCGGCCGACGGTGAACCGCACCGTCTTGTCCTGTTCGCCGTAGGCGCCCTCGGCGCCCTTGACTCCGTCGAGGCGCATCCTGACAGTGATGGTGGAATGGGGCTTCCAGTAGTGCTCCGGCCGGAAATCGAGGCGCTGCGCACCGAACCAGTGGCCGACGACGGGCTGTCCGCTGCTGGAGCTGACCTCGATGGCCGACTCCACGGCCTTCTTGTCGGTGATCGCCTTGTCGAACGTGAACGAGACGGGCATCCCCACACCGACCGTTGAGCCGTTGTCCGGTGTGAACGTCCCGGTGAAGCGGTGGGCCTCGGCGAGGGTGGTGAAGGCGATCTTCTTCGTCTCCTGGCCTCCGTCGTCGCCGGTGGCGAGCACGGTCATCCGGTAGGCGCTGCCGTGGTCGAGCGCGGCGTCCGGCGCCCAGACCTTGTTGTCCGGGGAGATGCGGCCATGCACGGCTTGGCCGTCCGCGGTGGTCAGGGAGACCTTGGTGAGCCTGCCCGCCTCGACCGTGACGCGGCCGCCCCGTGCGACGGAGACATCCTTCTGTCCGTCGGCGGCGTTCAGGTGGATGCGCGCAGAAGCCGCAGTGCGCGCAGCGGCCGGTGGCGTCGCCGCGCCGCCGGGTCCGGTGCTGCATCCAGCCAGAAGACACACCGAGACCGACAGGGCCGCGAGGGCCGATGCGGGGCGGGTGGGATTCATGGGTACTCCATCGCGCGTGTCGAGTGACCGTTCCCACCGAGTCGTGGGAACGCGGCCCTGGGTGCGAGCGACTGGATGCCGACACTGTCGGGCAACACTCGGGGACGGACGGCATCCGTCGGTCGGGGTGCGGGCGGGACTGTGGCCCCATCCCCGCGCCCCGACGCGGGCGCACTCGAAGTCGCCTGGGATCGGGGCTGCGTCCGCACGCAACCAGAGGCAGTGCGCCCACTCTGACGTGCAGATATCAGGAAGTTGTCAGCGTGTGGGAAGCGTTGCACATCCGACCGAGCGGCAAGTCGGTGCACATAGAGTGCGGCGAGTGTGCGCACATATTCTGGTGGCCGAGGACGACGAGATGCAGGCCGACCTCATACGCCGTCTGCTGGTTCGGGAGGGTCACACCGTCGTCGTGGTCCACGATGGCCGGGCCGCGATCGACGAGGCGAAGAGCCGTAGACCCGACCTCGTCGTCCTGGACCTGATGCTGCCCGGTATCGACGGTTACGGCGTGTGCCGTGTGCTGCGCCAGGACGACGACATACCCGTCCTGATGCTGACCGCCCGCTCCACCGAGGAAGACGTACTCCTTGGCCTCGACCTCGGCGCGGACGACTACATGACCAAGCCGTACAGCGCCCGTGAGCTGATGGCCCGCATCCGCATCGTGCTGCGCCGCACTCTGCGGCCCGCCGAAGACTCCCCGGTGCTGCGCGTCGGCAGCATCACCGTGGACCCCGTACGGCACCTGGTGACCTGCGACGACGCCGCGGTCACCTGCACTCCGGGCGAGTTCGCCATCCTCCGCGCCATGGCCGCGGAACCCACCCGGGTCTTCTCACGCCGTCAACTGCTGCATCACACCCGCGGTCACGACCGCGCCTCCACCGAACGCGCCATCGACGTACACATCATGAACCTGCGCAAGAAGGTGGAACCCGACCCGCGAAGACCCGTCCGGCTACTGACGGTCTTCGGCATCGGCTACAAACTCGTCGGTGGGCACCATGTCTCCTAGTCCTCGTATTCCCTGGCACAAGAGCCTGTCGGTAAGGCTTCTGCTCACCTCTGTGACGATCGCCGTCCTCTCCGTGGGCGCCACGGCCTGGCTGGCCGTGCAGACGACCACGCACGCCCTTCAGGAGGAGCGCGGGCAGGTGCTCTCCGACGACAACGACATCCTGCGGCAGCTCAGCGGCTTCGCCGCGACCCATGCGTCCTGGGACGGCGTGCAGACCACCGTGCGACAACTTTCACGCGCCACGGGCCGGCGCATCGCCCTCACGACCGAGACCGGGTACGTCATCGTCGACTCCGCCGCCCCGGGTACCGCACTGCCCGCCCGGGCCTCGGCCGCCGTCGAACCGCTGAACACCGACACCTACACCGAACCGGGGGCTCAGCTCCCAGGGGTCGACCCGCGAGCCGTCGGGCCGTATCTGCTCCCGCCGGCCGAACGGACACAGGTCAAGACCCTCGCCGAAAAGCGCCTGGCGTGCATGCGGCGCTACGACACCAACGGCAGCAGCCGGCAGGTACCCAGTGGTCGAACGGTTGTCACCGCCGACGACGGACCGGCTTCCGTACCGCTGGAGTGCCTCGACGGCGCGCTCAACACGCCCACCCGCACCGAGCAGAAGGCACTGGACGAACTCAACGCCCTGATCGCCCCCTGCCTTGGCCACACCGCCGCACAGGGAGTACCGGTGTTCGGCGCCGCCATCGACCTGGTTCCCGGCATCGGCAACCCTGCGACCGACGGAATCCGCTGGC
This sequence comes from Streptomyces sp. SD15, assembly GCF_054462255.1. Lineage (NCBI taxonomy): Bacteria > Bacillati > Actinomycetota > Actinomycetes > Kitasatosporales > Streptomycetaceae > Streptomyces > Streptomyces sp. SD15. The sequence goes on along the minus strand of NZ_JBTLMO010000019.1, from coordinate 147,193 downwards.
TCGCCGCTCCCGACCGGCAGAAGGCGCAGAGCTGTGTCGACAGCGCGCGCCGCGAACAGCTTGCCCCCTACGTCGCCCCCAGGGCCACGCTCTACCTGGGCAGCCTGGACCGGCAGGCCACCGGGTTCAACCTCTCGCCCGCCAACAAAGCCAAGATCGTCGGCGTGACGGGGCTTGTTCTGGCCGTCACCGTCGCCATCACCGCGGTCGTCGCGATCCGCCTCGTCCGTCCCCTGCGAGCCCTGACGGCCGCGGCTCAGCAGCCACCACAGCAGCACGTACGCGTTCCCGTCACCACCAGGGACGAGACCGGTTATCTGGCGGCCGCCTTCAACGATCTCACCGCACGCCGCGAACAGTTGGAAGCGCAGCGCAAGGCCATGGTCAGCGACATCGCCCACGAGCTACGGACCCCGCTGACCAACATCCGCGGCTGGCTGGAAGTGACCCGCGACGGGCTGCTCGACCCGGACCCGGACCTCATCGCTTCCCTGCACGACGAGGCCGTGCTGCTGCAACACATCATCGACGACCTGCAGGACCTCGCCGCCGTCGACGCCGGAACCCTCACGCTGCACCTGGAACCCGTCGCCGTGGACCAACTCATCACCCAGGTGGTGGCGGCCCACAGCGCCCGCGCCGAGGCGGAGGGCATCCGCCTGCGCACGCGCACCGAACCCGGCCTCTGGCTGGAGGCCGACCCGGTGAGGATGCGACAGGCCCTGGGCAACCTCGTCTCCAACGCGCTCCGGCACACCCCCGCGAACGGCACGGTCACCCTCACCGCCCGGCAGAGTGGCGAACTGGCCGTCCTCACCGTGCAGGACACGGGCAGCGGCATCACGCCCGAGGACCTGCCCCACGTCTTAGAGCGCTTCTGGCGTGCCGAGAAGTCCCGCAGCAGACGCACGGGCGGCAGTGGACTGGGCCTGTCCATCGTCCGCCAGTTCGTCGAGGCACACGGCGGAACCGTCACCGCCCGCAGCGAACCGGGCGCCGGGGCGGTGTTCACCATCCAGCTCTCCCGCAGGAAGGAGCCGGACAGCGACTCGCCTTGAAGACCGTCGCACGTCGTAGCCGACGACGGTCGGGCACGAGGCCCGCGGCCCCGCGGGCACACTGGCATAGGCGACGTGAGGCTGTGGCCCGCCGTGACCCAGACCGGCCCGTGATGTAGATGCGACTCGGAATCGCGTGGCACGACGGCACTGAACCCTGGCAGGCAGCAACGGGCGCGGAACAGGGCCGACGGCTTCGGCATCGCCACCGTCCGCGACCAGCGGGGGCTCCGATGCGTGGATGCCCGTCCTGGAGGACACTGAGGAGCGTAGCGAGTTCTGGGGCAATGAGAGCTGATGACTATGGGTGCACCTCATGCCACCAAACGAAGTGGCCCCCACCATGGCGTCTCAGCGGAGCACCAGGCCCACATGGTCATTGACCGGCAGGGCACGGTGGTCGGATGGAGTTCGGCCGCCGAAGGGCTGCTCGGCTACCCGGCGAATGCCGTGCTGGGGCGCCCAGTGGTGGACCTGCTCACCGGTGTCGACCCCACCGGGCGCTCGCTCGCAGCCATCGAGAACGTCGCCATTTCACTGCGATGCCAGGACGGTGCCCTCCTGCCGTGCCGACTGACCGTCCGTCCCGAGCACCGGACCGAGGCGGGGACGGCATGGACGGTGACGCTCGCCCCTGCGGAACTCGGAAGCCCGACGACCGCACTCGACCAGGCACTCCTGGAAACCCTCTTCACTGTCTCTCCCGTAGGTCTGTTCCTCCTCGATCCCCGCCTGCGGCTCATCCGGTTCAACCCCGCAGGCGAAGGCATGCAAGGCGCCTCCGTCGAAGAAGCCGTCGGTAAACGCCCCACAGAGGTGTGGCCGGGTTTCCCCGCGGAAACGGTGGAACGGGTCATGGAACAGGTGCTCGTCACGGGGGAGCCGGTGATCGGCATAGAGAAGCGCATGCGCCCCCCAGGCGATCCCGATCATGATCATGTCTATTCGGCCAACGTATTCCGCCTGCAGGACGATCACGGCCGAGTCCTGGGTATCGCCGACGCCACTGTCGATGTCACCGACCGCCATCTGGCGCAGGAGCGGCTGAAGGTGCTCGCGCAGGCCGGTACACGCATCGGGTCCACCCTCGATGTACTCGACACTGTCCGGGGCCTGGCGGAGGTATCCGTTCCGGGGCTGGCCGACAGCATGGCGGTGGAGGTTGTGGAACCGGTACTCGCGGGAGAGGATCTCGAACCCGGTTCCGTCCAGCGCGACACCGTGCTGCGTCGGGCGGCATGCCGGTCCCGGGACGACGCGGAGTCCTGGACGGCGGGCAACCAGGACGGCGCGCTGCCGCCAGTGGCCGCTGCCGAGGCCCTCACCGACCTTGAGCCGCGCATTGTCGATCCGCTGAGTTCCCTCGGACAACAGGCGCTGCACAGCTTGCGGGCGGACAGGCAAAAGGTCCACTCGCTGATGCTCGTACCACTGGTCGCCCAGTACCGAGCTCTCGGGCTCGCCACATTCTGCCGCTGGGGCGAGAGCAGGCCGTTCGAACGTGACGATCTGACCCTGGCCGGAGAACTCGCCCTGCGCACCGCCGCGTGCCTGGACAACGCCCGCCGATACCTGCGCGAGCGCAATTCCCTGGTCGCACTGCGGCACGCCCTGCGTCCGGGCGGACTCCCCCCTGACCACGCCCTGGATGTGGCGCACGAGTACGTGCACGCGGGCTCCGGCGGCGACTGGGTCGACGCCGTGCCACTCTCCGGAGCCCGGGTGGCCCTCGTCGCCGGCCGTGTGCCCGGCCACGGTCTACAGACCGCCGCGGCCGCAGGGCGGCTCCGCGCGGCGGTGCACACCCTGTCGGACCTGGAACTGGAACCGGATGAACTGCTCGCGCGGCTCGACGACCTGGTGCGCCGGCTCATCGGGTGCAACGGGCCGGCTATGGGGGACGACCGACGTGCTGACGGAATCGAGGCCGACGCGACGTGCCTCTACCTGATCTACGATCCCGTGTCACGACGCTGTTCTTTGTCCAGTGCCGGTCACCCCGGGCCCGTGGTCGTGCGCCCTGACGGCACGACGACGATCCTGGACCCTCCGGCCCACGCCCCCCTGTCCTGCGCCGATGAGCCGTTCGAGAAGATCGACATCGACCTACCTGAGGACTCGATGCTCGCCCTGTACACCCCGGGCCTCTTCCAGGAACAGCCCGAGGACCGGGGCCGTGAGCGCTTGGCCGACCTTCTCTCCGGGTTTTCCGGCTCCGTGCGCCAGGCATGCAGCAGGGTGACCGAAGCGCTGGTCCCGAACCCGCTCCGGGAAGATGCCGCTCTTCAGATCGCCCGCACGCACACGCTGGGTCCGGCGCGGGTGGTGTCGTGGGATCTGCCGAGCGATCCGTCCGTGGTCTCGAAGGCCCGGTCACGCGTCACCCGGCAACTCACAGCGTGGGACATGGACGAAGCGGCGTTCACCACCGAACTGATAGCCAGTGAGCTCGTCACCAACGCCATCCGCTACGCCAAGCCTCCCGTGCGACTGCGACTCATCCGCAGCCATGTATTGACTTGCGAGGTTTCCGACGGCAGCAGCACGTCTCCACGGTTGCGGCATGCTCGTACCACCGACGAGGGCGGCCGGGGACTGCTCCTCGTAGCCCGTTGCTCCGGACGGTGGGGCACCCGCTACACCGAGGACGGCAAGACCGTCTGGGTCGAGCAGACCATCCCCGAGCACCCGGAGTGAGCAAGTCGGTCACCGTCCAGGGACGCGCCGGGGCCTCGTGCATGGCTCGCAAGACCGCGGCCACCGCAGGATCGGCAAGACCGGCAGCCACCCGGACACCGCCCGCGGCTCGCGCGCGAGGTGCAGACGCAGGACATGGATGCAGGGCTTGCCGTTCCCGGTAGCTCATGGCGGTCGGGTCGGCATACAGCCGCATGAGGGCTCGCTCCGGCCACGAGATCAGCCGGGACGATGGAGGAACGCAAGGGCCAGGGTGCCCGGCGAAGGATCAGCTTCACGTGTGCCTTGCTCACTGGGTGGGTGGCGCCCCGGGGGAAACGGGAGGCGAGCTGCGGGTGAAGGCGACCGTGCGCTCAGACAGCGGCGGCGGCGCCTGCTTGAGCGGTCCGCAGCAAGATGCGTGCGGCGTCCTTGGCGTGACGGGCGGGCTCTGGAGACCCGGAGATGGCCGCTGTGGTCATCGCACCCTCGGCGAGGAGAACGAGCTGGTCGGTCAGCCACGTGGGCGCGTCCGCGTCGGCCACAAGATCGGCGAGATATCGCCGGAAGGCATTCTTGTGGGCTTTCGCGATATCGGCCACAGCCTGGGAGGTCGCTCCCAGCTCCCCGAAGGAGTTGATGAAGCCGCAGCCGCGGAAGCCCTGCTCGCTGAACCAGAGGAACAGCCAGTCGAAGACCGCCAGAATCCGCTGCGGGGGTGAGTCGTAGGTATCCACGTACTGGGCCAGGTCGCGGAGCCACCTTGCGTCCCGCCGCCTCAGGTACGCCTCGACCAGGGAATTCTTGGAAGGGAAGATCTGGTACAGGCGCTTGAGGGGAACCGCGGAGGCGGTGCGAATCGCATCCATTCCCACCGACTGTATGCCTTGGCCGTAGAACAGTTCCTCGGCAGCGTCGAGGATCCGCTGCTCAGCCGTTTCGAGTTCCACTTCGCTCACCTTATTGTCGAAAACGAACGTTCTCCTACGATATAGCGCGCCCTGCCGAAAGGCGCATTCCCGGGCGTGGACCGGCTCGTCGGCGATCCCGTTCCTCGAGTGTCTCGGTCCAGTCCGCCAGGAGTTCGATGATGCCCACGCCGCGGCCGTGCTCATCGCAGGCGTCGGCGCAGCGAGAGTGGGGCGAGGGCGCCGAGTCGACGTCAGGGCCGAGGCGGCGGCCCCGGGGCGCTCGCGGCGGCTGAACTGGCAATCTGCCCGCTCGACGACGACAGTGCCGTGAGGCTCCAGCGAGAACGCTTATTTCCGCACCTGCCCTCAGGCCAGAGAACGATAGTTCTCCGCGACGATCTCTGCCGTAGGCGTAGTCGCGCGCCCACGCGGCCCGCCGTGGATCCGGCGTCGGGCCTGGATCTACGGCGCGGGGCTGGGCAGTCAGAGGTCGAGGTCGCTCAGGCCGGGGTGGCCGTCGGGGCGGCGCCCGAGCGGCCAGTGGAACTTGCGCTCCGACTCCTTGATGGGGCGGTCGTTGATGCAGGCATAGCGTCGTCGCATCAGGCCGTTGTCGTCGAACTCCCAGTTCTCGTTGCCGTAGGAGCGGAACCAGTTGTGTGAATCATCGCGGCATTCGTAGGCGAAGCGCACGGCGATGCGGTTGCCGTCGAAGGCCCACAGCTCCTTGATGAGCCGGTACTCCAGCTCCCGGTTCCACTTGCGGGTGAGGAGGGCGATGATCTCATCGCGGCCGGTGGCGAACTCCGCGCGGTTCCTCCAGCGCGAGTCCACGGTGTACGCCAGAGCGACCTTCTCCGGATCGCGGGAGTTCCAGCCGTCTTCTGCCAGGCGGACCTTTTCGATGGCGGTCTCCCGGGTGAACGGCGGGAGCGGAGGACGTGGGTGGTCAGTCATGTTGCTTCCTTGGGTTGTGCCGTATCGCCGCCGACGGGTGCGTGTTCCGTTGGCGCGGGCCATCGCCGAGAATGAACGTTCTCGCCAGTGGGTCCAACTGTATGAGAACGACAGTTCTCACGCAAGGGGTGACGCGACCTCGATCGGGTCGGGCGCCATGCCCCCAGCTGGTCTTGGCGTTCACTGCTGCCCGTCTGCGGGGTGCTTATGGCGTCGGTAGTAGCGCGCGACCCGGGCACGGTTGCCGCAGCGGGCGGGGGAGAGCAGACGTGGTCTCGCTGACCTTCCTGGAGGCCTGGCAGCTGCGCAGGCACGAACGGGACGTCTTCGCGCTGTGCGTCTGGTCGGGGCTGAGCTATGCCGACGCGGCCGAGGCCCTGGGCGTACCGGCCAGCACCGTACGTTCCCGGGGGACCCGGCCCTGCCGGGCGACCGCCACCTCCAGCTCAGTGACCATCTGATGCAGGAGATCAGCAGGGAAGCCGCCGCCGGCTTCCGGGCCGAGGCCCGGCCTGAACCCCGGCGACGGCGTCGGCTGGCCCTGATCGCTGTGCCGCTGGCCACCGCCGCGGCCGTCCTCGCCACGGTCCTCGCCGACGGGGCGGGCGGCGGGCCCGGCGCCCCCGTGACCGACCAGGAAGCCGTGGGGCTGCTCAACCGCATCGCCACGGTCGCGGAGGCCGAGGACGCCGTGCCGGTGCGCGACGACCAGTACGTGTACACCCGGGTCCAGGGCACCCAGCAGATCATGGACGAGGGCAAGGACACCTTCCGCCGCTCGGACTGGCAGGCCGTCGACGGCAAGCGGACCGGACTCGCCCGGATCACCGTGTTGTCCGGTCCCTCCGGCCCGGGAACGAAGAACATGCGGCTGGACGCCGACCCGAACGCCGTGACCTACCGGGAACTGCAGGCCCTGCCGACCGACCCGGACGCGCTCTACCGCAAGATCTGGGCCGACACCGACGGCCAGGGACCGACCCACGAGGAGGCGGCACTGGAGGCCATCGGCGCGATGCTGAACAAGGCGAGCTTGCTGCCCGAGGTGGACGCGGCCCTCTACCGCGCCGCAGCCAGAGTCCCCGGCGTCTCCGTGGTCAAGCGCGCCGAGGACGCTGCCGGCCGAAGCGGTATCGGGCTTGCCTTCGGAAGCGGCGACGGCCGTGATGTGTGGGTCTTCAACAGCAAGACGCTCCGCTACCTCGGCTCCGACGAGGTAGCGCTGCTGGACGCCGGCGTCGTGGACAAGATCGGCGAGACCTCCGGCCACTGACAAAGCGGACCATCCGGCCTCTGTCCGGACCGCCCGCGCTGCGGCGTTCTGGGGCGTCGCACACCATCAGGCCTGACCTGTGGCGACGGAATTTCCCACACAACCCCCCTGCACAACGCAGACGACCCGCGAGCTCGGGTCCCCCCGCCTGACGGCGAGGGAGCCGGCCGGACGTACCGGCGAGCCCGCGGGTCGGGTGACTGCTGGAGATTGGGCCGGCTGCACGCTGGTATCACGCGCTGGTCCGGCACCGCACTGGATGTGGTGACGGGCCGCTAGCCCGCAGCCACCTCACGCGTCCGGTTTCCATACATCTGCCGAACCACCTCCTCTCTCGTGTGCCCCACACCCTAGGAACCGTTCGGGCACCGCTCAACCCATTTTTCGAGATGTTGGCGTGAGCCGCTGACCCGGCGGTTTCGTAGACCTCCGCGGAGTCGTGGGGCCGGTGGGACGGATATCCCGCGTACAACGATTTCGTCCAATCTTTGGGGAACCTGGTGTGGGCTGGGTCACGTTCGAGTTGAATGATTGCGAGTGAGCGAACTGTCGCGCCGTACGTGCGGACGCAGCCTGCAGGGGGTCCAGGTGAGTGCTTCCCGGCGTAGTGGGACCACCGACGAGCTGGGGCCGGATGAGCCCGAGCGGGATGGTTCGGATCTTCTTGCCGCGCTGCTGGACGGGATGGACGCGGCGTTGTGCGCCTTCGATGCCCAGGGGGTCGTGACCCACTGGAATCGGGAGGCCGAGCGCATTCTCGGGTGGACCGCGGCCGAGGCGGTGGGGCGGCAGGGGTTCGCCGGGTGGGCCGTGCGGACCGCGGACGCCGAGGAGGTCGAGGCGCGGCTGCTGTCCGCCATGGAGGCTCCCGGGCGGCAGGTGCATGAGTTCGCCCTCCTCACCAAGAACGGCGGGCGGGTGCTCGTGCGGACCCAGTCCGCCGCCGTGCGCGGGACCGACGGGAAGCCCGCGGGGGTGTACTGCGCCTTCAGCGAGGTGCATGCGCAGATCGATCTCGAGCGGTCCATTGCGTTGAGTGAGGCACTGTTCGAGGACGCCAGCTGGGGCGTGGTGCTGGTGGACGCCGATCTGCGGCCCGCCGTGGTCAACGCTCACGCGGCTCGGGCCCTCGGAAGCGGGCGTACGGCGGTTCTGGGGAGGCCACTGGGGGACTTGCTCTCCCAGGGGGTCGAGGAGCTGGAGAGTGCGCTGACGCATGTGCTGGCCGAGGGCGCGCCGCCCGCGCCCGCCGAGATGTGGGTGACTGTGCGGTCGGCGGAGGGCGGGGAGCGCCGGTGCTGGCGGAGCGGGTTCCTGCGGCTTGCCTCGCCGCTTGCGGAGGAGCCGGTACCGCTGGGTGTCGGGTGGCTCTTCCAGGACGTGACCGAGGCCAAGCAGACCGAGCAGGAGGCGGCGCTGCTGCGGTTCCGGGCCAACCAGCTGCACCGGGCCGCGCGGGCCGCGGCCGAGTGCGAGGACCCGGGCGAGGCGGCCACCGTCCACCTGGACTTCTCGCTCGCCGGATTCGCCGATCACGCGCTGATCGACCGCGTGGCGGGGGGATCGGTGGTCGACGGAGAGGGGCCCGTACGGCTCGTACGCGCCGCCGCCACGCCCGCCGGGGCGCCGGGGCCGAGCCTTCTCACCGGCAAGGCCGGACTGCCCGTGCGGTACGCCGAGGGGCATCCCGCCCTCCAGTGCGTGGAGCGGGCCGGGTCCGTGCGGGCCGGCTGCGCCGAGTCCACGCCCGAGCGGACGCGGGAGTGGGCCGTGGCACGCCAGTGGCCGCCCGACTCCGTGCACGCGCTGTGCGCGGTGCTGCGCAGCCGGGGGCGCACGCTGGGCGTCGTGACGTTCCTGCGCGCGGCGGGGCGCAGCCAGTTCGAGCGTACGGACGCGACGTACGCGGAGGACGTGGCCGTGCGGATCGCCATGGCCCTGGACCTGGAGGGGTTGGCGGGGCCGACGGGGCGGTCGTGAGGCTCGGTCAGCCGTAGGACTCGGACCGGCGCTAGGACTCGGTCGGCCGTAGGACTCGGTCGGCTCAGCGGCGGTAGAAGATCCGGTCCCCGTACTCCGTCATCACCCGGTCGTTCCATTCGTGGCCGCCGTCGACGTTGCCCGAGCGCAGCAGGGGCGGCTCGATGCCGCGGTCGGCCAGTGCGCCCGCCGCCGTGGCCATGACGGCCTGGAGGAGGGCCGTCGTGACGACCGTGGAGGCGGGGGCGAAGGGGGCCTCGATGGTGTCCAGGGTCAGTTCCGCGTCGCCGACCGCGATCTTCGAGTCGAGGACGATGTCGCAGTGGTCATTCAGGTACGTCCCCGAGACATGCCGGGACGTCGTCTCCGAGGCGTACGCGACCGAGGTGACGCCGATGACGCGTACGCCCAGCGCGCGGGCGTTCATGGCCATTTCCACGGGCAGCGCGTTGCGGCCGGAGAGGGAGACGATCACGAGCAGGTCGCCGGAGCGGAGCGGGCTGGAGTCCAGGACGGCGCTCGCCAGGCCGTCGACGCGCTCCAGGGCCGAGCCGAGTGTCGCCGGCATGACATCGACGCCGACCACGCCCGGCACGGCGAGCAGGTTCATCAGGGCGAGGCCGCCGGCGCGGTAGACGACGTCCTGGGCGGCGAGCGAGGAGTGCCCGGCGCCGAAGGCGAAGAGTCGGCCGCCGGCCGCGACGGTGTCGGCGATGAGGGTTCCGGCCGCCTCGACGGCCGCGGCGTCCTCGTCCCGTACCCGCTGCAGCAGGCCGATCGCGGCGTCCAGGAACTGCCTGGCCGGCGTGCTGTCGCTCATCGGTGCTGCCCCTTCGAGGTCGGTGTCCTGTCGGCTTGTCGGTGTCGTCTTGACGGTGTCTTGTTGTCGGTGTCTCGCGGTTGAACCGGCGGTCCGGCACAGCCTGGTCCGTCGTGTCGCGGATCACGTTGCGGTCTGGACCAGTGCTGTGTCAATACGGCCCGCAGGGGCGACACTGGGAGCGGGTTCCCCGGGCCTGCCTCGCCGCGGCGGCAGTCGTCACCGCGTGGTTTCAACGGCGAGGCACGGTTGTCGGTGGTATGCGTCAGAATTGAGTTCAGGGCCAGCGCACACGCCGGTGAGCCACCGAGCCTCCGGCAGAGCTAATCGAGGGGCACGTATGTCCGGACTGATCGACACCACGGAGATGTATCTCCGCACCATCCTCGAGCTGGAGGAGGAAGGTGTGGTCCCCATGCGCGCCCGGATCGCCGAGCGGCTCGACCAGAGCGGGCCGACGGTCAGCCAGACGGTGGCGCGCATGGAGCGCGACGGTCTGGTCGCGGTCGCCAGCGACCGGCACCTGGAGTTCACCGAGGAGGGGCGCCGCCTCGCCACCCGCGTGATGCGCAAGCACCGACTCGCGGAGTGCCTGCTCGTCGACGTGATCGGCCTGGAGTGGGAGCAGGTGCACGCCGAGGCGTGTCGCTGGGAGCACGTGATGAGCGAGGCCGTCGAGCGGCGCGTCCTAGAGCTGCTGCGTCACCCGACCGAGTCGCCGTACGGCAATCCGATCCCGGGTCTGGAGGAGCTGGGCGAGAAGGACGGCGCCGACCCGTTCCTGGACGAGGGCATGGTGTCGCTGGCCGAGCTCGACCCGGGTTCGGACGGCAAGACCGTGGTCGTACGGCGGATCGGCGAGCCGATCCAGACCGATGCGCAGCTGATGTACACACTGCGGCGGGCGGGCGTGCAGCCCGGCTCCGTGGTGAGCGTGACGGAGTCGGCGGGCGGCGTGCTCGTCGGCAGCGGCGGCGAGGCGGCGGAGCTGGAGTCGGACGTCGCGTCCCACGTGTTCGTCGCGAAGCGCTGACGCCCGGCTGATCGCCGCTGGGCGCGGGCGGATGGTCGGCGGTCGGCAGGCACGGACAAGAGTGGTGTTGAGCGGTGTTCGGCGCGCGGCGCCGGCATCCGGCCCTGGGCCCGCGAGGGGCAGCTCCCGGGGGCGGGCCGCGGGGTCCGGCATCGGCCGAATCCCGGGGTCGACTCCCGGGAGCCCGCCGTGACGGGGCGTTCGGCATCCGCCGCGTGGCGCGGCGTTCGGCCCGGAGCCCCAGGTGGCTCACCTGTCACCCGGCCATCTCAATCCTGTCAACTCCCGTGACCACAGTGGCAGTTGTGATGTTTTCGCGACGTCACCGATACCAAAAAACAGTGTGCGGAATCGCAGCGCCGGGACCGTTTGCGTGCGAGGCTGGCGCGTGAGGCATATGACCCTAGGGCTGGGGGGCGGGAAGATGTGCCGCAGACATGGAGAGGGCCCCGGCGCCATATGGCGCCGGGGCCTGTCCTCCCCTGTGCTGACCCGGAGCCCCGAGCTCCCAGGGTCATCCCCTTCGGACCGGTTTCCCCGAGCGGTCCGCCTCCCGCTGAAGATCTCCCCTCGGCGGCGGCGGTCAATCCTTGGGCGTGGTCACTCGTACGAGGGGTGTTATCGCCAAGAAGACCATTTTCGAATGCCCATTCGATAGCGTGGCGGCGGAGCGCGGGCATATCGGGTTACATGGAGAGCAACAAACCAGCAGGAGCAGTGGTACGACAGCGGTAGGAAACGGTACGAGTGGACCGGTCGGCTCGAGCGGGAGCGAGCGGTCCGAGCGAGCTAGGGGGGTGCCAGACCTATGGTGCGGCGCATCGATGTGACGGGCGCGGGGGGCCTTCGGCTGGCCGCGTGGGAGTTCGCAGAAGCTCCCAAGATTGTTCCCTCCCAGATTGGCCCTTCGCAGGCCGAACCCTCCCAGGCCGATCCCTCCCAGGCTGATCCCTCCAGGACCGACCCCTCGACGAACGATCTCTCCAGGACCTCGTCGCCCCCCGGCGTGCTGTTGCTGCACGGCCTCATGGGCCGCGCCTCCCACTGGGCGTCCACCGCCCGTTGGCTCTCCGAGCGGCACCGTGCGGTCGCGCTCGACCAGCGCGGTCACGGCCAGAGCGACAAGGCGCCCGAGGCGGAGTACACCCGCGAGGCGTACATCGAGGACGCCGAGGCCGCCCTCGAACAGCTCGGCCTCGCCCCGGCCGTCCTCATCGGTCACGCCATGGGCGCACTGACCGCCTGGCAACTCGCCGCCAAGCGCCCCGACCTCGTCCGCGGCCTGATCATCTGCGACATGCGGGCCTCGGCGTTAGGGGCCGCGTCCCAGCGTGAGTGGGAGGACTGGTTCAAGGCCTGGCCCATGCCCTTCGCCACGCTCGCCGACGTACGGAAGTGGTTCGGCGAGGACGACCCCTGGGTGGAGCGCCCGAACCCGTCCCGAGGCGAGTTCTACGCCGAGGTGATGCACGAGTCCGCCGACGGCTGGCGCCCGGTCTTCGAACCCGAGGAGATGCTCAAGTCCCGCCAGACCTGGGTGTACGACGCCCACTGGGAGGAGCTCGCGCAGGTCCAGTGCCCCGCGCTGGTCCTACGGGGCCTCGACGGCGAGCTCGGCCGGGCCGAGTCCCAGGAGATGGTCCGCGTCCTGCCGAACGGCCAGTACGCCGAGGTGGCCGACGCCGGTCACCTGGTGCACTACGACCAGCCGGAGGCCTGGCGCGCGGCGATCGAGCCGTTCCTGGACGGCGTCTTCACCAGCAGCTAGCCGGACTCACCCGGGCACATCCAGCCTCACCCGGGCGCACCCCGGCTCAGCCCTTGCTCACCGCCGCCAGGATCTCCGGCAGCCGCCGAGCCGTCCGCGGCGCCGCCATCCGCAGCCCGAACACCGTCAGCAGAGCCCCGTACCCCGCTCCCAGCGGCAGCAGCAGCCAGCTCCACCGGTCCCCGTCCGCCGTCACGTTCAGCCAGATCGTGAGCGCGATGACGGGGGCGGACAGCAGCGCCGCCGAGACCATCCCGCCGAAGACGGAGATCCAGGCGAGTCCGGCCTGCCCCGGGGCCACGTTCTTGTAGCCCTCCTGCGGGATCGAGTAGGGGAAGCGGGCCGACGACCACGCGCCGGTGGCCAGCATCGCGCCGAGCAGCGCGAAGGACAGGCCGAGCACCTCGGGCAGCCTGGGCCAGTCGCCGAGCATCGCGGTCGTCAGGACGGTCACGAGGGTCGCGTACGGCAGGGTGATCACCAGCAGCGCCAGTGCGCGCCCGCGCAGTTCGACGTACGCGTCGTGCGGGGACGCGATCGTCATCGCGACCATCCAGAACGCGGACGTGTCCTGCCCGAACTGGTTGTACATCAGGATGCCGAGCATCCCGGCCGCGAAGCACGCGAAGTAGATCGAGCCGGTGCCCTGCAGCGCGTTGAAGACGGGCACGATCAGCCCGATCGCCAGCGAGGTCACCCACGCCGCCTTGGTCTTCGGGTCGCGCCACACATAGCGCAGGCTGCGCTCCATGACGGTCCCGGTGCGCCCCGTGGGCAGGAGCCGGCTCAGGCCCGTCGACGTCCTCTCCCGGGCCGCGGGCTCGGCCGCCTGCAGCGTCGACCCGTCCGGTGAGGTCATCAACCGGGTCAGACTCCGCGACCACAGCGCCAGCAGTCCCACCAGCGCGGCCACGCTCAAGGCCAGTTGGACGACTCCGACCCCGTACGACCCCTCACTCACCGAATCCACGGCGCCGATCGCCGACGCGGGCGGCACCCAGCGCAGGACGTCCGCCGCCGGGTCGAGCTGCGAGAGCCCGCCCGCCGAACCGAGCCGCTGCGCGCCGAAGTTGACCAGCTGCACACCGATCGCGATGACGAGACCGCTCAGCACCGCCAGGTCGCGGCCCTTGCGGCTGGACAGCAGCCGGATGTTGGCGGCCGCGACGGCCCGTGCGAGGGCCACGCAGACGAGCAGGGCCAGGATCAGGGCGACGACGGCGGTGACGTACGCCGCCGCGCCGTGCGCCACGGAGATGACGGACCCGGCGAGCAGGCTCAGGGTGAACAGCGGCCCGATGCCCACCAGCGAGGCCGCGAGCAGCGCGCGGACCAGCGCACGGGGTTGCAGCGGCAGCATCACCAGCCGGGTCGGGTCGAGCGTCTCGTCGCCGCTGGAGAAGAACAGCGGCATCACGGCCCAGCCGAGCGCCAGGATCGCCACGAGCAGGACGGTGACGGAGGCGGCGTGCGCGTTGCCGCGCAGGGCGATCAGGCCGAGCAGCTGGAGGGCGGCGAAGAGGAGGACGAGGACGGCCGAGGTGAGGTAGGCGGCCCGCCGTCCGGCCGACTGCCGCAGCCCGTTGCGCAGGAGCGACAGCTTCAGCCGTACGACAACCGGTGTGATGCCGGGGGTCCTGACGTCGGGGGTGCTGACGTCGGCAGTGCTGACGCCGGGAGTGCTCATCGCGCCCCGCCGCCCAGCCAGTCCAGGTCGGCTCCGGCGTCGCGGCCGTGCGCGCCGACCAGTTCCAGGAACGCCTGCTGGAGCGAGGGCGCGCTGCCGCGGACGTCCGCGAGCGGGCCGTGGGCGCGGATGCGGCCGGCGACCATGACGGCGACCCAGTCGCACAGCGACTCGACCAGCTCCATCACATGGGAGGAGAAGACGACCGTGGCGCCCGATCCCGTGTAGCGCTCCAGGACACCGCGGATGGTCTGCGCGGAGACGGGGTCGACACCCTCGAACGGCTCGTCGAGGAAGAGAACTTCGGGGTTGTGGAGGAGCGCGGCGGCGAGACCGATCTTCTTGCGCATGCCCGTCGAGTAGTCGACGACGAGTTTGTGCTGGGCGCCCGCGAGGTCGAGTACGTCGAGGAGCTGGGTGGCGCGTTTGTCGACCTCGGCGCCGGGCAGGCCGCGCAACCGGCCGGTGTACGCGAGGAGTTCACGTCCGGAGAGTCGTTCGAAGAGCCGGAGTCCCTCGGGCAGGACGCCGATCCGGGCCTTCACCGCCGCCGGGTCGCGCCACACGTCGTGGCCGACGACCTCGACGGTGCCCTGGTCGGGCCTGAGCAGCCCGGTCGCCATCGAGAGGGTGGTGGTCTTCCCGGCCCCGTTCGGACCGACGAGCCCGATGAACCGCCCCGCGGGCAGCGCCAGATCGATCCCGGCGACGGCAACCTGCTCCCCGAACCGCTTCCAGAGCCCCTGCACGCGTACGGCGGGCGCAGCCGCCCCTGCTCGCTCGGTCATGTGAGCACCCTAAGGGCAAGCAGGGCTGTCTTCAGGGGCGCGGGACGGTGGCACTATGCGGCTCTGCCGCGTGGGCGCGACCAGCCACGGCGAACCCGCAGACGAAGACGGCGCGGAGCCACCGTCACCGATCCCGCCCGCACGCGTAGGCGAGCGGCGAGATCAACTCCTCCGCATCCGGCAGCCACCGATTCGCCGGAGTCGGGCGGCAAGCCCACTGCACCGCACCCCGAGATCCGAACCGCGTCGGCGGAGCCGCCACATACGACCCCTCCCCGAGCGCGACGAGGTCGAGCGAGGCCGGCGGCCAGCCCAGCTTGCGTACGAGATCAGGGACTTTCGCCCCCGCACCGGGGAGCACGAAGAAATGCATGCGCCGGTCCGGGGTGCAGGTGACCGGCCCGAGCGTCAGCTCCATGCGCTCCATGCGGGCGAGCGCGAGGAAGCCGGCCGTCTCGGACACGTCGATCGCGTCGAACGTACGCCCCGTGGGCAGCAGGATCGACGCCGTCGGCTGCTTCGACCACATGCGGCGCGCAACGGTCGCGCTGCCGGTCGCCTGGTTCGCCCAGTCCTCGCGCGCCGGATGTGCGCCGGGCGTGGAGCACGAGGCCTTGCCGCAGGAGCAGCACTGCACCCCGTCGACGGCTTCCAGCCAGGTGCCGGGGAACACGTCCCAGTGGCGCTCCTCGGCATAACGCACGGCGGTGTCCAGCAGCGATTCGCCGCGCTGCTTCGGGATTTGGGCGGTCTCGGGCCTCGCGATGGTCTTGTCCACGATGAACTCAACTCTGGGGGCCACCTTGGGTTACGGGCGGCACATGCGCGGGGGAGGAGCATCGTTTTCGCATCTGGGGCGCATGGATGCATGGGTGGGGGCGCGCATGGGGAACGGCAGCGGGGGCTGGGTAACCAGGGGAGGGGTCGGGCAACCGCCTTTACCCCGGCAAGCCTCACATGTCCCGCATCTTCGTTATGTCTGCGGGGCATTGATCTTCATGGCCGACTTCTTTCGGTGGGGTCGGCCGATGAGGACACATCAACTCGGTGCGTGGGCAGGCACCGCAGCCACAGGGGGTACGCCATGGCCGCAAGGCCTCTCGTCGCGCGGCAGCCGAACGAACGGCTGCAGGCGCTCATCCAAGAAGCGGGCTGTTCCAACGCCGGGCTGGCCCGCCGGGTCAACATGTGCGGTGCGGAGCACGGTCTCGATCTGCGCTACGACAAGACGTCGGTGGCGCGCTGGCTGCGCGGTCAGCAGCCGCGTGGACGCGCTCCGGCGATCATCGCCGAGGCACTCGGGCGCAAGCTGGGCCGTACGGTCACGATCGACGAGATCGGCATGGCCAACGGCAAGAACCTGGCGTCGGGTGTGGGGCTGCAGTTCTCGCCGACCGTCCTCGGTGCCATCGAGCAGGTGTGTGAGCTGTGGCGCAGTGACGTCGGCCGCAGGGACTTCCTCTCCGGCTCGTCCGTCGCCGCCTCCGCGCTCGTCGAGCCCAGCCGCGACTGGCTGATCTCCGGGCCGGACGCGCAGGTGGCGCGCGCGGCCGGGCCGCGAGTAGGTCTCTCGGACGTGGCGGCGGTCCGCGCGATGACCCAGGCACTCGTGGATTTGGACCACCAGTACGGCAGCGGGCATGTACGTCCGGTCGTCGTGCACTACCTCAACAGCGTCGTCTCCGGGCTGCTCGCGGGCTCCTACCGGGAGGCGGTCGGGCGCGAGCTGTTCGCCGCGGTGTCCCGGCTGACGGAACTCGCCGGCTACATGGCGATCGACACCGGGCAGCCAGGCCTCGCCCAGCGGTACTACATCCAGGCGTTGCGGCTCGCCCAGGCGGCCGGGGACCGGGGGTACGGCGCGTACGTGCTCGCCGCGTCCATGAGCCACTTGGCGGCGCAGCTCGGCAACCCGCGTGAGATCGCGCAGTTGGCGCGCGCGGCGCAGGAGGGGGCGCGTGGGCGGGTGACTCCGCGCGCGGAGTCGATGTTCCACGCCGCGGAGGCGCGCGGGCACGCGCTGCTGGGCGACGCGCAGGCCGCCCAGGTGGCGTCCGGGCGGGCGATCACCGCGCTGGAGTCCGCCGACGCCGCCTCCGGGGACGACCCGACGTGGATCGCGCACTTCGACGAGGCGTATCTCGCCGACGAGCTGGCGCACTGCCACCGGGACCTGGGGCAGGCGGAGGCGGCCGCGCGATGTGCCGAGGAGTCCCTCGCCGGGCATCCCGAGTCGCGGGCCCGCCGCCGGGCCATCGGCTATGTGCTGCTCGCCACCGCGCAGGTCCAGCAGCGCGAGGTGGAGCAGGCCTGCCACACCGGCCTGCGGGCGGTCGAACTGCTCGGCACGCTCCGCTCCAACCGCGGCGCCGAGTATCTGGACGACTTCCAGCAGCGACTCGAGCCGTACCAGAACGAGCCGGTGGTACGGGAGTTCGGAGCGCGACTCGATCTGCAGACGGCGGCGTGAGCGCGGCCGGGAGCGCGGTGGAGGTGTGAGCGAGGCCGGGAGCGCGGTGGAGGTGTGAGCGAGGCGCGGGCGCGGGTGTGAACGTATGGCGTGCGCGGGCGTGAACATGAGGGAAACGACAGCGCCTGGTGTGGGAGGAGGCTAATACAGCGTCCGGAGGGGCCCATTCGTTACCCCTGTCACAGGGGAGAGGGGTCAGGTCCTGTGCTGCGTGGCATCGGGTTGTGGGGACCCGGTAGCGTGAGCCGACGGTTCCGAAGGTCCCCCATTAGTAGGAGTCCCGGTGACGCAGAGTGGACAGGGCGAGCAGCCCTCGGCGCGCCCCGCGCGCGAAGGCATCGTGCTGCCCTCGGACGGCGGCGCGCCCCTGATGCCGGGCACGACGGGTGACCGCGCGGTCCCGGCGGCGGTCCCCGCGGACGGCCAGGCCTGGGACCGGCCGTGGGGCCCCGACCAGTCGGCGGCGCCGGCCCCGCAGCCCGGTGACGGCTGGGGACCGCCCATGAACGGCACCCAGACCTGGGGTGCGCCCGAACCGTCCCAGCCCGCCGCGCCCACCCCGGACTGGGGCACCCCCGACGCGTCGTCCCAGGGCTGGGCCACGCCGTCGGCCCCCGAACAGGGCTGGGGCACGGCCCAGCAGCAGGACCCGCACGCGGTTCAGCAGCCGCAGGGCTTCGGACCGCCGCCGACGTACGGTGCGCAGGACGCGCCCGCTGCCGGGCCACTGCCGGCCGAGGGCGCGCCGCCGCAGTCGTACGGGGGTCAGCAGGGTCCGTCGTACGGCGCGGGACAGCAGACCCCGTCATATGGGGGTCAGCAGGCTGCCCCTTCGTACGGTGGCGACCAGCAGTCCCTTTCGTACGGCGGCCAGGGTGGCCCTGCCCCGCAGCAGGGGCCTGGCGCGCACGCGGCCCCGGGCCAGGCGGCCGGGCAGCCTCCGCAGTCCGGGCACGCGCTCCCGCAGGGCCCCGGGCACGCCAGGCCCGGCCTCCCGCAGACACCGGACGCGTACGGCGCCGTAGGGTCCGCGGCCTCCCTGCCCTCCGCCGCTCCGAGTGCTCTGCCGCCCGCCGTCGGCGAGGGCGCCACGCAGTACATTCCGCCCGTCCCGGCCGCAGACGAGGGCGCGACCCAGTTCCTGCCGCCCGTCCCCGCGGCGCCCGCCGAGGGGGCCACGCAGTACATACCGCCGGTGGGCCCGGGTGCCCTGCCGCCCGAGGTGCCCGCGGACGCGACGCAGTTCCTGGGGCGCGCGCCCCAGGGGGGAACCGGTGCCGGACCGCTGCCTTCCGCCGCGCACTCCGACGCCGAGGCCACGCAGTACATCGCTCCCGTGCCCGCACAGCCGGGCGCCGCGCCGTACGGGATACGCCCGGGTGCGCCGGAGGACCGGCAGCCGCCGGCGGAGTTCGACAGCCTGTTCCGCAGCGGGCCGGGCGAGCCGGAGGGGCCCGCGTCCACGCAGCAGTTGCCGCGGTTCGAGCCGCCGTCCCCGCACGCCCCGGGGATGCCCGGAGCACCGGGCGGGCGGGCCGCCACGCGGCGTGGCGCGGCCGACGGCGGAAGCGGTGACGGTGGCGGGCATGGTGGTGGGCACGGCGGCGGGCGCGGTGGCCGCAGCGGCTCGCGCGTCCCGTTGATCGCGGCCATCGGCGTCGGTATCGCCGTGCTCGGCATCGGTGCCGGCGCCCTGCTCAGCAGCGGCGGGGGTGGCGACAGCACGGACGACAACAGCAAGACCGTGTCGGCGACGGCCCCGACCACGGACGACTCCCCGTCGGCGTCCGTCGACCCGGCGAAGGCGCAGGCGGTCGAGCTGGACAAGCTCCTGGCGGACAGCAACAGCAGCCGCGACTCGGTGGTCAAGGCCGTGGCGAACGTGAAGGCGTGCAACAACCTGGCCCAGGCGGCCACCGATCTGCGCGACGCGGCCAAGCAGCGGACCGAGCTGGTGACCCGGCTCGCCGCCCTCCCGGTCGACAAGCTCCCGAACAACGCCGCGCTGACCACCTCGCTGACCAGCGCCTGGAAGGCGTCCGCGTCGGCGGACAACCACTATGCGGCCTGGGCCGACCAGGCCGGCGGCAAGAAGGGCTGCAGGAAGGGCGAGGCCCGCACCACGGGCCAGACCCAGGCGGGCAACGCGGCGAGCGTTACCGCGAGCACGCAGAAGGCGAAGGCCGCGACGCTGTGGAACTCCATCGCGTCGACGTACGGACTGACGCAGCGCACGCCGATCCAGCTGTGAGCCGTCGCGGCCCGGTGGCCCTCCTGGGCCCCGGTCCGCGCCGTCAGCCGGCGTTCTCCAGTGTCTTCGACACGTTGACGAACCCTCGTCGCGCCGCCACCAGTTGACCCTGGCGTACGACCTGGAAGGTGACGTTGGCGTTGACCAGGCGCGGGAAGTCGACGGCCGCGATCAGGTCCTCGTAGCGCCAACTGAGCGTCGGCGTGAGCCCGCCCGTGTTCACCTTGAGACCGTCGTCGAGGGCCTGCCGGATCGTGAGCTCGGTCACCTCGCCGTCACCGATCGACGTGACGACCGCCTTGAGCACGTTGTACGCGATCCAGGTGGTCTGCACGCCGGGGTCCGCGGGGTCGATCCGGTTGTCGCCGAAGGCCTTCTCCTTGATCACCTCGCGCATCGGGTCCCAGCTCGGGTCGCTCGCCGCCGGGTACCAGCCGGTGACGTACGAGCCTTCGTACGGGCTCGACTTGCCGCCGCTGGCATTGATCCGCGACTGGTCGACGCTGCCCAGCACCGTGCCCGTACCCACCGTCGGATAGTCCTGGCGGGCACGCCGGAAGGAGTCCATGAAGGTGCTCGTGCGGTCCCCGAGCGCCGGCACCACGCAGCCCTTGTTCAGGGAGTCGGAGGTCGCGCGGTCGAGCGCCAGCTGCGTCTGCCCGGAGTACTCGGTGGCGTCCTCGGCGGCCCGCTGGTCCGTGGCGGACGTGTGACCCTTCGACTTCAGACCGGAGTCGAGCAGGACCGGGAGCTGGTCGCCGGCCACGGTGTCGGGGCGGATGAGCGCCACCGGGCCGCACTTGCCGCCGAGCTGCTCCCCGAGCCCGGCCAGCAGGGCGGGGTCGCCGCCGTTGATCGGATAGGAGAGCGGGCTGGCGAACTCGTCCTCGGTGACGCCGTAGCCGCCGATGTACGGGATGCCCGCGGCCTCGAGCGGGGCGAGGAACGAGCGGCCGTGCTGGCTGTACGAGCCGACGACCGCGACCACGTTCTCGCTGGCCGCGCGCCGGGCGCACTTCGCGGCGAACACGGTGTCGTTGCGGTCGTTGCAGATGAGGACGTTGAGCTTGTGGCCGTTGAGGCCGCCGTGCGTGTTGACCCAGCGCGCGTAGGCCTGCGCCATCGCGGGCATGCCGGGCTTGTTGGTCGCTCCGGTCTCCTGGGGCGCCCAGGTCATCACGGTGATGGGGTCGTCCCCGGAGCCCCCCGTGGCACCAGGGATGACACCGCATCCGACGGCGATCGACGCACACGCGGCCAGCGCGCCCGCGGACAGCAGCGCGGTCCTCACACGCGGGGAGAGTTTGGATGACGTGCTACTGGTGCGTTGCCTGCCGGTCATAGATACGCACGATTCCCCCACATCACTAACCCGGGAGTGACCCGCGGTCAATGTGAGGTGACGTAGAGGTGAATTACAGGGGGTGATGATCTGTTTTTCACAGGGAACGTACGATCGACGACTGTGCAAGGTTCGGAGAACTCTTCCCGTCGTGGCCGTCGCTCATCCACCATGGGCGACATGCCACTGAATGACATGCCGTGGTGGCGCTGGCGCAGCAATGTGCGCTCCGCGCTGCACATGCTTTCCGACCCCGTCTTCCAGCGCGACGTCTGGCTCGCCGGAATCGACGGCTACGGCGACGTCACCGACGCCGTGTACCGCCTGGTCGAGGACACCTGGCTGGACAACTGGTCGGCCGAGAAATACGTCGGCACGATCTTCCGGGACTCCCAGGAAGCGGCCCTCGTCGACGGCGCCGTGCTGCGCGTCCTGCGGATCATGCACCAGGTCGGACCCGACGCGCCCGTCTCGGCGTACCTCAACCACGAGGCGTGGCCGGAGGCGGTACGGGCGGCGCGGGACGCGCATGTACGTCTGGCGGTGAGCGACGGGGACGATGCGGACGTACCGCCGCGGACGCTGGACGTGCTGCGGATCATGACGCGGTCGGCGTAAGGGGCTCGTGCGGGTCGGTGCGGGTGTGCCGGACGCTTCGGACGCTTCGGACGGGTCGGCCGTGTCGGCTGTGTCCATTGTGTCGGCTGTGTCCATTCCGGGGTCCGTGTGGCGGGACGGCTATCCGTCGGGTGACCCGGATATGGGACCCTGTCCTGCATGAATGAGCAGTCCGTCCGCGCCGCCGGGCCCGCCGAGCAGTACGTCCTCACCCTGTCCTGCCCGGACAAGCAGGGAATCGTGCACGCCGTCTCGAGCTACCTCTTCATGACCGGCTGCAACATCGAGGACAGCCAGCAGTTCGGCGACCACGACACGGGACTGTTCTTCATGCGCGTCCACTTCTCGGCGGAGGCGCCGGTGACCCTGGACAAGCTGCGGGCGAGCTTCGCGGCGATCGGTGACTCCTTCCACATGGACTGGCAGCTCCACCGGGTCGAGGACAAGATGCGGATCGTGCTGATGGTCAGCAAGTTCGGCCACTGCCTGAACGACCTGCTCTTCCGCGCGCGGACCGGAGCGCTGCCCGTCGAGATCGCGGCCGTGGTGTCCAACCACACGGACTTCGCCGAGCTCGTGGCGTCGTACGACATCCCCTTCCATCACATTCCGGTGACGAAGGACACGAAGGCCGAGGCCGAGGCGCAGTTCCTGGAGCTGGTCCGCGCGGAGCAGGTGGAACTCGTCGTCCTGGCCCGCTATATGCAGGTGCTCTCCGACGACCTGTGCAAGCAGCTCAGCGGCCGGATCATCAACATCCACCACTCCTTCCTGCCGAGCTTCAAGGGCGCCAAGCCGTACCACCAGGCACACGCCCGGGGCGTCAAGCTCATCGGAGCCACCGCCCACTACGTCACGGCCGACCTCGACGAGGGCCCGATCATCGAGCAGGAGGTCGAGCGCGTCGCCCACGGTGTGACCCCCGACCAGCTCGTCGCCATCGGCCGCGACGTGGAGTGCCAGGCGCTGGCGCGCGCGGTGAAGTGGCACGCGGAGCGCCGCATCCTGCTGAACGGGCGACGCACGGTGATCTTCGCGTAGCGAGGACGGTCATATCCCTGGGGGCGGAGCCCCCAGGGGCGCCCGCCCGCCCCCGCCCCCGCCCCCGCCCCCGCCCCCGCCCGCGTGCCGGGCAACGGATCAGCGGGCGGCAACCTACATCCGGCTCAACGACGCCGCGGCGAACAGCACGTCCCTGATCGCTTCCCGGTCCCCGTCCTGTCCGGCGGCCGCCTCCTCGGGCGACACATGTCCCGCCGCCAGGCGACAGAACTCCACGCCGTCCAGTGCGACATGCGCGACCTCGTGCTCGGCGGATGCGACGGCGCCAGGAGCGTCGAGCGGGATGAGCCACTCGCCGCCCCCGAACCCCTCGATCTCCAGGCGCAGGCTGCGCCCCGGCGCGCCCGCCGCGACGAGACGACGCGGCGGCGGAGCCGACAGTCCCGCCCGGCGGCGCTCGGCGAGCGAGCCGGGCAGCATCCGCGCCGCCAGATCGATCATCCGGTGCAGATGGCGCGGCGCCGGCGGCTCGTACGGATAGTCCACCGCGTCGGCGATGTCCCCCGCGTGGACCCAGCACTCAAAGGCGCGGTCCAGCATCGAGTCGCGCAGCGGCAGCTCGAAGCCGCCGTACGACACGGCGAGCCGCCCGGAGCCTCCGCCCGCGAACGACACCGTCCGGATGATGTGGTGGCTCTGCTCCCGCCAGGGCCCGCGCACGGCCCGGGTGGGCGGGAAGTGCGAGGTACGCCAGTAGGCCTCGGTGCGGCCCGAGGGGGTCGCGTCCTTCGGCGTCGGGTCCTTCACGGCCGCGGCACCGAGCGGGTCCTCCAGGCCCAGCGCGAGGCCGACCAGCCCGTCCACGGTGAGCAGATGCGCGATGACCCCGGCGACGGTCGTACGACGGCTGGTGGGCCCGTTGCCCTCGAACCAGCGCAGTCGCACGGGCGCGTGCCATTCGGCATCGCCTATGTCCTGCAGCAGCGCGTCGAGCCGCGCGGTCTCCGCGTCGTAGGCGGCTGCCCACTCGGGCACCGGGATCCGCGGTGGCCGCCGGTCGAGGCAGCTCTCCAGGACCCGGGTGCGCAGCGTCGGGTCGAGGTCGAGGCTCTCCGGCGGGTGCAGCAGTCCGACCGCCTCGCGCAGCCGCAGCGCCTCGTCCGCGCAGGATCCGCAGTCCCCGAGGTGCTCCTCGACCGCTGCGGTCTCCTCCGTCGAGCAGGCGGCCAGCGCCCAGGCGCCGAGCAGCGCCTTCAGTACCCGGTGCTCGAGGACGAGCGGCGCGCGCTCGGGGACCGGGGCGGGGGTCGGTTCGGGCAGCGGCAGCCCGGTGTCCTCGACGGAGAGACGCGGCATGGGTATGCGCGGCGGCCGCCCCGGATCGGCGGGCTCCCCGGTGCTGCCGCCCTCGGGCCCGCCGGGGCCACGGCCCGAGCCCCATGCGGGCCCGGACTCCGACGCTCCGGCCCCCTCGGGGTCTACGCCACCACCCTCGACGTCCGCCTCTTCGTCGTCCCCGTCCTTCCCCTCGTACCCCTCGTACTTCTCGTGCTCCTCGGGAGGCTCCTCGTGCTCGTCGAACGCCTCGAACCGGTCCGCTCCTCCCTTCACCGCGCACCTCCGTATTCGGGCGGTGCGCCGGTGGGCCCGGCGTCGTGGGCGGTGGACAGCAGTTGGAGGCCGAGGCGGAGCCGGCGGCGGGCCTCGTCCTCGGTGACGCCGAGGTCGGCGGCGGCCTGTCGGTAGTCGCGGCGCTGGAAGTACGCCAGCTCCAGAGCGGCCCGCAGGGGCGTGGGCATGGACGTGACGATGTAGTCCGCGCGGGCGGCCACGGACGCGCTGTGCACCTTGCGCTCCAACTCCTCGGTGGTACCTCCGCCGTCCAGGGCGAGCGCGGCGGTCTCGGTCACGCGCAGCCGCTGCACGGCGAGCCGGTGGGCCAGCGTGGCGACCCAGGAGCGCAGGGGGCCCTGCTTCGGGTCGTACGACTCCGGGTTCTCCCAGACGTGGGCGAACACCTCGCGGGTGATGCCGTCGGCGGCGCGCTCGTCGCCGAGTACGCGGTGGGCGAGGCCGTGTACGAGCGAGGCGAACCGGTCGTAGAGCTCACCGAGCGCGGCCGCCTCCCCGCGTGCGAGCCGCTGCTGCATCTTGCGATCCCAGCGCGGCGGTGCGTCCTTCTTCGCCATGCGGCCCCCTCACCCCTCACCCCTGCTCGTGCCCGGCGCCTGTCCCTCTTCTACCGCTGGCTGTACCTGTTCAGCGTGTGTGCACTGCTGTGTTGAATGTAGTCGGCACGTGTGAGAGCGCACGCCCCTTTACGTCAATGTGCGCCCCTGGGCGGGGCGCTGATGGTAGAAGCCCATCACTTGCCCCCTCAGGTTCGATCGAATCAGTCCGTATGTGACCAGTAAGCGACCGAAATCGCTCGCCCGTCCAGCATTTTCGACCGTAGACCGACGTTTCATCGGTCCCGAACCGGTGTTTCATGGAACGACGGCGGGGCAGCCGCGCTGAAAGGAAGCGTAGGAACTCCTTCCGTTTCCGGCGAGCAAGGCGAGCGAGAGGCGTGGCAGTGGCGCTCAAGGTGACCGACGGCGAAGAGGGCGAGTGGGCGGTGCTCCAGGTGTCCGGCGAGATGGATCTGGTGACATCGCCCGTGCTGCGCCAGCGGGTGCACGACGCGGTGGCGGAGGGCCGCCGCAGTCTCGTCCTCGACCTCTCCGAGGTCCTCTTCTGCGACTCCAGCGGCGTCGGCGTCCTGATCGCCACCCGCCGCCTGGTCCGCTCCTGCCAGGGCCGCCTGCGGCTGATCCTGCCGGCCCAGAGCGTCACCGACGCCTCCCACGTCAACCGCGTCCTCGCCGCCCTCGGCGTCCGCCGTCTCTTCGACGTCTATCCGGACATCCGCTCGGCCGTCGACGAGGAGGCGAGTCCTCTGTCGGCGTGATCGGCGTCACGTCCGCGGCCGGGCAACGTCACGTCGGGGCCACATCGTTGTCGCAGTATTCCTCCGGTCTTGGCACAAGCGTCGTTTTCCCGCTCCCTGGTGGCCCCGGTCGTCGTACGCTCCGTGCCAGATGCACCCCACGTGACGTAAGGCAGGCCCGAAAGACATGGTCAGCATCGAGTACGAACGCAGGATCGCCAGGCGGTTCGCCGGCTTCGACCAGGACGGCAACGGTTACATCGACCGGAAGGACTTCAACGCCGCGGCGAAGGCGGTCCTCGCCGAGTTCGGTACCACCGCCCGGTCGGACAAGGGCCAGGCCCTGTACATCGGCGCGGAGGCCTTCTGGCAGGGCATGGCCGGGATAGCGGACCGGGACGGAGACCAGCGGATCTCCCGCGAGGAGTTCGTCAGCGGAGCCGTGAAGCGGCTGCACGACAACCCGGACGGCTTCGGGGAGATCGCCCGCCCCTTCCTGCACGCGGCCCTCGCCGTCGCGGACACCGACGGGGACGGCGCGGTCACCGTCGAGGAGACCGTGCGCGTACTCAAGGCCCTGGGCGTACGCGACGACGTCGCCGCCGCGGCGGCCGCGGCCCTCGACACGGACGCCGACGGCCGAATCGGCGAAGCGGAGATCGTGACCGCGTTCGCCCGCTACTTCACCGTCCCGGAGTAGCGGGCCCGGCCCCGATCCGCCCGCACCCTCTGCTCCCGCCGGGCTTTCCGGGCCGGGCTCTCCGCGACCTGGGTTCCCGGGCTCCCCGGGCCTTCCGCAGCTTCGGAAGGCCCGGGTCTTCCGCAGTGTTTGGGCTTTCGGGGGTGCCCGGACTCGCCGAAGCACCGGCAACTCCCGAACCTTATGGCTTCCCTGGCTTCCCTGGCCTCGCGGCCTCCGGGCTTCTCGGTTTCCGGGCTCCGGGCCTCCCGTTTCCGGGCCTCAGGGACTTCCTGGCGCCCCTTTGCGGCCTCCTGAGGTTTCCGGCGCCGGGACTACCGGACCTCCTCGCGCCCCGTACCCCCCGAAAACTGCTCCCTCAGCCTGTACTTGAGTATCTTCCGTAGGGTCTCGTTGCGGGGGAGGGCGTCCAGTACCTCCAGCTGTTCCGGCAGTTTGTGTACGGAGAGGCCTGCCGCGCGCAGGTAGGACGTCACGGCGGGCAGGGTCAGCGAGTCGGCGTCCGGCGGCTGCTCGACCACCGCGCAGACCCGCTCGCCGCGCTCGGCGTCCGGCAGACCGATCACCGCGACGTCCGAGACGGCCGGGTGCCGGTGCAGCAGATCCTCGATCTCCTTCGCCGAGATGTTCTCGCCCTTGCGGATGATGACGTCCTTCAGGCGCCCGGTAAGGACGAGGTGCCCGCTCTCCGTCAGGTGCCCCACATCACCCGTGATCAGGAACCCGTCCGCGTCGAAGGCCTCGGCGGTCTGCGCCGGGTCCAGATACCCCTGACAGACCGCTTCCCCGCGCAACCGCACCTCCCCGTCCACGATCCGTATCTCCATCCCCTCCGGCGGCCGCCCCTCCGTCGTCGCCAGGTTCTCGACCGTGTCGTCCGGCGCCCCCATCGTGATCATCGGGACCTCGGTCATCCCGTACCCATGGGTGAGCTGCACGCCCATCTCCCGTACGACGGAGTGGTAGACCTCGGGCGGCTTGGGAGCGCCACCCCCCGCCAGCAGCCGCAGCGTGGGGATGACCGGCTCCTGTGGCCGCTTGCGCTGCTCGGCGAGGAACATCGAGTAGAAGGCCGTCGAACCGCCCGCCACCGTCACCCCGTGCTTCCGGTATCCCTCCAGCGCGTCCGGCAGCGCGAAGTGCTCGAACATCACCGCGGGGAAGCCGTACAGCAGCAGCATCACCAGGTAGTCGGGCCCGCCGATGTGCGCGTAGGGGAAGGCGATCGAGCCCACGTCGTCGGCCGAGAGCCGCAGCGCGTGCGCGAGGCACGAGCCGCCCGCGATGAGGGAACGGTCCGTGTGCAGGACGCCCTTGGGGTCGGAGGTGGTGCCCGAGGTCCAGTAGATCCAGCGGACCGCGGTGCCGTCGGAGGGCGGACCGGGGAGTACGGCGGGATCACCGTCCGGCAGGACGTCGTACGCCTCGAACACCCCCTTCGCACCGAGCCGCCGGGCCATCGCCGTGTGGTCGAAGCCCCGCCACTCGCCCGGCACGGCGAAGTACTCCGCCTTGGACTCCCGGACCGCGAATCCGACTTCGTGGTCCCGGTAGAAGGGGATGATCGGCGACTGCACGGCCCCGAGGCGGGCCAGCGCGAAGGACAGCAGCGCGGTCTCGACGCGGGTGGGCAGCTGCCAGGCGACCACCGTGCCGGGGCGTACGCCCATGTCGTACAGGCCGGCCGCCACCCGCTCGGCGCGCTCGCGCAGCGCGCCGAAGGTCAGGGAGCGGTCGTCCTGGAGGAGGACGGGCCGGTCGGGGGTGAGGTCGGCGCGGCGGGCGACCAGTTCCCAGAGGGTGCGCGATGCGGCCAGAGCATGGGCGGTGTCGGTGTCGGTGTCCTTCACGGCGGCCCCCTGTGGTCAACGCCAGCTGACGGGCTGTCAGATATTGGCCAGAGCGTAGGCCGCACCGCCTTGTCGGTCCAGGGGTGCGGGGCTAGCCTCCTTTGTGACACCTTTCTGACGGGTCATCAGATTCGGATCGGGTGCGTATGCGGATACGCAGCCCAGGCGGAGGCCACTCATGACGGAACTGCCGCGGATCGTCAGCGTCGACGATCATGTGATCGAGCCCGCGCACCTCTTCGACACCTGGCTGCCGAGCAAGTACCGCGACCGTGGGCCGAAGCCCCTCACGGCCGGGATCGGCGAGCTCGCCTACGTCGGCGGCAAGTACCGGATCACGATGGACCCGGACGGTCCGCCCACCGACTGGTGGATCTACGAGGACCTCAAGTTCCCGTACAAGCGCAACATCGCCGCCGTCGGCTTCGACCGCGACGAGATGACGCTGGAGGGCATCACGCGCGCGGAGATGCGGCGCGGCTGCTGGGACCCCGTCGAGCGCCTCAAGGACATGGACCTCAACCACGTCGAGGCCAGCCTCTGCTTCCCGACCTTCCCCCGCTTCTGCGGGCAGACCTTCGCCGAGGCGCACGACAAGGAAGTGGCCCTGGCCTGCGTACGCGCGTACAACGACTGGATGGTCGAGGAGTGGTGCGGCGACAGCGGCGGCCGGCTGATCCCGCTGTGCCTGATCCCGCTGTGGGACATCGACCTGGCGGTCGCCGAGATCCGGCGCAACGCGGCCCGGGGCGTGAAGGCCGTGACCTTCTCGGAGATCCCCACCTACCTGGGGCTTCCCTCCATCCACTCCGGCTACTGGGACCCCTTCTTCGCGATCTGCCAGGAGACGGGCACGGTCGTGAACATGCACATCGGCAGCAGCTCCCAGATGCCGGCCGCCTCCCCGGACGCCCCGCCCGCCGTCCAGGCCTCGCTGTCCTTCAACAACGCGATGGCCTCGATGATGGACTTCCTGTTCAGCGGTGTCCTGGTGAAGTTCCCGCGCCTCAAACTCGCCTACTCCGAAGGACAGATGGGCTGGATCCCGTACGCCCTGGAGCGCGCCGACGACGTCTGGGACGAGCACCGCGCCTGGGGCGGGGTGCGCGACCTCATCCCCGAGCCCCCGTCGACGTACTACTACCGGCAGATCTTCTGCTGCTTCTTCCGCGACAAGCACGGCGTCGCGTCCCTGGACGTGGTGGGACGGGACAACGCGACCTTCGAGACCGACTACCCGCACGTCGACTCGACCTTCCCGCACACCAAGGAGGTCGCCCTCGATCATGTGAAGGGCCTGGACGACGAGACGATCCACAAGCTGATGCGGGGCAACGCCATCCGCATGCTGGACCTGGATCTGGACCGGCACCTGTAGTGGACCTCGCGTACACGCCTGAAGAGGAGGAGTTCCGGGCGCGGCTGCGGGAGTGGCTCGCCAAGGTGCTCCCGTCGCTGCCCCCGAAGCCGTCCCCGGACGACTGGCCGGGCAGACGGGCGTACGACCTCGGGTGGCAGCGGATGCTGTACGACGCCGGGTACGCGGGGCTGCACTGGCCCGTCGACGCGGGCGGCCGGGGAGCCACCCCCACCCAGCACCTCATCTATCTGGAGGAGACGGAAAACGCGGGTGCCCCCTACGTAGGGGCCAATTTCGTCGGGCTGCTGCACGCCGGGCCGACCATCGCCGCCGAGGGGAGCCCCGAACAGCGGGCGCGCTGGCTTCCGCCCGTGCTGCGCGGCGAGGAGGTCTGGTGCCAGGGGTTCAGCGAGCCGGACGCCGGCTCGGACCTCGCGGCACTGCGCACGCGCGCGTGGCGGGACGGCGACCACTACGTGGTGAGCGGGTCCAAGATCTGGACCTCCCACGCCGAGGTCGCCGACTGGTGCGAACTGCTGGTCCGCACCGACCCGGCCGCCCCGAAACACCGCGGCATCACGTGGCTGGCGATGCCCATGGACGCGCCGGGGATCACGGTCCGTCCGCTGCGTACGCTCGCGGGCTCGACCGAGTTCGCGGAGGTCTTCCTCGACGAGGTGCGGGTGCCGGTCGCCCACCGGGTCGGCGCCGAGAACGACGGCTGGCGGGTGACGATGGTGACCTTGTCGTACGAGCGCGGTACCGCCTTCGTCGGCGAAGTCGTCGCCTGCCGACGCGTGCTGGGCGAAGTCGCCCGCGAGGCGCGGAGGAACGGCCGCTGGGACGACGCGGCGCTACGGCGGCGGCTGGGCAGGCTCAACGCCGAGTTCCGCGCGCTGTGGCGGCTCACGCAGTGGAACGTCAGCGAGTCGCAGCGGACGGGGGGAGTGCCGGGCGTCGGCGGGTCGGTCTTCAAGCTCCGGTACTCGCAGGCGCGGCAGGAGCTGTACGACGCCGCCGCCGAGGTGCTCGGCCCCGAATCCCTCGACCTCGGCCGGGAGTGGACCCTCGACCGGCTCACCTCCCTGTCGTACACCATCGCGGCCGGCACCTCGCAGATCCAGCACAACATCGTGGCCGAGCGGATCCTGGGCCTGCCGAAGGGGCGGTGACGTTCTCTCCGTGGACTTCCAACCCAATGACGACCAGCGGGCGTTGCGGGCGGGCGTGCGCGAGCTGCTGACCGCGCGGTTCGGCCCCGAACAGCTGCGCGCCGCCGTGCGCGATCGGCCCGACGGGCGCCCACGCCTCGACGGGGCGCTGTGGCGCGAGCTCGGCGAGGCGGGGTTCTTCGCGCTGCGGCTGCCGGAGGCGGACGGCGGCGTCGGACTCGGCCTCCCGGAAGCGGTGTTGGCTTTCGAGGAGGCGGGGCGGGTACTGCTGCCCGGTCCCCTCGTCGCCACCCATCTCGCCGCGGGCGTGGCGGCCGGGGCGGCGACCGGGGAGGCCGTGGTGACGGCCGTCGACGGCGGGGGGCTGGTGGAGTGGCTGGAGGAGGCGGATGTCGTACGAGGGGTGGGTGAGGGACGGGACGGGGGTGTCGTACGGGACGGGGATGTCGTAGGGGAGGCGGGTGTCGTACGGGACGGGAATGTCGTACGGGACGCGGGTGTCGTGCGAGGAGACGTGGTGGGTGCCGAGCCGTTGCGGTCGGTTGACCCGCTGACGCCGCTGCACCGCGTGCCTGTGGCCGCACCGCACGGGGCGTCCGTCTCCGTCGTGGCCGCCTCCACGGACGTACTCCTCACCTCCCTCCTCACCGCCGCCGAACAGCTCGGTACCGCTGCCCGTACCTGCGAGATGGCGGTGCAACACGCCCGGACGCGCGAGCAGTTCGGGCGGCCGATCGGGGCCTTCCAGGCGGTGCAGCACCTGTGCGCCCGGATGCTGGTGCGGGTGGAGGTGGCACGCGCCGCGGTCTACGCGGCCGCTGTGACCGCCGACCCGCTGGACGTCGCGGCGGCCCGGCTGCTCGCCGACGAGGCCGCCGTGCGCGGAGCCCGCGACTGCCTCCAGGTGCACGGCGGCATGGGCTTCACCTGGGAGTCCGACGTCCATCTGTATCTGAAGCGGGCGTGGGTGCGGACCCAACGTGGAGGTTCGGACACGGAGAGTGAGGATTTGCTGGCGGCCGACCTGTTGGCCGGAACGGCCCAATAGGGCTCTGTCCAGGCGCGCTCCGGTAAGCGGCGAAATGAATGTCGCGGATCGTGGCATACCGGAATTACGGAGCGTTGATATCGGGTTGTGTCCTAGGCGTGACTTGTCACGGCCCGGAGTCGGCGTCGGGCTCCGGTACCTTGTGTGAGATGCGAGTGGTTCCGAGACTGAGCCATCCCGGTGTTGCCCCTGAGGCGGCGCCGGATCCGGCGATGCTCGCCGCTCGCAAGGCGGTGCGGACTCCCGCGATCGCCTGTTCGACTCCCCACGGCGAGCGTCGCACAGTATGCCGCACGCGTACTTCTTCGCGCTGGAATATGCCCGAAGCGCTTGTTGGGGTGACTGTACGTCAACCATGCTGTCTCTCAAGGGAATCACGTTCCGTGACCCTGGTTCTGGTCATGCAGGTCATGGCCACAATCGTGGCCCTCGTGAGGCGCGAGGCGATGTGTCCGCCGGTTCGGATGGTGTGAGCGGTGCAGGTGCTTCAAGTGCAGCTGGAGATCCGGCCCGACCCCGCGGAGGTGGGGCGAGCCCGGCGATGGGCCCGTTCGCGGCTCGCCGGGTCCGGGATAGAGGCCGATGAACCGCTCGCCGAGACGCTGATCCTGCTCGTCTCCGAACTCGTCACCAACGCCGTGGTGCACACCGGCTGTCCGGCCGTGCTGCGGCTGACTCTGCCGGGCGTTCCCGGCGAGTCCATCGGCACCGTCCGCCTGGAGGTGGCCGACTCCAGCGCCTGCCCCCCGACGCCCCGGCACGCCGACGGCGACGAGACGAACGGGCGCGGCCTGGAACTGGTCGACGGCCTCGCGGACCGCTGGGGCTGGAACCTCGAGGGCGCCGGCAAGAGCATCTGGTGCGAGGTGGACCGCTGTACGCCGGGTGCGACGACGAGGGCCGTGTACACGACCTCGGCGTACGGGGATTTCGCGTACGAGGCGTACGAGGCCGTCTAGGTTTTTGCGGCCGCCCGGGCTCCTGTTCTTTTGTGGCCGTCCAGGTCCCCGTTCGCGGTTCGCGGCTCCTGTTGTCGGTTCTTGTTCGCGGCAGTTGTTCTCGAGTTCGTGCATCTATGCACGAATTCCGTTTCCGTGACCTCGGGCAGGGCTGAGTGCGCCGGGGTGTGCTTCTGTGCGCGCCTTCACAAATCGGTCGTAAGTGACGAATCACCGAACGGGTGTTGACGTGGCGTGTCCGTTTGATCACGCTTGTGTTCAGCGATTCGCCGCGAGGGGACGGCGAGGGTTCCGGTGACGGGGACCCTCGGCGAGTGCGGGTCGTGATTCGGCGTCAGCTCCTACCGGGGTCAGAGGGAGCAGGGTGGGTGCGCCGGAACCGGCCGGTGGTGCGCGGTGCCGTGCTCGGGGCGGGCAGTGGCGCGCCGCCGGCCGACCTGATCGGGGGGCTCGTCTCAGAGGATGGCGACCGGTGCCACGGGGGTTCCCGTGCCGCCCACGAAGGGTTCGGGCATCGCCGACAGGAGGAACGCGTAGCGCTTCTCTTGTCCACAGGCTGTGGACAACTCTTCGAGATTCCAGTTCTGACCCTGCAGCATCCCCATCTCGACCAGATCGAGCGCGTGCACGGGCAGCCACAGGTCCTCGATTTCGGGAGGAAAGATCTCAAAGGTGAGAGTGTCGTTCGCGACGGCCGCGACATCGCGCGCGTGGAACCACTCGGGCGTGCGAACCGAGAGCCCGGGCGACGGATACGCGTACGCGTGCTTGTCGCCCGCCAGGTAGACCTGCATCTGCCCGGTCCGTACGAGCACGATGTCGCCGGGGCGCACGCGCGTGCCCGCCAACTCCTCCGCCGCGTCCAGGTCCTCGGGGGTCACGGCGTACCCGCCGTCGAGGCGGTCGACCCCGCGGGTGCGGGCGATGTCGAGCAGCACGCCCCGCGAGACGATGTGCCGGGGCTTGTCGATTCCGCTGAACTCGGCGCCGCCGTGCGGGGTGATCGTGTCGGCCGGGCGCCCGTTGTAGAGCTTCCCGGAGTGCGAGACATGGGTGAGCGCGTCCCAATGGGTGGCCGCCTGGAGGCCCAGGGTCACGGCGTCGTCGCTGCACGCGACGGTGCCGGGTCCGAAGATCTCCTGATTGATCTGCACCATGACGTGCAGCGGATTGACCCGCCCGGGGATCATCCCGGTCTGGACCCCGTCCTGCTGGAGGGGGAGCGCGAGAGGGACGCGGCGGCCCGTGCGCACGCTCGCCGCCGCCTCGCGCACGACCTCGTCGGTGATGAGATTCAGCGTCCCGATCTCGTCATCGGCCCCCCAACGCCCCCAGTTGTTCACGCGCTTGGCGATGTCATGGAACTCCGGACGGAGCGGCGGCAGTGACATGAGTCCTCCCCGGGGCTTGTCTCCAGGCATCTGACGGGTCGTAGAATCTGAGTCGGATCGAATCTAACGGACCGTCAGAAACTGCGGGAAGGGGCCGGGCATGGGGAACTTCTTGGCAGGCAAGGTCATCGCCGTGACGGGGGCGGGCCGGGGAATCGGCCGCGCCGTCGCCCTCGCCGCCGCGGCGGAGGGGGCGCGCGTCGTCGTCAACGACTACGGGGTGTCCGTCGAGGGTGGCGAGCCGACGAGTTCCGTCGCCGACGCCGTGGTCAAGGAGATCGAGGCGGCGGGCGGGGAAGCGGTCGCGGTGGCCGACGACATCTCGACGATGGCGGGCGGGCAGCGGGTCGTCGACGCGGCGCTGACGTCGTACGGGCGCATCGACGGAGTGGTGTGCGTGGCCGGCATTCTGCGCGAGCGGATGCTCTTCAACATGTCCGAACAGGAGTGGGACCCGGTCGTCGCGACCCACCTGAAGGGCACGTTCACGGTCTTCCGGGCGGCTTCGGCGGTCATGCGCAAGCAGGGTTCGGGCACCCTGATCGGCTTCACCAGCGGCAATCACCAGGGCTCGGTCGCGCAGGCGAACTACAGCGCCGCCAAGGGCGGGATCATCTCGTTGGTGCGGAGCGCGGCGCTCGGGCTGCACAAGTACGGGGTGACGGCGAACGCGGTGGCACCGGTCGCCCGTACACGAATGTCGGCGAACGTCCCCATGGAGCTCAAGGAGATCGGCGAACCGGAGGACGTGGCCGCGCTGGTGGTCTACCTGTTGTCGGACCGCGCCCGAAAGGAGCGGATCACCGGGCAGGTCTACACGATCGCCGGGCCGAAGATCGCGGTGTGGGCGCAGCCGCGGGAGCTGCGAGCGGGGTACGCGGAGGGCCCTTGGACTCCGGAGCGGATCGCGGACTTCCTGCCGGGGACGGTGGGGGTGGATCCGATGCCGTTGCTGGAGCAGGTGGAGGCGATGGCGCGGGCGGCGGCGGAGAAGGCGCGACCGAACGCGTGAGGGTGCCGTGGTGCGGGCAGGTCGGGAGGGGAAGCGCGTGGAGTTCGGATTCGATGCCGAGGACGAGGTCTTCCGGCGAGCGGCGCGGGACTGGCTGACGGCGCATCTCGATGATGGCCCGGGGGCCCGGCAGGACTGGGAGCGGGAGCTGGGCCGCGGAGGCTGGATCGGCCTCGGGTGGAGTGAGGACGGGTACGGGAACCGGCGGGCGAGCCTGACCCAACAGGTCGTCTGGGCCGAGGAGTACGCCCGTTCGAAGGCGCCCGCCCGCTCGGGCCACATCGGCGAGAACCTGCTGGCCCCCACCCTCATCGCGCACGGGACACCGGAACAGAAGGCCCGCTTCCTGCCCCCCATCGCTCGCGGCGAGGAACTCTGGTGCCAGGGCTACAGCGAGCCCGGCGCGGGCTCGGACCTGGCGGGCCTGCGCACCACCGCGCTGCTGGAGGGAGACACGTACCGCGTCACCGGCCAGAAGATCTGGACCTCCCTCGCCCGCGACGCGCACTGGTGCTTCGTCCTGGCCCGGACGCGACCGGAGTCGACCCGCCACCACGGTCTGTCCTTCCTCCTCCTCCCGATGGACCAGCCGGGCCGCGTCGAGGTCCGTCCGATCCGCCAGCTCACCGGTACGAGCGAGTTCAACGAGGTCTTCTTCGACGGAGCCCGGGCGCGCGCCGAGCACGTCGTCGGCGGCGAGGGAAACGGCTGGCGCGTGGCCATGAGCCTCCTCGGCTACGAGCGCGGCGTCTCCACGCTGGCCCAACAGATCGGGTTCGCGGAGGAGTTGGGGCAGGTGGTGGAGACGGCCGTCGCGAACGGCGCGGTCGCCGATCCCGTCGTACGCGACCGCCTCGTACGCCAGTGGGCCGAGCTCCGCGCGATGCGCTGGAACGCCCTGCGGACACTGGGTGGTTGTGGCGACGCGGGCGCTCCCAGCGTCGCCAAGCTGCTGTGGGGCCGCTGGCACCAACGGCTCGGCGAACTCGCGGTGCAGATACGGGGTCCCGAAGCCGCGACCGGGCCCGTGGACTGGTCGCCGACGTCACCGTACGAACTCGACGCGTTCCAGCACCTGTTCCTGTTCAGCCGGGCCGACACCATCTACGGCGGCTCGGACGAGATCCAGCGCACCATCATCGCCGAGCGCGTGCTCGGCCTGCCGAGAGAACCGAAAGGCTGAGTGACGCGATGAGTGGCGTGATGCGGGACGCGATGCGAGGCGTGATCTTCGACGGGAAGCGGACCCAGGTCGTGGACGACTTGGAGATACGGGATCCCGGACCCGGCGAGGTGCGGGTCGCGATCTCCGCGGCCGGACTCTGCCACAGCGACCTCTCCGTGGTGGACGGGACCATACCTTTTCCCGTTCCCGTGGTGCTGGGCCATGAGGGCGCGGGGGTCGTCGAGGCGGTGGGCGCGGGCGTCACCCACGTCCGGCCAGGGGACCATGTGTCGCTGTCCACGCTCGCCAGCTGCGGTGCGTGCGCCGAGTGCGACCGGGGACGGCCGACGATGTGCCGAAAGGCGATCGGGATGCCGCAGCAGCCGTTCGCGCGGGGCGGGCAACCGCTGTACCAGTTCGCGTCCAACTCGGCCTTCGCGGAACGGACGTTGGTGAAGGCCGTCCAGGCGGTCCCGATTCCCCAGGACATCCCGCTGCCGTCCGCCGCGCTGATCGGATGCGGTGTGCTGACGGGCGTGGGGGCGGTGCTGAACCGCGCGCGAGTGGACCGGGGCGACAGCGTCCTTGTCATCGGCACGGGCGGAATCGGGCTCAACGTCATCCAGGGCGCCCGGATCGCGGGCGCCCTGAAGATCGTCGCGGTCGACTCCAACCCCGCGAAGGAGTCCATGGCCCGCCGGTTCGGCGCGACGCACTTCCTCACCTCTACGGAGGCCGTGCCGGACATCCTCCCCGCGGGCGCGGACCACGCCTTCGAGTGCGTCGGCCGCGTCGAACTCATCCGCCAGGCCATCGACCTGCTGGGACGGCACGGCCAGGCGGTGCTCCTCGGCGTACCCCCGGCGACCGCCGAGGCGTCCTTCCTCGTCTCGTCGATGTACCTCGACAAGTCCATCCTGGGCTGCCGCTACGGCTCCTCCCGCCCCCAGCGGGACATCGCGCTCTACGCGGAGTTGTACCGGGAGGGGCGGTTGCTGCTGGACGAGTTGGTGACGGAGACCTATCCGATCGAGGACTTCGACAAGGCGGTGCAGGACGCGAGGGAGGGGAGGGTGGCGAGGGCGGTGCTGACGTTTTAGAAACGGGATCTCTCAGTTGAGAAGCGGGATCTTTCAGTGCAGTCGGCAACCTTTCAGCCCAGGCCTGCACCATCAGCCCGTCCGGCGTTTGAGGACGAGCCCTTCGGGCGAAGCGGGGGTCCGGGGGCGGAGCCCCCGGGGATGGGACGGGTAGGGGCGGCGGGGGCGAAATCCCCCCACGGCACCCGCATACGCACCGCCACCCGAAGTTATCCACAGGCCAGGAAATCCCGTGGGCCACTGTCGGCGGCGTCCCCTAACGTCGTGGCATGAGCTACCGAGACGTCGCGTCCAAACAGGTCCTGGCCTGGGCCACCGTGGCCATCGCCGCCCGTATGCCGGTCGCCATGGCCCCCCTGGCTCTGGTCTTCCTGGTCCGCGAGCGCCCCGGCGGCTACTCGCTGGGCGCGGCCCTGGCGGCGGCGTACGTGATCGGCGAGATCGCCGGCGCCCCCCTCCTCGGCACGCGCCTGCGCCCGGACCGAGCCCGCCCCCACCTGGCCGTCGGCCTCGCGGCGGGCTCGGTCGGCTTCGCGGGCCTGGGCGCGTTACCGCAGGCGCACCCGGCGATCCTCGCGGCGTTCGCCGCACTGGCCGGCGCCGCCCCCGCGGCGGCCCCCGGAGGGCTCCGCGCCCTGCTCACCAGCCTGGTCCCGAAGCGGGCCGTCGCCCAGGCGCTGTCCACCGAGTCGATGCTGACCTTCGGCATATGGTCCCTGACCCCGGCGGCGGTCACCGGCCTGGCGCTCGGCGTCGCCCCCAGGGTCCCGCTGCTGCTTGCCGCCGCCCTGATGGCATCGTCCGTCGCGGGCCTGTGGCTGCTGCCCGCGGGCTGGCACGCGGACGAGGCGGACCGGGCCGGCGAGTCGATGCCGCGCATCCTGGCCAGGGCATGGCCGGCGTACGTCATGGGCGCGGCAGGTCTCTCGCTGCTCGCTTTGGCCGAACTCGTCCTGCCCGCCCTCCTCGAACAGCGTGCGATAGGCGTCGGCTGGGCGGGCCCGCTGCTCACGGGGCTGTCGCTGGGCGCGGCGGTGGGCGCGTTCCTGTACGGGCTGCGCTCCTGGCCGGGGCGACTGAGCACCCGCAGCGTGGTGCTGACCTGCGGCCTCGCGGCGTGCCTGGCGCTGGTCGCGCTGATACCGGGCCTCGTCTGGATGGCGGCCGCGCTCGTGGTCGCGGGCGTTCTGCAGGCGGGCGCGATGCTCACCCGCAATCTGTCGCTGCGCGAGATGCTCCCGCCGAGCGCGCTGGCGGCGGGGTACTCCGTGATGTACGCGGCGGTGGGCGCGGGTTACGCCGCGACGGGCTCCCTCGCGGGCGCCCTGCTCCACTTCGTCGCGCCCTCGACCGCGATCCTGGCCGGCGTCGGACTCACCCTGCTGCTCACCTTTGTGGGCGCCCTGGGCGAGCGCGGTGGTGGAACGAGGCTCGGGGGCGGGGTGGGGTCAACTGACGGTGTCGAGGGGAGCGTTGTCGAGCGGAGCGGTGTCGAGTCGGGTGTCACCGATCCCGCCGACGTTCCCGGACCGGAAGGTGCGTCGATATGCGGTGGGGGTGACCCCGACCGCCGCCTGTAGGTGCTGTCGCATCGACTGGGCCGTCCCGAAGCCGGCGTCCCGCGCCACCTGGTCGATCGACAGGTCGCTGGACTCCAGCAGGTGCCGGGCCCGTTCGACGCGCTGCTGAGTGAGCCACTGCCCGGGGCTGACGCCGACCTCCTCGCGGAAGCGGCGCGTGAAGGTGCGTACGGACAGGGACTCCTGTTCGGCCAGGTCGCGCAGCTGGATCGGCTCGTCGAGGCGTCCCAGCGCCCACGCACGGGCGGTGGTCGTGGTCGCCGCCTGCGGCTGTGGCACGGGCCGCTGGATGTACTGGGCCTGGCCGCCGTCGCGGTGCGGCGGTACGACGGTGCGGCGGGCCACCTCGTTGGCGACGGCGGTGCCGTGATCGCGGCGTACGAGATGGAGGCACAGGTCGATCCCGGCGGCGACGCCCGCCGAGGTGAGCACGTCGCCGTCGTCGACGAAGAGCACATCGGCGTCGACCTCGACCTTCGGGAACAGCCGCTGGAAGTGTTCCGCGTGCATCCAGTGCGTGGTGGCCCGGCGGCCGTCGAGGTATCCGGCGGCGGCGAGGACGTATCCGCCGGTGCAGATGGAGACGAGGCGGGTGCCGGGGCGGATGTGGGCGAGGGCGGCGTCCAGTTCGGGGGTCAGGACGCCCTCGTCGTAGACCGGGCCGAGCTCGTAAGAGGTGGGGATGACGACGGTGTCGGCGGTGGCGAGGGCCTCCGGTCCGTTCGCCACGAGGACGGCGAAGTCGGCGTCCGTCTCGACGGGGCCCGGTGACCGGATCGAGCAGGTGACGACGTCGTAGAGCTTGCGTTCGTCCGCGTCCCCGGCCTTGCCGAAGATGCGCTGCGGTATGCCGAGCTCGAACGGCATCAGCCCGTCGAGGGCGAGGACGACGACGCGATGCCTGGGGCGTGCGCCCTGCGAGGGAGCCTGCTGCTGTGCCCGTTGGTGTGCCTGCTGCCGTGCCTGCTGTGCGGCCATGGCCCGATTCTAACGAATGCTGTCCTTCGGGCCACTCGTTCGTGGAGAACGCAGGCCTGAAGCTCTATGTCGTGACCCAGACAACCGAAACCGCCACCGCCGCACAGGAACCCCGACCCACTCGCCCCTCCGCTCACCGCATCCACCGCGCGTGGTTCGTCGCCGCCGTCACCTTCGTGACGATCATCGGGGCGGCGGCCTTCCGTTCGCTGCCGGGACTGCTGATCGACCCGCTGCACCAGGAGTTCCACTGGTCGCGCGGCACGATCGGCGCGGCGGTGTCGATCAACCTCGCGTTGTACGGACTGACGGCGCCCTTCGCGGCCGCGTTGATGGACCGGTTCGGCATCCGGCGCGTGGTCGCGGTCGCCCTCGTGGTGATCGCGCTCGGCTCGGGCCTGACGGTGTGGATGACGGCGGTCTGGCAGTTGCTGCTCTGCTGGGGGCTGCTGGTGGGCCTGGGCTCCGGTTCGATGGCCCTGGCCTTCGCGGCGACGGTCACCAACCGCTGGTTCACGGCACGGAAGGGCCTGGTCACGGGCATCCTGACGGCGGCCTCGGCCTCCGGCCAGCTGATCTTCCTGCCGCTGCTCTCCTGGATCGTCACGGAGCACGACTGGCGCCCGGCGGCGGTGACGGTGTCCCTCGCGGCGCTCGCGGTCGTCCCCTTCGTATGGCTGCTGCTGCGGGACCATCCGGCGGACGTGGGCCAGAAGCCGTACGGGTCCGAGGAGTTCGTGGCGAAACCCGCGCCGGTGCCGGGTGCGGCCCGGCGTGCCGTGACCGTCCTTCTCTCCGCGGTCCGCACCGGCCCCTTCTGGCTGCTGGCCGGTACCTTCGCGATCTGCGGCGCCTCGACGAACGGTCTGATCCAGACGCACTTCGTGCCCGCGGCCCACGACCATGAGATGCCGATCACGGCGGCGGCCTCGCTGCTCGCGGTCATCGGCGTCTTCGACGTGGTCGGCACCATCGCCTCCGGCTGGTTCACCGACCGCTTCGAACCGCGACGTCTGCTTGCGGTCTACTACGCCCTGCGCGGTATCTCGCTCCTCTTCCTCCCCATGCTCCTGGCCCCGACCGTGCGCCCCCCGATGATCTTCTTCATCGTCTTCTACGGCCTCGACTGGGTCGCCACGGTCCCGCCCACGCTGGCCCTGTGCCGTGAGCAGTACGGCGAGGACAGCGCGATCGTCTTCGGCTGGGTCCTCGCCTCCCACCAGGTCGGCGCCGCGCTCGTCGCGTTCCTCGGCGGCGTCGCGCGGGACACGTTCGGCTCGTACGACTTGGTCTGGTACGCCTCGGGCGCGCTGTGCGCGGCGGCGGCGCTGATGGCGCTGGTGATCCGGCGACGGCCGGTTCGGGCGATGTCGGCGCCGGTGCCGACGGCGGCCGCCTGAGGGCGGATCCGTATCAGGACCCGGACTGCCGGCCGACCGCCTACTGCCGGCTCCCCTGGGCGAACCGTCCCTTGTGGAACAGCAGCGGCGCCACGTCGGCGTCGCTCGCGCCGAGCGCGTCCACCCGGCCGACCACGATCAGATGGTCGCCGCCCGTGTGCACCGCCTGGATCGTGCAGTCGATCCAGGCGGCGGCGCCCGCGAGGCGGGGGGAGCCGGAGACGGGCGCCGCGTCGTACCCGACCCCGGCGAACTTGTCCGCCCCGCTCACCGCGAACCCGCGGCACAGCTCGCCCTGGTGCGCCGCCAGGATGTTGACGCAGAAGACGCCCGCGCGGGCGATCCGCGGCCAGGTCGTCGACGTACGGCCGACCATGAAGCAGATCAGCGGGGGGTCGAGCGAGAGGGAGGCGAAGGACTGACAGGCGAAGCCGGCCGGGCCGTCGGCGGCCTCGGCGGCAGGAGCGGTGACCACGGTCACGCCGGTCGCGAAGTTCCCCAACACCCGCCGGAATTCGGCCTGATCGACCGGCGCCCGCTCGTCGTCACCGACCGCGCGCAGCTCGGGGCGCGGCAACGCCTCGACGGGCCCCGCGACGGTGGGGGCCCCGGCCGACCTGAGATAACGGACGGCGGCAGCCGCCATTCCTGCGTGTCCCATCACATCGACCATTGAAGCTGACGGGGTGTCAGATAGGAAGGGGTGGGGGCCGGTACGAACCCCGCCGCCGCGCGTACCTTCGCGCGGCGGCGGGCACCGCGCGGCCGACGACTGGGTGAATCTGCGCACCCTGAAGCGGGACTGACTCGGCGCCCCGGCGCAGGTGCGGACTCAGCGGCCCCGGTACTGGGGGCTCCGCCGCTCCGCGAAGCTTGTGACGCCCTCGGTGGCGTCCGCCGTCGTCATGTTGATCTCCTGCGCGGCCGCCTCGGCGGTGAAGGCGGTGGCGCGGTCGGAGTCGAGGGAGGCGTTGACCAGCTGCTTGGTGAGGGCGAGGGCACGGGTCGGGCCGGTGGCCAGGCGCTCGGCCCATTCGCGGGCGGTCTTGTCCAACTCCTCCGGCGGTACGACCCTGTTGACGAGCCCGATCCGCTCCGCGTCGGCGGCCGTCAGGGCGTCGCCGAAGAACATCAGCTCCTTGGCGCGCTGCGGGCCGACGAGACGGGGGAGCAGATAGGCACCGCCGCCGTCCGGGACGAGACCGCGGCGCACGAACACCTCGATGAACCTGGCCGGTTCGGCGGCCAGTACGAGGTCGCAGGCGAACGCGAGGTGCGCGCCGATCCCGGCCGCCGTGCCGTTGACCGCCGCGATCACCGGTTTCTCGCAGTCGAGGACGGCGGCGATCAGGCGCTGGGCGCCGCGGCGGATGGTGCGGGCGACGTCGCCGGACAGCCGTTCTCCGGCCGGCGGCCCGCCGCGCAGGTCCGCGCCCGCACAGAAGCCGCGGCCCGTCGCCGTGATCACGACGGCCCGTACGGCAGGGTCGGCGGACGCGTCCGCGAGCAGCGCGATCACGCGTTCCCGCTGGTCCCAGGTGAGGGCGTTCAACGTCTCGGGCCGGTTGAGGGTGATCCACGAGACGGCGTTGTCAGTGGCGTGAAGTATCAATGAGTCGAGGGAATTATCGGCAGATGTATGTGATTCACGGGGGGAGTCGGACATGGGGGTGCTCCGTTTCGTACGGGGATGGCTGAGCCTCTTGCGGAGGAGGCCTGGCTGCTCAGTGGCACACCACCAGCGCGTCCAGCGCCACCGCCCCCTGCCCCCTGGGCAGCACCATCAGCGGATTGATGTCGAGCTCCGCGATGTCGTCCCCGAGTTCGAGCGCCATCCGCTGCACCCGGATCACGACCTCGACCAGTGCGTCCACGTCCACGGGCGGAGCCCCGCGCACGCCGTCGAGGAGCGCCCGCCCCCGCAGCTCGCGGAGCATCCCCCGCGCCTGGTCCTCACCGAAGGGCGGCACGCGGACGGCCGCGTCCCGCAGCACCTCGACGAGGACGCCGCCGAGCCCCACGGTCACGGTCGGCCCGAAGAGCTCGTCGTGCGTGACACCCACGACCATCTCGACACCCCGCTCGACCATCTGGCACACCAGCACCCCGTCGAGCGAGATCCCCTCGTAGCGCGCGATGTCGGTCAGCTCGCGATAGGCGTCCCTGACCTGGCTGGCGGAGGTCAGCCCGATCTTCACCAGGCCGAGTTCGGTCTTGTGGGCGATCTGCGCGCCGGAGGCCTTCATGACCACCGGGTAGCCGACGAGACCGGCCGCGCGCACGGAGGCCGCCGCGCTGGTCACCAACTGCTCGCGCGGCACCCGGATCCCGTACGCCCGCAGCAGCTGCTTCGCCGCGTGCTCGCTCAGCTGCTGCCCGGGCCGCATCAGCGCCTGCGCCTTGCGGAAGGACGGCGAGGGGGTGCGCGGCGCCTCGTCGAAGGGCGAGCGGTAGGCGGCGACGAACCGATGGTGCTCCAGGTAGGCACGCACAGCCGTGATGCAGTTGGCGAACGTACGGAAGGTGGCCACCCGCGACGACCCGAGCAGCGTCTCGCG
This sequence comes from Streptomyces sp. SD15, assembly GCF_054462255.1. Lineage (NCBI taxonomy): Bacteria > Bacillati > Actinomycetota > Actinomycetes > Kitasatosporales > Streptomycetaceae > Streptomyces > Streptomyces sp. SD15. Next base: position 103,357 of record NZ_JBTLMO010000019.1, on the reverse strand, counting down.
GTACGCGGCCTCCGTGCCGACCGGAGATCCCCACACCACGCACACCAGCTTGTCCGTCTGCTCCGCTGCGTCCACCAGATCCTGTGCGAGCTTGTCACTCATGGGCGGAAAGGGCCCGGTGATCGGGCAGATCAGCACCCCGACCTCCGGGTCGGCGAGGAGCGCGTCGATGATCTTCCGGCCGCGCCAGTCGCCGACCGGGTGCCCGCCGTTGTCGACGGGATTGGCCACGCTCAGGTACGGGGGTATCCACTGATGCAGCTCGGCCTGCTTGGCGGCGGACAGGGCGGGCAGGGACAGCCCCGCCTCGGTCGCCAGGTCCGAGAAGTGCGCGCCCGTGCCGCCCGAGATCGAATAGACGACGACCCCGTCGGCCCGAGGGGGACGGGCGCGGGCCAACAGGGCGGCGGTGTCCTCAAGTTCGTCCAGCCCGTCGACCCGGATCACGCCGTACTGCCGCATCGCGGCGTCCACCACCGTGTCGGCGCCGGTCAGTTTGCCGGTATGTGAGGCGGCGGTGCGGGCGCCGGTCTCGGTGCGGCCGACCTTGACGGCGACGACGGGTACCCCGCGGCGGGCGGCGCGGTCGGCGGCGAGCAGAAAGGAGCGGCCGTCCTTGAGGCCCTCGACATAGCAGGCGATGGCGCCGACCTCGGGACGCTCGGAGAAGTAGGAGATGAAGTCGGCGGTCTCGAGGTCGGCCTCGTTGCCGGTGGGCGCCCAGTGGGAGAGCCGCACGCCGAGTTCCTGCATCGCGAACACCGGCCGTCCCTGGTGCCCGGACTGGGTGATGAGGGCGATCGCGGGGCCGTCGAGATCGTCGCGGAACTTCTCGAAGGCGTTGAGGTTGGTGTTGGGTCCGAGCAGCCGGAGGCCGGAGCGGCGGACGGCGGTGGCGAGCCGGGCCTGCGCGGCCGCGCCCTCGGTGCCGGTCTCGGCGAACCCGGAGGCGAAGGCGACGGCGAACTTCACCTTGGCCTCGGCCAGTTCCCCGATCAGGGGGAGGGGGTCGCCGACGAGAAGCACGGCGAGGTCGACCTGCTCGGGCAGGTCCGCGACGGAAGGGGAGCAGGGGATGCCGAAGACGGACTGACGGCTGGGGTGAACCGGGTGCAGCCGGGCACCGACGCGTTCGGCCCAGGCGATCAGCTGTCGGGTGATGCCGGTGTTCGGCCGCCCCTCGGCGTCCGAGGCGCCGATGACGGCCACGGACTCGGGGCGGAAGAGGCGGTCCAGATCGGGTACGCCGGCGTACAGCGGACGGCCGCTGACGTCCAGGTCGTCCGGCTCGGCCGGCCTGCCGTGCACGACCGGTGAGGGCTGCTCGCCGCAGGCGATGACCCGGGCCCGGCGGGAGTCGGTGGTGAGGGTGCCGTGGGTTGATCCAAGCATCGGTCCGCCCGCTCCTGTGTGACAGCCAATTAACTGACGCAGTGTCAGATTACTTAACTGACGCGTCGTCAGGAACCGTCGTGCAGGCATTGTTGTGCAAGCAATCAGGTGCGCGGGCGACCGTGACTGTGCGCCCGGAGGGGGATTGGTCGGATGGCCGGGTGCGCGAAGGCGCGTGGCGGGCACCTGGTTCGTACCCGCCACGTGTCGGACCGGAACGCGTGTCGGACGGGGACGCGTGTCGGACCGGAACGCGTGTCGGACGGGGACGCGTGTCGGACGGGGACGCGTGTCGGACGGGGGCGCGTGTCGGACCGGGACACGCCCGACCGGAAAGCGTCGGAGTGACTTGGGGCGTGCCTCGGGGCGTGACTCGGGCGTGCCTCGCGGGTCCGGGGAGGTGTGTGGGGAGGTGTGTGTGGCTGGTTCAGTGGGCGGTCGGTGAAGGTTTGCGGGGCGCGGAGCGGGCGACCGCCTTCGCGATCTTCTCGGCGTCGAGGGCCAGTTCGCGGAACATGCCGCTGATGGGGTTGGTGAAGCCGGTGAAGTAGAGGCCGGGTGTGTTCTTCGGCGTGCGGGCGCCGTGCACGACCGGGCGTCCCCGGCCGTCGAGGACGCCGAGGTGTCCGACGAGGCCCTCCAGGGCGCGCCGGTACCCCGTCGCGGCGATCACGACGTCCGGCCCGATCCGCTTCCCGTCGGCGAGGACGACCTTGCCCTCCTCGAAACCGTCCACCGCGGCCACGATCTCGAGCCGTCCCTTGTGGACGGCGTCGATGAGGCCGACGTCCTGGACGGGAATCGAGCCCTCGTTGACGCGGGAGTAGAGCCCGGTGTCGGGGCGGGGCAGTCCCTGCGCCGACAGGTCCGGCACGCTCAGCTTGGCCATCGGCCCGGCCAGCCGGTCGACGAGGCCGACCGGCAGCCTGCGGCACAGGATGCCGGTGAGCTGGGCGGGCCAGCCCGCCGTCGAGCGGCGCACGATGTGCGGCGCCGTGCGGACCGCGAGGCGCACGCGCGCGGCGCCGCCCTCGATCAGGTCCACGGCGATTTCGGCTCCCGTGTTGCCGACGCCGACGACGAGGACGTCACGGCCGGTGTAGGGGGCGGGGTTGCGGTAGTGGGCGGCGTGCAGGAGTTCACCTGTGAACGTGTCGCGGTCGGCCCAGTCGGGGAGGTGGGGCGTGTGGTTGAAGCCGGTGGCGACGACCACCGCGCTGCCGGTCAGCTCCCGGCCGCCGCTGGCACGCAGCAGCCAGCCGTCGCCGCCCGGGGCGGGCTCGATGCGCGAGACCTCCACGCCCGTCACGATCTCCAGCTGGTGGTGCTCGGCGTACTTCTCCAGATAGCGCACCACGTTGTCCCGCGACACCCAGCGGCCGAAGGAGCGCGGTATCGCGAGGCCCGGGAGGGCGGACAGCCGCCGGGTGGTGTGCAGGTGCAGCCGGTCGTAGTGGCGGCGCCAGGATGCCCCGACCTGGTCGGACTTCTCCAGTACGACGGCCCGTACGCCCTGGGCACGCAGTGCGTACGCCGCCGCGAGGCCGCCGGGGCCGCCGCCGATCACGTACACGGGGCGGTCTTCGTGGGACGGCACCGGGCGGGGCGTCGAGGGAGCAGTCGAGTCGGCCATGAGCGCGAGCGTAATCACGTCCTCGCTTGATAGGTCTCGGTCAAGACCGGAATCGGTTGCGAACGGATCACGGCTGTGGGGGGAGTGGGTGGGATCGGTGGCGTAGGTCACTTGGTTGTGGTGGAGGGGTGTGAGGGCGCACGCCTCTTGCGCGGACCTTCTCCGTACGCTGAACTGACATACCGTCAGATCCCGGCGACGGCAGGGGAGCGCATGGAGCGCATGGACACGATCTGGCTCGGCGGGGCGGAATGGCTGGCCGTGCTCCGGATCGGGCTCGGGCTGTGGTGGCTGGAGAGCTGGCGGCACAAGGACAAGAAGGGCTGGTTCGAGCGGGGGACCGGGATCGCGTGGGCGGCGGACGTCGCGGCCAAACACCGGTGGAACGCGGTGCGGTCCGGTTTCGAGGCGGTCGTCGCGCCGCGCCCGCGGGCGATGGCGTATGTCGTCGTGTACGCGGAGCTGGCGGTGGGGCTGGGGCTGGTGGTCGGCCTGTTGACCCCGGTTGCCCTGGTGGGCGGGCTGCTCCTCAATCTCCTCTACCTCGTCCTCATGATCCACGACTGGGCCGAGCAGGGGCAGAACGCGATGATGGCGCTGATCTCGGCCGTCGGGCTGTTCGGGATGGCGTGGCAGACGTGGTCGCTGGACAGCGCGATCGGATGGTTCTCATGAGGGGGCTGTTCGCGTGAGGGGGTTGTTCGAGTGAAGGGGCTGGTCTCGTGAGCGGTGCGCGGTTCGACGTACCCGAGGTGGACGCCTTCACCCGGCCGTACTGGGACGCGGCCGCGGCGGGGCGGTTGCTGCTGCGCCACTGCGCGGCCTGCGGGCGGTCCCACCACTACCCCCGCGAGTTCTGCCCCCACTGCTGGAGCGAGGACGTGAGCTGGCGTCCCGCGAGCGGCCACGCCACGCTCTACACCTGGTCCGTCGTCCACCGCAACGACCTCCCGCCGTTCGGCGAGCGGGTGCCGTACGTCGCCGCGGTCGTCGACCTCGCGGAGGGCCCGCGGATGATGACCGAGGTGGTGGAATGCGCGGAGAGCGAGCTGCGGATCGGGAGGGAACTGGAGGCCGCCTTCCGTGCGGGAGTGCCGGTTTTCCGGCCCCGGCCCACCTCCCCGCGTCTCCGGCATGATCCGCCGGACAGGCCCTAAGGAGCCCCGGGTGTGATGCGGGTGTGCGGGCGGGTTTCAATGGCTGGATGGCCGACGTCGACGAGCAGCCCCAATCCCACCCCTTCCCCGTGCTGGAGGGGTACGGCCTGCGGCTGCGTCTCTGGGACGCGGAGTCCGACGCCGACGTCGAGGCGTGGCTGCGCGGGCTGTCCGACCCGGAGTTCCAGCGCTGGAACACCCCACTCCGGATCGTCCGGGACATCGACGGCGCCCGCGAGTCACTCCGCTCGCGCGCCGAGAGCGTCGCCGACGGCACCGGCGTCTTCCTCTGCGTCACGGACGCGGTCGGTGGAACGACGCTCGGCCACATAGGCATCCAAGAGATCGACCACGTCATGCGCGTCGCCCGCGTCGGCTACTGGGTCCTGCCCGAGGCCCGCGGCCGCCAGGTGGCCGGTCGCGCACTCGCTCTGGCCGCCCGCTACGCCTTCGGTGCCATCCGGCTGCACCGTCTCGAACTCGGCCACGCCCTCGACCACGACGCGTCCTGCCGGATCGCCGAACGCTGCGGGTTCCGGTACGAGGGGACGCTGCGGGGGGCGATGTTCGAGGCGGGGCGGTACGACGCGTTCCGGGACGTGCATCTGCACGCACGGCTCGCCACGGATCCGGCGCCGACGTTTCCGACACCGGCGAAGGAAGCCGAGGGCGACGTCCAGCCGTGAAGCGGAGGCGCGGCACGGCCTCTACCGGCGCCTCGGTTATCGCCCCGTCGCCGACTTCGCGACGTACGACTTCGTGGCCGGCGTCACGGCCACAACAGCTCCTTGATCCAGTCATCGTCCACGCGCCGGTAGGTGAGGCGAACGTGTCGGCGCCGTGCGTCTCCCTGGAAGAACTCGACTTCTTCCGGGTGGAGTTGGTACAGGGTCCAGGTCGGGGCCTGGGCGTCCGGCTCCCGCTGGGCCCGGTCCCACGCCGCGTCCGACGCGCGATCCAACTCCTCGTACGAGGGCAGGACATCGCTTTGGTGGCCCACCAGAGCGGCGGCGAGCGCGCCCGTGGAACGGGCGTGCAGGTCGGCCTGGCTCTGAGCTGCCGACGCGGCGGTGACGGGGCCACGGAGGCGGATCTGGCGGCCCTGCGCGGGCCAGTAGAAGCCGAGGGCCGCGTAGGGGCGGGCGCCCAGTTGCCTTCCCTTGCGGCTCGTGGCGTGTGACGCGAACGACCAGCCGTTCGCGTCGGCGCCGTGCAGCATCACCGTCCGGACGTCCGGGAGCCCGTCCTCGTCCGCCGTCGCCAGTGCCACCGTGTGCGGCTCGGTCTGCCCGGCCGCCACCACCTCCGCGAACCAGCGCACGAAGAGCGTCAGCGGCTCCTCGGGTGCCTCGTCCGGCTCGAAGGGCGGCAGTTCCGTGACGTCGGGGTCCCACACACGCAGCGACCTGAGCAGCTCATGAAGATCCGGTTCCATGGGCCGAGTATTGCTCGGGAGACGGTGGACGGACCGCCCCCGCTCACTTCGCCACGTACGCGTTGAGCGGCGACACCCCGTATGACGGGACCGCGGGCTCCTACCCGCGCCCCAGGATCACCGTTCCCGACGAGCAGAACCAGCCCCCCGTACCGGAGGCCACGGCGAGCGCGGGCGGGGCGCCGTCGGCCCTGTGTACCTGCCGCTCGCCCGCCTCCCCGCGCAGCTGCCGAACCGCTTCCACGAGAAGGAACAGCCCCCGCATGCCTGGGTGCTGGGCCGAAAGGCCGCCGCCGTCGGTGTTCACCGGCAGCTCCCCGCCCACCAGCAGCCGCCCCTTCTCCACGAATGCTCCGCCCTCACCCTTCGCGCAGAAGCCCAGATCCTCCAGCGTCACCAGCGTCATGTAGGTGAAGGCGTCATAGATCTCGGCGACGTCGATGTCGTCCGGCCGCACCCCCGCCCGCTCGAAGGCGATCCGTCCGCTGACCGCCGCCGGGGACACCGTGAAGTCGTCCCACTCGGACATGGTGGCGTGGGAGACGTGCTCTCCGGTGCCGAGGACCCAGACGGGGGCGGTCCGGCAGTCCCGTACGTACTCCTCGGCCGCCAGCAGGACCGCCGCGCCGCCGTCGGAGCGGATGCAGCAGTGCAGCTTGGTGAAGGGGTCGGCGATCATCGGGCCGGACAGGACGTCGTCGACCGTGATCGGGTCGCGGAACATCGCGTCCGGGTTCGCCGCGGCGTTCGCGCGGGCCTGGACCGCGACCGAGGCGAGCTGTTCGAGCGTCGTGCCGTACTGGTGCATGTGGCGGCGCGCGGCCATCGCGTACTTGGCGATCAGCGTGTGGCCGTACGGGACCTCGAACTGGAGTGGTCCCCGGGCGCCGAAGGACAGGTTGCCGGTGCGGCGGCCCGCCTTGATGTCCGCGCGGGCCGTCGAGCCGTACACGAGGAGTACGGCGTTCGCGCGGCCGGCCGCGATCGCGTCCGCCGCGTGGGCCGCCATGACCTCCCAGGTGGCGCCGCCGACGGAGGTGGAGTCGACCCAGGTGGGGCGCAGGCCCAGGTACTCGGCCACCTCGACCGGGGGCAGCGTGCCGAGGCCCGCCGACGCGAAGCCGTCGACCAGCGCCCGGTCGAGGCCCGCGTCCGCCAGTGCGCGGCGGGCGGCCTGGGCGTGCAGGGCGTAGGGGGTCGCGTCGTCCACCCGGCCGCAGTCGGAGAGGGATATGCCGACCACGGCGACTTTCCGGCTCCCTGAAGTCATGAATCTGACGGTACATCAGATGAGGAGAACGGGGTGCGTGAACGTCCCGTGCGCCGCCCTGGGCATCTGCTCCTTCGCGCGCTCTAATATGACGGACCGTCAGATCGGGAGGAGCCCCGCCCATGGATGCCCGCCTCACCGCCGAACAGGACGAGATCCGCCGCACCCTGCGGGAGTTGCTGCTCAAGCGCTGCGGTCCGGAGGAGCTGCGGGCCGCCGCACGGACCCCCACCGGACATGATCCCGGACTGTGGGACGCGCTCGCGCACCAGCTCGGACTGCCGGGGCTCGCCCTCCCCGAGACGTACGGCGGTGTCGGCTGCTCGGCCACCGAACTCGCCCTCGCCTGCGAGGAGTCGGGCCGCTTCCTCGCCCCCTCGCCGCTCCTCTCCACGGCCGTACTCGCCGCCCCGCTGCTTCTCGCCCTCGGCACCGACACCCAGCGCGCCGACCTGCTGCCCCGGATCGCGTCCGGTGCCCTCACCGCGGCCCTCGCCGTCCCCGGCGCCGAGCTCGCCACCACCCTCGGCCTGGTCGGCGACAACCACGGCGACTGGGCGGGCGGCGGTCGCGCCGGTGGCGTACAGGCCAGGCGGGACGGGGACGGATGGCGGTTGTACGGGCAGGTGGAGCAGGTGCTCGACGGACACAGCGCGGGTCTTCTCGTGGCGGCGGCGCACACGGGCGGCTTCACCCGGTCGCGGACGCTGCTGTTCCTCGTGGCGGAGGGCGCAGCGGGTCTCGTACGGGTGCGGCAGACGTCGTTGGACGAGACGCGGACGCAGGCACGGATTCAACTACGAGATGTGGAGGCCGAGTTGCTGGGACGGGAGGACGGTGACGTGTTCGGTGCGCTCGCCGCCGTCGGGGACACGGCCGCCGCCGTACTCGCCACGGAGGCTGTGGGCGCCGCCGACCGCGCGCTGGAGCGGACCGTCGCATACGTACGGCAGCGGGAGCAGTTCGGGCGGGCGATCGGATCCTTCCAGGCGGTGAAGCATCGGCTGGCGGATGTCTATGTGGGCGTGCAGGCGGCGCGCTCGGCGGCGTACTACGCGGCGTGGGCGAGCGGTACGGGTGGTGAGCGAGTGGGCGGACTCGCGCTCGCCCAGGCCCTGGAGGCGCTGCGGGCGGCCGCGTCCGAGGGCATCCAGCTGCACGGCGGCATCGGCTTCACCTGGGAACACGAGGCCCATCTGTACTTCAAGCGGGCGTCCGGCGACGAACTGCTCTTCGGGCCGGTGCACCGGCTGCGGGCGTACGCGGCCGACGCGGCGCGGCTCTTCGACACCGGCACTGAGGAGGTGGCGGTCTGATGGCCCGAGGAACGGTCCCCGGAGTCCGGCTGGTGCAGAAGGTGTCCTCGACCCGGACCTTCGCACGGATCGCCCCGCACCTCATTCCCGCCCTCGACCGCGTCGTGCACCGGCTGACCCGCGGCAAGGTGCTGCTCAGCGCACAGATGCTGCCGGGGGTGGTCCTCACCGCACGCGGCGCCCGCAGCGGGCTGGTACGGCGTACTCCGCTGGCCTGCATGCCCGAGGGCCCGGGGGAGTCCGGCGACGCGGCGGTGGCGAGCTGGATCCTTATCGGCTCCAACTTCGGCCGCGCCGATCACCCGGCCTGGACCGCCAATCTCCTCGCGCATCCGGACGCCGAGGTCAGCTGGAAGGGCGAGGACATCGCCGTAACCGCTCATCTTCTTGAAGGGGAGGAGCGGGACGCGGCGTGGAAGGCGGTGCTGGCGTTCTGGCCGCCGTACGCCACGTACCAGGCGCGGATCGACCGGGAGATCCGGCTGTTCCGGATCGTGCGACGCCGCCGGCCCGCATAGCGCAGCGGGCGGCAGTCCACACCGGTGGACTGCCGCGCGCATGACAGGAGTGGGGGCAAGAGACTGGGGCAGGAGAAATAAGCGCGGGCTACTTCGTCGGCTTCTTGCCGGTCACGCCGAGGTAAACCAACAGGGCAAGATTGGGCTTGAGTTCAGCCTGCTTGACGCCCCAGGTCTGGAAGCCCTTCTGGTGCGAGGCCACCGCCGCGAGCATCGCGACGAGGGAACCGGCCATCGCCGCGGGGTTCACGTCCTTGTCGATCTTGCCCTTGGACTGGAGCTCGATGACCGTGTCCGTAAGGGAGTTGTTCACCGAGTTCAGGATCTTCATGCGAATCTTGTAGAACCGCTTGTCGCCCTCGGCGGCGCCCAGGTCCACGACGCGCAGGATCGCGTCGTTCTTCCGCCAGAACTCCAGGAATCCGTCGACGAGTTCCTGCGCGGTCTGCCAGCCGGCCTTGCCGACCCATGATCGCCCTTCGAGCAACTGGGTCAACCCGGCGCCCTCCGCGGCCATTTGCTCGGCGATCTCCAGGACGGCGCCCTCGACGTCCGGAAAGTACTGGTAAAAAGTCGCCGGTGAAGTGCCCGCCTTCCGGGCGACATCAATGACTTTGACGTCCCGGTAAGGCGAGGAGCTGAGCATCTCGCTGAGGCAGTCGAGCAGCTTCTGCCTGGTCGCCTGCCCACGCCGTCCGGCCACGCGGCCGTCGACGGTACGCACTTGTCCTGTCATGCCGTCAGCTTACCGAGGGGTGATCGGAGCGCGATTCGGCCGACTGCAAATGGGGTGCGCGGCTGTCCGGCGGGGGTTGTGAGGCGTGCTACGGGGGGTGTGAGGCGTGCTACGGGGAGTGGTGCGGCAGTGGTGCGGCGAGTGCTGCGGCGAGTGGTGCGGCAGTGCTGCGGCGAGTGGTGCGCGCGGTACGGCTGCTCTGCGGGATGCGTGCGGGAACGTTAACTTGGCCGCATGGCCGATTCAGCCGTTTTCCGCGAAGGTGTTCCGTGCTGGGTCGACGCGCAGCTGCCCGACGTGGCCGCGGGCAAGCGCTTCTACGGTGAGCTCTTCGGCTGGACCTTCGGCGAAGGGTTCGCGGAGGAGCCCGGCGTCGACGACGGGCACGAGGGACACGGCTCGTCCGTATGGGCGCGTCATCACGGTGAGCCCGTCGCCGCACTCGTCCCCAAGCGGGACGGTCGGATGCCCACCGTCTGGACGGTGTACTTCGCGACCCCGGACGCCGCCGCACTGGCGCGCGCGATCGGGGTGGCGGGCGGACAGGTGATCACTGCGCCCACCCAGGTCGGCTCCTTCGGCACGGCGGTTCTCGCGGCGGACCCCGAGGGCGCCGTCTTCGGCCTCTGGCAGGCCGGTACCCACCCCGGCTTCGGCAAGCGGCACGAGCCGGGCTCCTTCTGCTGGGCCGAGCTGTACGCGCGGGACACGGCGGCCGTCGACCAGTTCTACGGCACCCTCTTCCACGACGTCCTCTTCGGCCCCGAAGCCTCCCCCGACTTCGGCCGCGCAACGGTCTCCGACGTCTTCCCGGCCGAAATGCCGCCGCACTTCGTCGTCCACTTCGGTGTCGAGGACTGCGACGCGGTACTCGGGACGGTGAACCGGCTCGGCGGCCGGGTCCAGGTGCCTCCCTTCGACACCTCGTACGGAAGAGCGGCTGTTGTCACGGACAATCAAGGGGCGTCGTTCGCCGTACTTCAGCGGTGAGTCGTCGTAGCCGGTGAGGGGATGCCGTCGGGGGTCTCGGTTGGGGGCGCCGTTATATCCCGAGACACCCCGATCCGCCCCCGGGTTCGCAACCGGTGGCTCGGACAGGAAGAATCGGGGTGCGTGCCGCCATGGCGGTGCGGTGGTGAGACGCTGCACGGGGCCGCGTTCATACGTGGATGACGTGGCTCGTACGGGGAGGTGGCAGGCAAGTGGTGGATCAGCTGACACAGCACGATCCGCGGCGGATCGGGCCGTTCGAGGTGCTGGGACGGCTGGGTGCCGGCGGCATGGGGCTGGTCTATCTCGCGCGCTCGGCTTCAGGCCGGCGGGTGGCGATCAAGACGGTCAGGACGGAGCTCGCCGAGGACCAGCTGTTCCGGGTCCGCTTCACGCGTGAGGTGGAGGCGGCCCGGGCCGTCTCCGGCTTCTACACGGCCGCGGTCGTCGACGCCGACCCGCGCGCGGCCGTGCCGTGGCTCGCCACCGCGTACGTGCCCGCGCCCTCGCTCGAGGAAATAGTGACCGAGTGCGGGCCGATGCCGGCCCAGGCGGTCCGCTGGCTCGCGGCGGGCGTCGCCGAGGCGCTGCAGTCCATCCACGGCGCGGGCCTGGTCCACCGCGACCTGAAACCCTCGAACGTCCTCGTCGTCGAGGACGGACCGCGGGTCATCGACTTCGGTATCGCGTCCGGCGTCTCGAACACCCGTCTGACGATGACGAACGTCGCCGTCGGTACGCCCGCCTACATGTCGCCCGAACAGGCGAAGGACTCGCGCAGCGTGACCGGCGCGAGCGACGTGTTCTCGCTGGGCTCCATGCTTGTCTTCGCCGCCACCGGGCACGCCCCCTTCCACGGGGCCAACCCGGTCGAGACGGTCTTCATGCTGCTCAGGGAGGGCCCGAACCTCGAGGGACTCCCCGACGAGCTGAGGCCGCTGATCGAGTCCTGTATGCAGATGGAGGCGACCGGCCGCCCCAACCCCGCCGACCTCCAGGCCCAGCTGGCTCCCCATCTCTTCGGCTCCGGCTCCGACGACAGCGGTACGGCGTCGGCGTGGCTGCCCGAGCGGGCGGTGGGCCTGATCGAGTCGCGCCGTGGGGGCCGTCCGCCGGTGAAGCCGCAGACCGGGGGCCGGAGTGGTGGGGGGCGCGCGGTCGTGCCTCCCCCTCCCCCGCACGCCCCCGCGCCCGTCGGAGCGCCCGACGCCGGTCCGGTGCGGCTGGCCGGCGCCCAGGTGCCCATCGGCCCCGGGCCGCGTGTCGCCGACGCCCGCGCCGCCGCCGTCAAGGCACCTCCCCCGGAGGCGGGCCTCGCCGCCTCCTGGTCCCGGCCGCGCGTCGGCGTCAACGGCGCCGATCCCGCGCCCAACGTCGCGCCGCCCGTTCCCGCCCCGGACTCGCCGTCCGGCTGGCGGCCGTGGCGTTTCCGCATGTCGAACGACGTCTGGGGGAAGGCCTCCGTCGCCGGCGACCTCGTCTACGTCACCTCCTTCGAGGTCCACGCGCTGGATGTGGCCACCGGCCGGCGCCGCTTCAAGACGCGGGACGTGGCCTGGTCGATGACGGTGGCGGACGGCCGTATCCACGCCTCCGACGGGCCTACGCTCTTCGCGCTGGACGCCCGGGAGGGCGGCGACCTCTGGCGCCTTTCCACGGACGCCTGGGTGTACTCCCTCAAGGCCGACCGGGGGATGGTGGTCACCGGCACACGCGGTGGCGGCGTCCAGGCCTGGGAGGCCTCCAACGGTCAGAAGCTCTGGGAGGTCACCGGCGCCCAGACCGACTTCGAGTCCCCGGAGGCCGGTCCCGCCGTCCACGACGGCACGGTGTACATCTGGAAGGACGCCCGGCTGCGCGCCCTGGAGGCCCGTACGGGGGATGAGCGCTGGTCGTATCCGATCGGCGACGCGGCGTCGTGCGGCGGCGTGCCGGTGCGGATCGCGCAGGCGGCCGACGGATACGTGTACGTCTCCGCCGGCACCCGGGTCCTGGCCATCGACGCCGCGAGCGGGCACGTCCGCTGGCACTTCGAGGCGCCGGCGGTCTTCCTCAGCCCGCCGACGTTCGTACCGGGGCCCGCGGTCACGGGCGGCGGCGTGTACCTCGCCGACTACCTCGGCACGGTGTACGCCCTCGACGCGACGGACGGACGCGACCGCTGGCGCATCGCCACCGAGTCCCGTGCCTCGATCGACCCCGTCCTTGTCGCCGCCGGGCACGTCCATGTCGGCAGCGGCAAGGGGCTCTACACCCTCGACGCCGTGACCGGTACGCCCAAGTGGCGCTTCCAAGCGGGCGGTGACCTCGTCGGCGCTCCCGCCGTCGCCGAGGGCCGGATCCACTTCGGCTCCACCGACCATCTCCTCTACACCCTCAAGGCGGACGACGGCCGCCTGCGGTGGAAGCTGGCCACCGGCGGCGAGATCACCGGGGCGCCGGTCGTCAAGGACGGTGTGGTGTACGCGTGCAGCAAGGATCGGTGCGTGTACGCGTTGGACGCGGAGAAGGGGACGGGGACGGCCCGGACGACGTGAGGGTTTCGCCCCCGCCGCCCCTACCCGTCCCATCCCTACCTGGGGGCTCCGCCCCCAGACCCCCGTTCGGCCTGGACGGCCTCGTCCTCAAACGCCGGACGGGCTGAGATGCCCAGGGGCGCGGGGAACTGCGCGCCCAGCCCCCACCTTCCCGCAGCCAAAGAAACCACCTGCCGGGGGTCCGGGGGCGGAGCCCCCGGGGACGGGACGGGTAGGGGCGGCGGGGGCGAAAACACCTGCCGGCCCGGGTGGGCTCACCGCACTCGGAACCCGTCCGAACGCCGCGTCGAGAACAGTTCCGCCTGCCGTTCCAACGGGAGATTGCCGAGCGAGATGAGCTGCGCCGCCTGCGCAAAGGCGTGGGCCCGCGCAGCCCCGTGCGCCGTCCACAGGGCCCGCACGGTCCCCTGCACACCCTCCGGCGGACAGGCCGCGATGACGGTGGCACAGCGCACGGCGGCGTCCAACGCACCCCCGGGCGGCGTGAGTTCGGACACCAGCCCGGTGTCGTAGGCACGCCGCGCGGAGATCCGCTCGGCGGTCCCCATGAGAGCCATCCGCGCCGCCTCCCCGTACGGCATCCGGTGCGCCATGTAGACGGACTCGTACGCGCTGACCATGCCGTACGTCGTGTGCGGATCGAAGAAGGTCGCGGTCTCGTCGGCGACGATGAACTCCGCCTCTCCCAGCAGGTAGAAGGCGCCTCCGCAGGCCATCCCGTGCACGGCGGCGATGACGGGCTTCCAGAGGTCGTTGGCCTTCGGGCCGATGCCGAGGAGCGGATCGTCCACCATGTAGGGGGAAGTGGGCTGCGGAACCTCGACGCCGCGGTCGAGCCCGGTACAGAAGGCCCGCTCACCCGCCCCGGTGACGACCACCGCCCGTACGGCGTCGTCGAACCTGAACGCCCGCCAGGCCGCGGCGAGTTCGGCGGCCAGGTCGACATCGATGGCGTTGAGCTTCTCGGGCCGGTCGAGGGTGAGGACGGCGACGCCGGTGTCCTTGTCGGAGGCGATCCGCAGACCCTCGCTCATGGCCGCTCCAGGACCCACTGCGGCAGACCCTCGGCGCTGAATACGACCCGCACCCGGCCGCCGATGCGAATCCGGTCCACCGGAAGCGAGTTCAGCGGCGCGTCCGGCCCGGTGACCAGGTTCCCGACGAGGCGGATGTGCGGGGCCTCGGCCAGTTCGACGACGACCGCGTTGTACGGCGCCAGCGCCGCGTAGGCCGGCAGGAGCGGCGGGTGTGGGACGACGTACGACCAGACGCGGCCCTGGCCGCTCATCCGCCGCCATTTGCAGCTGAAGGACTGGCAGTGGGGACAGCAGGGGCGGGGCGGGAAGCGGAGTTCGCCGCAGTCGGCGCACGCCTGGATTCTGAGCTCGCCCTGGGCGGCGTACCCCCAGAAGGGTGCGCCGTCGTCGTCGACGAGCGGGGAGAGAAGGGTTTCCGGAGATTGCGGCATGTCAGTTCCTCAACTCCTCAGCAGGATCGCGGAGGTGGGGACTCCTTCCCCCGCCGTGACCAGGCAGGTGGCGGCCCCGGGGACCTGGGCGGTACTCGTGCCCCGTAACTGCTTCACGCCCTCGGTGATGAGGTTGAAGCCGTGCACGTACGCCTCGCTGAGCCCGCCGCCCCCCGTATTGAGGGGCAGCCGCCCCCCGATCTCCAGTGTGCCGCCCTCCGTGAAGGCGGCGCCTTCCCCGCGCCCGCAGAAGCCGTACCCCTCCAGCGAGAGCGGTATGAGGGGCGTGAACGCGTCGTAGATCTGCGCCACGTCCACGTCCTCCGGCGTGAAGTCGGCGTGTTTCCAGAGGTGTCGGGCGGCGGTCCACGCGGGGCCGGTGAGTGGGTCGTCGTTCCAGTAGTTGACCATGCCGTGGTGCTGGGCGGGCAGACCCTGGGCGGCGGAGTGGACGTACACGGGCCGCCGCCGGCAGTCCCGCGCCCGCTCGGCCGACACGACGACGCACGCCAACGCCCCGTCCGTCTCGAGGCAGTTGTCGAAGAGGCAGAGGGGTTCGCTGATCCAGCGGGAGGTCATGTACATCTCGCGGGTCAGCGGCCGCTCGTACATCATCGCGGCGGGGTTCTGATTGGCCCGGTTCCGGCAGGCGAGGGCGACGTTGAAGAGGTGATCCCGTGTCGCGCCGTACTCGTGCATGTAGCGGCGGGCCAGCATGCCGATCTCGTCGGCCGGTCTGAGGAGTCCGAACGGGCGGGTCCACTGGGCCGGGGTCGGGAGTTGGGCGGCGGTGTTCTTCCACGGCCGTGGCCCTGACCCCCTCTTCCGCGACCGCCAGGCCACGCCCGCCGTCGCCTGTCCGGCGGCGATGGCCGCGGCGAGGTGCGCGACGGTGGCGCACGAACCGCCCCCTCCGTACCCCACTTTGCTGAAGAAGCTGAGGTCGCCGAACCCGACGGCCTTCGCCACCTCCACCTCGTCCGTCTCCTCCATGGTGAAGGAGGCGAGCCCGTCGACCTCCGCGGGCGCGATCCCGGCGTCGTCGAGGGCGGCGAGGATCGCCCGACAGGCCAAGGTCTTCTCGGGCTCGGGAAGTTGCTTGGCGAAGGGGGTCTGTCCGATGCCGACGATGGCGGTCGCGTCCTTGATCCCCGGCATGGGTGCACCTCCGCACAGGCCCCTACTGCTGACAGGTCGTCAGGCTACAGCTAATCTGACGGTCAGTCAGGTAGGCGTCCTTCGGTGGGAGGCGGGCGATGCGCGGAGACCTGGAATGGGGCAGCATCCCGGGACTGGTACGGGCGGCAGCGACGCGCTTCGCGGACCGCGAGGCGGTCGTCGAGGGCCGTACGCGCATCTCGTACGCCGAGTTGGGCGCCCGCGTGGAACGCGCGGCGGCGGCCTCCATCGCGAGCGGGGTACGGCTGGGTGACCGGGTCGCCATCTGGGCCCCGAACACGCTGGACTGGATCGTCTCCGCCCTGGGCGCGGTGTCGGCGGGGGCGGTCCTGGTCCCGCTGAACACGCGCTTCAAGGGGACGGAAGCGGCGTACGTACTGGTCCGCAGCCGGGCTCGGCTGCTGTTCGTGACGGGCACCTTCCTGGGCACGTCGTACGTGGCGTCGCTGCGGCGGGCCGCGGGGGAGGGGGACGGCGCGGGCCCTCTCCCCGGCCTCCCGCACCTCGACCAGGTGGTCGTGCTCTCGGACGACGCCCCCGCCGACTTCCGTACCTGGAAGGACTTCCTGGCGAGCGGGGAGGGGGTGGGAGCGGCCGAGGTACGGGAGCGGGAGGCCGCCCTCTCCGGAACCTCCCCCTCCGACATCGTCTTCACGTCCGGGACGACGGGCCGCCCGAAGGGCGCGGTGATCACCCACGCGCAGACACTGCGCGGCTACGCGATCTGGAGCGAGCTCGCGGGCCTGCGCGAGGGCGACCGCTACCTGATCGTGAACCCCTTCTTCCACACCTTCGGCTACAAGGCGGGGATCGTGGCCTGCCTGATGCGCGGCGCGACGATGGTTCCGCAACCGGTGTTCAACGTCGACACGGTCCTCGCGAATGTGGCCTCGGAACGGATATCGGTCCTCCCGGGCCCGCCCACCCTCCACCAGTCCCTGCTGGACCACCCCTCCCGGGACGCGTACGACCTCTCGGCCCTGCGGCTGGTCGTGACGGGCGCGGCCGTGGTCCCTCTCCGCCTCGTGGAACGGCTGAAGTCGGAGCTCAAGATCGAAACGGTTCTGACGGCGTACGGGCTGTCGGAGGCGAGCGGCATCGTCACGATGTGCCGCCGGGGAGACGCCCCGACGGTGATCGCCTCCACCTCGGGACGGGCGATCCCGGACACGGAGGTACGGGTGGTGGGACCCTCGGGCGCCCCGGTCGATACCGGCTCCCCCGGGGAGATCCTGGTCCGCGGTTTCCACGTCATGCAGGGCTACTTCGAGGACGCGGAGGCGACGGCCGCCGTTCTGGGAGCGGACGGCTGGCTGCGGACGGGCGATGTGGGGGTGCTGGATGCGGCCGGGAACCTCCGTATCACCGACCGCATCAAGGACATGTTCATCGTGGGGGGCTTCAACGCCTACCCCGCCGAGATCGAGCAGCTGCTCGGGCTGCATCCGGATGTGGCCGACGTGGCGGTGATCGGCGTACCGGACGGCCGCCTCGGCGAGGTCGGCAAGGCGTACGTGGTCCGCCGGCCCGGGTCTGTGGTCACGGGCGACGACCTGATCGCCTGGTCGCGTCGCGAGATGGCGAACTACAAGGTGCCGCGGGTGGTGGAGTTCGTGGGCGAGCTGCCTCGGAACGCGAGTGGGAAGGTGGTGAAGGGGGAGTTGCGGGGGCGGTGATGCCCGACCGCTCCTTCCGCATGATTGCGGCCACTCACGGTGAGCGGCGCCGCCTGACAGCCGGAGCCGCTGTCGGGACCGGTCGTACCCAGGGTGGAGTGGATCTCGGCAAGCATTTTCGCGGGCCGGTGGAAGACGTCCTCCGCGGTGTAACGCAGCAGCGTGCGGACCGCGGGGCACTGGAGGATCTGGTTGAAGCGGTACACGTCCCGGCGGTGGGAGTCGCGGGTGCCGTGGTAGGCGTAGCCCTCGATCTCGACGGCCAGGCCCTCCGCCCGGAACAGGAAGTCCAAGAAGCAGCGGCGCCCGTCGGGGGTGCGCAGCTCGGCCTGGCTCTCGGGGTGAAGGCCCGCGTCGTGCATGCGCAGCCGGGCGATCGTCTCGGCCGGTGACCCGGAGCGCGGGTCGGCCAGCTCCAGCCAGTTGCGGGCCCTGGACGTGCCCTGGAGGGAGGTGTCCAGCGCGGCGGCGACTGCGGTGAGGGTGGCGAGGGAAGCGCGGCGCACCTGGCCGACCGTACGCCGGGAGAGTGCCGAGTCGACGGCGACGAGAGCCTCGTCCCTCGGCCCGGCCCGCAGCAGGTCGGCGAGGGTGCGATGGACGCTGGTGAAGCGGAGGCCGTCCCGTTCTGCCACGTCGTCGATGGCGAGGGGGACGCGGTGCACACGCACACCCTTGTCCTTGCGGCGCTGGGTGAGCTCGGGGTCGGTGAACTCCAGGGGAGCGTCGGAGGGATGGGTGAGCGTCTCGATCAGCCAGAGCGGGGCCGCGGAACGGTGACTCACCACGAGCCGGGGGTGGAGGAGCTGCACCGCCCGGAGCCGGGTGACGAGATTGCTCGCGGACGCCGACTGCGCCCAGGCGCCGCGCTGGACCCGGGCCCACCCCTCGCTCCGCAGAGCCCGAGTGAGACTCCGCCGCGGCCAACCGGCTTCAAGAGCGCGGGAGGTGAGCACAACACCTCCCTCGGCCAACTCGTGCAACTCCCCACGCTTCACCCGCCCAAGATCGCAGAATCCCAGTGCCCCAGCACTCGCCTGTGGATAACCACCCGAACCCCTAGGGCAGGCGGTAATTGGGGAATTTGGGCCAGCGTGGGTGCGTGATCAGGCGGGATCAGGGGGTGCGACTTGGCCCAAAGGTGCCAATTGCTGCGATGAAGGCGGTCCAGGTGGTGGTCGGGAAGAGGAGTACGGGGCCCTCTGGGGACTTGGAGTCGCGGACGGGGGTGACGTCGGGGTGGCCGGGGGCGATCTCGACGCAGTCGCCGCCGGTTCCGTTGCTGTAGCTGCTCTTGCGCCAGCTCGCGGCGCGCAAGTCAATCTCGCTGCTTGTCATTTCGATAGTCCTCTGCCGCTGCCTCGACCATAGCCAGGGACGCCTCAGGCGGCAGTGCGACGGCCCTGAGCAGATCGTACGACTCCCGGTACTGCTTCACGAGCGCCGGATAGTCGATGAGTTGGCCGCTGTGCAGACTCTCGGCGTACACCACAGGAGGGGCGTCGGTGAAGGTCATGACCTTGGTCATGCCCATCATGAACGGATGGGCGGCGGTGGTTTCCGGAACGATCTGCAAAATGGAGCGCGTGGTCCTGACCAGCTCTGCGATGTGCCCCAGCAGCTCTGTCATCTGCTTGTCCGGGAGGGCCGGGCGACGGATCAGCGATTCGTCGAGGATCGCCCAGAACTTCGGCGGGTTCTCCGAGTCGAAGAGTTCCGCCCGTGCCATCCGGGCGTTCACCTTCTTCTCGACCTCCTCGTCCGAGGCCCGGGGCATGGCCGCCCGTACGATCGCCCGCGCGTAGGACGCTGTCTGTAGAAGCCCAGGCACCAGCATCGGTGCCCACTCCTCGATCGTCTCCGCACGCCGCTCCATCTCCGCCACGTCCGCGAAGTACTCCGCGTGCCCGGACTGTCGTGCCCTGCGCGCATCTTCACAACGCCGCTCGAAAAAGCCGTCCGTGCCGAGCTGCTTGTCGACGTGCTGGGCCAGATCCAAGGTCATGCGCCGCTCCCCGCGCTCGATCTGGCTCAGGAAGGGCACGCCTCGGAAGCTTCCCTCCGCCAACTGTTCGAGAGTCAGGCCGGCCAGCTCCCGCTGGTAGCGCAACTCGGCGCCGTAGAAGGAGGGAACGTTCGCCGACGCGTCGGGATCCTTACGGGAGGGCACAACTCACCACCGCCATTTGCCAATTGCTCTGCGCAACCCAAACCCCTTTTACGGTACGCAACTCCACGCCAGTGTGTGACCAGTTCATCACGCAACGTACGTATGCACGCACCGGAGGCGTACCCCATGCACGACCCCCAGCCCGCCGATCCCCCCACCGCCGACGACGTGGAACGCAGCGTGGACGAACTCCGCGCCACCCTCGCCGCCCACGGCATCACGCTCCCCTCCCTGCGCGTGGACCTGCCGAGCTTCGCGGGTACGTACCCGCCACCGGCAGGGCTGGTCGCACTCGGCAACTGCAACACCGCCACCGCGCGCCGGCTCACCGCCGTGCTCCGGAAGGCGGCCGAACAGTGACTGCACCGCCGCACCTCGAGCTCTACCTGCTCGCCCTCCCCAAGGCCGTTCCCGACCTGCGTCGTACCGTGCGCCAGTACCTGGGCGCACCATGTGCCGATGTTCAGCTGTGCGTCACCGAGCTGGTCGGCAATGTGGTCCGGCACGTGGGGGAGGGCACTCCCGTCCGCGTACGGGTGGCGCGCACTTGCGGCGGCCGGGTCCGGGTCGAGGTGTCCGATCCCGACCCGCGCGCCCTACCCGTGCTCCTGTGTGCCACGGGGGACGACGAGTCGGGGCGGGGGCTGGCTCTGCTCGACGCCGTGACGCTGCGGTGGGGTGTGCAGCAGGGGGCGGCGGGCAAGACCGTGTGGTGCGAGGTGGGGGAGCTGTGGTGAGTCGCGGGCGGGAGCGGGAAGCCTTCATGGCCGGGGCCAGGGCGGTTCCTGATCAGTACGGCGGGCTGATCGACGACCTGGATCGCGGTGGGCAGACTTCGCCGCGGATCGGTATGGTGAGTGGTATGGCAACGAAGAAGTACACCGTGACGCTGCCGGAGGAACTCGCCGAGGAGATCCGGCAGGAGGTCGGGCCCGGCGGGTTCAGTGCCTACGTCACTCACGCCATAGAGCGTCAGCGGGAGCAGGACCGGCTGGGGGAGCTGGTGGCGTGGATGCAGGAAGAGGGCGGGCCGCTCACCGAGGAAGAACTGGCGGTGGCCGAGGCCGAGCTGCGCGAGGCCGAGCGGCAGTTCGCCGAGCGTGATGCCTCTGGCGGCGGCCTTCCGTTGGCGGGCTGATGGGAATCGACTGCCTGGTGCTGGACAGCGAGGGGCTGTCGCGGGCGGCCCTGCGTGAGCGCTCGATGACAGCTTTGCTCGCGGCCGCCCATGGGAAGGGCCTCCGTGTGGTGACCAGCTCAATGACCCTGATCGAGGCCTATCACAGCCAGGTCCGACGTCCGGCTTGGGCGTGGGCGATGTCCCGCATTGTCGTGGAACCCGTGACGCGCGAGGTCGCCGATGCCGCCATCGCCTTGCTGGAGAACTCCGGGCTGCACGGTCACAAGTACGCGATCGATGCGGCGCTGGCGGTGATCGCGGGGCGACAGGCCGGGAACGTGGCGCTCTATACGTCGGACGAGGACGACATGAAGAAGCTGTGCGGGGCGCGGGTGGCGGTCAGGGGGCTGTAGGGCGGGCGCGGCCGAACGTGTCGATGGGGGCCGAGCCAGGTGGGCTCGGCCCCCATCGGGGAGTGGCTGAGTTACGGGGCGTGCGAGTCCAGCGGGGCTACGACGGTGTCCTGCGGGCTCGCGGGTGCGTGGTTGTCGGCCAGTGCCGGGCTCGCGGCGGCGGCGGTGGCGCCGAGCACCAGGGCGATGGTGGCGACGATCTTCTTGGTGCGGGTCATTCCAGCTCCTGTGGGAGAGGGGACTGCCGGACACCAAGTGACGCTAGCGACAGGGGGGGGCGATTGTTCGAGGGGCTCGAACGGTTCCCGCCATGGATTGACCTGAACCTCCTGCTGGGCATGTCCCGGACATGCCTCGGCCGCGGTGGCTCCCCCTCCGCGCCACCGCGGCCGATCCCCGTCAGGATGAAGGTCTACTTGTTGTCCAGGCCCAACGACGGCGGGGCGGGCATGCTGTTGTCCATCGTGGTGATGGTCGTGTCCTTGGCGGGTTCACTGGGCATGCTGTTGTCCAGCGTGGTGACAGTGCCGTCCGTCGCCGGCGGAGTGGGCATGCTGTTGTCCATCGTGGTGATGGTCTCGTCCGTCGTCGGCGGAGTGGGCATGCTGTTGTCCAGCGGCTTGGCGTCCGCTTCCTTCTTCTTGTCGCTCATGGATTCAGATCCTCTGCTGTTGTGACAGTGGAGTGAGGAACGCCCGCCCAGAGGCTCCCCCGAGGGCTGCTGGACGGGCGTTTCGGAGCCGCACACACTAGCGGGTTGGCCCCTGGTCAGACCGTCTGCCCCCCGACGCGACGGTGTGACTGGTAAGAGAGTGCCGGGCGCCGATAAACGAATGCTGAACGTCCGCAGTCGCCTCGTGCGGAGCCTGGCATCTATGCCACTGCCGCGGGTGGTGTGAGCAGCGCGCGTACCTCCTCTGCCTCCTCGGCACCGCTCTGCTCATAGAGGTTGAGCGCCTCCTGCCAGCAGGCCCTGGCCCGGTCACGTTGCCCCAGGGTGGTGAGTGCTCGCCCGAGGAGCGTATGGATGTTGCCCCGCATTCGGTCGCCGCCGACGCAGCCCAGGGCGAGGGCCTGTTCGGCGTGCTGGGCCGCTCGTGCGGGATGGCGGGCGGCGAGATGGACCTCGGCGATCCGGAAGTGGGTGTTCCCCTCCCAGAGCCGCTGCCGATGCTCGGCGAAGATGCTCTGGGCGTCGGAGTACTGGTTGAGGGCCTCCGTGTGACGGTCGGCCTTGGTCAGCGCCAAGCCCAGGGCGAAGTGCGCGTTGGCGCGGCGCATCGGCCTGCCCATCTCGGCGTGGACAGCGAGGCTGTGTTGTGCGATCTCGATCGCCTTCGCAACGTTGCCCATCCCCAGGTAGGCGCGGGAGAGATTGGCCAGCGTGACGGCTTCGTTGAGCCTGTTGCCGTCCGCGTGATAGCCCTCGATCGACTGCTCGAAGAAGGTCTTGCCGTCCGCATACCGTCCCTGGTGCAGGGAGATGAGCCCTCGGTCGTTGGCCGCCCAGCTAATGGCGATGTCGTCCTGCGCGGAGGCAGCACGTTCCATGGCGAGCTGTGCCTGCTCCTCCGCCTGCTGGATGCGGCCGGAGACCAGGAGGACATTGGTGAGGGTCGTCCGTGCTCTGCCCTCTGCGTGGGCGTCCCCGGCAGCCTGCGTGGCCTCGCACGCCGCCCTCGCGGTCGTCTCGTACTGGTGGGAGTTGGCCCCCGACTCGGTGAGGTCCTTGGCGGCCCAAAGGAGATCGACTGCACGCCGGAGTCTGTCCGTCTCCGCGGACTGCCGTACGCAGGCCAGCAGCGGAGCCGCCTCGTTGTACAGCCAGTCCAGGGCAGCCGCTCCTTCGGTGAACCGCAACCCTTCGTGTGCGGTCGGCTCCAGGTGATCCACCAGCCGGTCCCCGGGCCGCTCAATCGCGTAAACCCCCGCGGCGGTGGCCAGATAGAAGTCCAGCAGCCGAGACATAGCCGCATCCCGCTCACTTGGCGGCTGCTCATCCCTCTCCGCACAAGCACGCGCGTAGAGCCGCACCAGGTCGTGATACCGGTACCGACCAGGCGCCGCCGACTCCAGCAACGACGTGTCGACGAGGGACTCAAGCAAGTCCTCCGTTTCCTCCACCGGAAGATCCAGCACAGCCGCGGCCGCGGCCAGGGAGACGTCCGGCCCGTCCGCCAGCCCCAACAACCGGAACGCCCGGGCCTGCGCGGGCTCCAACTGCCCATACCCCAGCTCGAACGTCGCCTTGACCGCGAGGTCGCCCGCCTGGAGCTCGTCCAGCCGTCGCCGCTCGTCCCCGAGCTTCGCCGCCAGTACGGACACCGTCCACGTACGCCGGGCCGCCAGCCGAGACGCGGCGATGCGGATGGCCAGGGGGAGGAAGCCGCAGGCCGCGACCACGTCGAGGGCCGCCTTGCGCTCCGATGCCACCCGCTCCTCGCCGACGATCTTCGTGAAGAGCTGCAACGCCTCCTCGGGGGACATCACGTCCAGGTCGACGAGGTGCGCCCCGGCCAGGTCCACCATCCGCATCCGGGACGTGACGAGAGCCGCGCAGCCCTCCGTGCCGGGGAGTAGGGGCCGCACCTGTGCCGCGTCCCGTGCGTTGTCCAGCAGGACCAGGACCCGGCGGCCGTCCAGGACGGAGCGGTACAGCGCCGAGCGTTCCTCCAGGGAGTCGGGGATGGCGGAGTCCGCCGTGCCGAGCGCGCGCAGGAAGGCGCCGAGTACCGTCTCCGGTTCCGCCGCCCTCGACCCCGCCCCCTGCAGGTCCACGTACAACTGCCCGTCGGGGAACGCCCCCCGGGCCTGGTGCGCCACATGTACCGCGAGGGTCGTCTTGCCCACGCCCCCGATCCCCGCCAGCGCCGATACGGCCATGACCCGGCCATCCTCGGACGAGGCGGCGGCCAGGACGTCGCTCAGCTCGTTCACGAAGGAGGCGCGGCCGGTGAAGTCGGTGACTGTGGCGGGGAGTTGGGCGGGGCGGACCAGTGCTGTCGCGGGCTCCGCCGCCGGGGCGGAGGGTTCGGCCAGGCCCGGGTCGGCCTGGAGGATGCGCTGCTGGAGTTCCTTCAGATCCGCGCGTGGGTCCACGCCCAGTTCGTCGGCGAGCAGGCGCCGCGTGTCCGCGTACACGGCCAACGCCTCCGCCTGCCGCCCGCTCCGGTACAGCGCGAGCATCAGCAGCTCGCGCAGGCGCTCTCGGAGCGGATGCGCGGCCGTGAGCGCGGTCAGCTCCGACACGGCCTCCGCGTGGCAGCCCTGCTCCAGGTCCATGTCCAGGCAGGTTTCCAGGAGTTGAAGGCGGAACTCCTCCAGGCGCGCCCGCTGCGTGTCCGCGGAAGGGCCCGGCATGTTTGCCAGCGGCTCCCCCTCCCACAGGCTCAGCGCCCGCCTCAGCACATCGCGGGCGTGGCAGAGGTCGCCGGCGTTGCGAGCCTTCTCGGCGTCGGCCGCGAGTTCCTGGGCCAGCGCGAGGTCCAGTGTGCCGCCGCTTCCGGACAGCCGGATCGCGTAACCGCCGGACTCGCTGACCAGGATCTCGGGTCCCAGCGTCTTCCTGAGCCGTGACGCGTACGTACGGACGGTGGCCAGTGCCTGGAGCGGGGGCTCGTCCCCCCACAGGGCGTCGATCAGCTCCGCGGCCGTGGCCGTACGTCCCTCGCGGAGCAGGAGGACCGCCAGCAGGGCGCGTTGCTGCGGGGACCCCGCCGGCAGGAGATCCTCCCCGCGCCAGGCGCGCACCGGGCCGAGCACGCTGAAGCGCAAGGCCGCCGATTCCTCGCGACCCCGCTGCTTCGGTACTCGCGGCACACCGTCCATCGCTGTCCCCCTGCCGAGCCGTCAATACATCAGTACAACGAGGCCAGTTTGCCTTGTTCATGGCGGATGCGTCAGCTGTGCGAGACAGCGATCACAGGCGGCCGCACGGGACACCACAACGTCCTCACACGGTCTCCCCACACAACCGCACAGGCTCGATCGATCCGGATGCCCGGGGAGAGGAGCCGACAGGTAGCTGACGGGTCGTCAGATCGGCGCTACCGTGAGCCGTATGGAGACCATCGAGACACTCCCGACCGTCCCGGAAACCGCCCCGAAAACCTTCCCGAAGATCATCTCCGTCGACGACCACACCGTGGAACCGCCCGGCGTCTGGCGGGACCGGCTCCCGGCGAAGTACCAGGACACCGGGCCCCGCATAGTCCGCGCACCGCTGAAGGAAATGACCTTCCTCGGCGGCAGGTTCGCCCCGGTGATGGGCAGGCCCGGCGACGACGGGCCGATCGGCGACTGGTGGGTGTACGAGGACCTGCACCGGCCGCTCACCCGCCTCGACACCGCCGTCGGCTACGACAGGGACGAGATACGGCTCGAAGTCATCACGTACGAGCAGATGCGGCCGGGGTCGTACGACGTCCCGCAGCGCCTCGCCGACATGGACGTCAACCACGTCCAGTCCGCCCTCTGTTTCCCCACCTTCCCCCGGTTCTGCGGGCAGACGTTCACCGAGGCCAAGGACCGTGAGCTGGGTCTGCTCGGGGTGCGCGCCTACAACGACTGGATGGTGGAGGAGTGGTGCGGACCGGCGGCGCACGGCCGGCTCATTCCGCTCACGCTCGTCCCCCTCTGGGACCCCGTACTCGCGGCGGAGGAAGTACGCCGCAATGCCGCCCGTGGCGTACGCGCGGTCGCCTTCTCCGAGATACCGCCGCACCTCGGGCTCCCCTCCGTCCACACCGACGAGTGGGACCCCTTCCTCGCGGCCTGCGACGAGACCGGCACGGTCGTCGCCATGCATATCGGGTCCAGCAGCCGTATGCCGTCGACGTCCGCCGACGCGCCGCCCGCCGTCGGCTCCACCATCACCTTCGCCAACTGCTGTTTCTCGATGGTGGACTGGCTGATGAGCGGGAAGTTCGAACGCTTCCCGAACCTGAAGGTCATGTACGCGGAGGGGCAGATCGGCTGGATCCCGTACATCCTTGAACGCGCGGATGTGGTGTGGGAGGAGAACCGCGGCTGGGGCGGCGTCGCCGACAAGGTCCACCGTCCGCCGTCCGAGCTCTTCGCCGAGCACGTCTACGGCTGCTTCTTCGACGACGCCTTCGGGCTGAGGAACCTCGACGCCATCGGGGTCGGCAATGTGCTCTACGAGACCGACTACCCCCACTCCGACTCCACCTGGCCCGACTCCAGGCAGGTCGGCGAGGCCCAGATGGGGCACCTCGAGGCGGACGTGGTCGAGCGGATCGTGCGGGGCAACGCGATCGAGCTGCTCGGGCTGACACAGGACGGGCTGTGGGCGCCATGAGTCGCGCCATGAGCCCGCTCCTCTATGGGATGCAGCTCCCGATCCAGTCCCAGAGCACGATCTACGCCGAGCCCTGGGAAGCGAGCGGGACCCCCGCCGACCTCGTCGAGATCGCCCGCGCCGCCGACCGGGCAGGCTTCGCGTACGTCGCGAGCTGCGACCATGTCGCCATCCCGCGCCGCCTCGCCCCCGCGATGGGCACCACCTGGTACGACCCCGTCGCCACCCTCGCCTTCCTCGCGGGCGTGACCGGGCGCGTACGGCTGCTCAGTCATGTCGCGATCGTCGGGCTGCGGCATCCGCTCGTCACGGCCAAGCAGTACGCGACGCTCGACCACCTCTCCGGAGGCCGGCTGATCCTCGGGGTCGGGGCCGGGCATGTGCGGGAGGAGTTCGAGGCGGTGGGGGCCGACTTCGAGCGGCGGGGGGCGGTGCTCGACGAGGCGATCGACGCGTTGCGAGCCGCGCTCGGTCCGGAGGAATTCCCCGTCCATCACGGCAAGGTGTACGACTTCGAGGGGCTCGGGCAGCGGCCCCGGCCCGCGCAGGAGCGGGTGCCCGTGTGGGTGGGCGGCTCCTCGCCCGCCGCCGTGCGCCGGGCCGCCGTCCGGGGCGACGGATGGCTGCCGCAGGGGGATCCGCGGGAGCGGCTGCCGGAGCAGATCGCCAAGCTGCACCGGATCAGGGCGGAAGCGGGGGTCGACGCCCCCGTCGTCGTCGGCGCCATCACCGAGCCCCTGTACGTCGGCACCCCCGGCTGGGACGTCGGACGGCGCACGCTGCACGGGGCGCCCGAGGCGCTCGCCGAGTCGCTGCGGGCGTATCGCGCGATGGGTGTGCACCAGATCCAGGTGCGGTTCCGCAGCAGGAGCCGTACCGAACTCACCGACCAGATAACGGCGTTCGGCGCCGACGTCGCACCTCACCTCGGCTGAAGGAGAGACATGGGCAAGCTGGACGGACGCGTCGTTCTCATCACGGGCGCGGCGCGCGGGCAGGGTGAGCAGGAGGCGCGGCTCTTCGTGGCGGAGGGGGCGCGGGTCGTCGTCGCGGATGTGCTCGACGACCAGGGGGAGGCCCTCGCCAAGGAGATCGGCGCGCGCTACGTCCACCTCGACGTGAGCGAGGAGGGCGACTGGCACGCTGCCGTGGCGGCGGCGAAGGACGCCTACGGTCGGATCGACGGGCTGGTCAGCAACGCCGGCATCCTGCGCTTCAACGAGCTGGTCGACACGCCCCTCGACGAGTTCCAGCAGATCGTGCGGGTCAACCAGGTCGGCGTCTTCCTCGGCATCAAGACCGTCGCGCCCGAGATCGCGGCGGCCGGCGGGGGCACGATCGTCAACACGGCCTCGTACGCGGGGGTCACGGGCATGGCGTGCGTGGGCGCCTACTCCGCGACCAAGCACGCCATCATCGGGCTGACCCGCGTCGCCGCCCTCGAACTGGCCGCCAAGAAGATCCGCGTCAACGCCGTCTGCCCGGGGGCCATCGACACGGCCATGAGCAACCCGGCTCAGCTCGACCCGGACGTGAACACCGAGGAGACCTCGGCGGCGCTGGACGAGCTGTACCGCAAGCTCGTGCCGCTCGGGCGGATCGGGCGGCCGGAGGAGGTGGCCCGCCTCGCCCTCTTCCTCACCGGGGAGGACTCCTCGTACATCACGGGGCAGCCGTTCGTGATCGACGGGGGGTGGCTGGCGGGGGTGAGTGTTCTCTGACGTTCTCTGACGATCCATCAGCTATTGACGCTTCACGGAGGCGGTGGAACAGTTCGGCTGTGTGAATCTGACGATACGTCAGATAGATAGAACTACCTGGAACTCTTGGCACTCTTGGGGACGGTGAACCTCCTTGGAATTCGGGCTCTTTGTACAGGGATACGTGGGCAAGCGCGCCGAGACCGACCCGCTCGCGGAGCACAAGGCGCTGATGGAGGAGACCGAGTACGTCATCCAGGCGGACAAGTCCGGCTTCAAGTACGCCTGGGCGTCCGAGCACCACTTCCTGGAGGAGTACTCGCACCTCTCGGCGAACGACGTCTACCTCGGGTATCTGGCGCACGCGACGGAGCGGATCCACCTCGGCTCGGGCATCTTCAACCCGCTCGCCCAGGTCAACCACCCCGTGAAGGTCGCCGAGAAGGTCGCCATGCTCGACCATCTCTCCCAGAACCGTTTCGAGTTCGGCAGCGGGCGGGGCGCGGGCAGCCACGAGATCCTCGGCTTCCTGCCCGGCATCACCGACATGAACCACACCAAGGAGATCTGGGAAGAGACCATCGCCGAGTTCCCGAAGATGTGGCTCCAGGACGAGTACGTCGGGTTCCAGGGCAAGCACTGGCAGCTCCCGCCGCGCAAGGTGCTGCCGAAGCCGTACGGGAAGTCGCACCCCGCCATGTGGTACGCCGCCGGGTCGCCGCCCTCGTACGCCATGGCCGCGAAGAAGGGGCTCGGCGTGCTCGGCTTCAGCGTGCAGAAGGTCTCCGACATGGAGTGGGTGCTGGAGCAGTACAAGACCGCCGTGGTCGACGCCGAGCCCATCGGGGACTTCGTCAACGACAACGTGATGGTGACGACCACCGCCATCTGCGCGCCGACGCACGAGGAGGCGATACGGATCGCGGTCGGCGGCGGACTGCACTACCTCCCCTCCCTCGTCTTCCGCTATCACGACACCTTCCCGCGCCCCGAGGGCTTCCCCGTCTGGCCCGAGACGCTCCCCGAGTACAACGAGGAGTTCGTCGAACTCCTCATCGAGGAGGAGCTGTTGATCTGCGGCGACCCGGACGAGGTGCTCACCCAGTGCAAGCGGTGGGAGCAGGCGGGCGCCGACCAGCTCTCCTTCGGGCTGCCGGTCGGGGTGCCGCCCGAGTACACGCTCCAGACGATCAAACTGATCGGCGAGCACGTGATTCCGAAGATCGATACGGATCCGGTGCACCGGACGACCCGGTTCCGCCAAGCGGCTTAGGGGGCCGTGCCATGCTCGACCACGTCATCAAGGGCGCGACCGTCGTCGACGGCACGGGCGCGCCCGCGTACACAGCGGACCTGGGGATACGCGACGGCCGTATCGCCGTGATCGGTACGGTGACGGAGTCGTCCCGCACCGGCGAGGACGCCGCCGGTCTCGTCCTCGCCCCCGGTTTCGTCGACCCGCACACGCACTACGACGCCCAGCTCTTCTGGGACCCGTACGCGACCCCGTCCCTCAACCACGGCGTGACGACGGTCGCGGGCGGCAACTGCGGCTTCACGCTCGCGCCCCTGAACCCCGACCGCCCCGGCGACGCCGACTACACGCGCCGCATGATGTCCAAGGTCGAAGGGATGTCGCTGATCGCCCTGGAGGAGGGCGCGCCCTGGAGCTGGCACACCTTCGGTGAGTATCTGGACGCCCTGGAGGGCCGGATCGCCGTCAACGCGGGCTTCATGGTGGGGCATTGCGCGCTGCGGCGGTACGTCATGGGCGCGGACGCGGTGGGCGGGCAGCCGACCGAGGAGCAGCTGTCGCGGATGCTCGCCCTCTTCCACGACGCGATGGCCGCCGGCGCCTGGGGCCTGTCCACCACCCAGTCCTCCACGCACTCCGACGGGGACGGGAAACCGGTCGCGTCCCGGCATGCGAAACCGGCGGAGCTGCTGGCACTCTCGCGGGCCGTCGGCGATCACGAGGGCACCCAGATCGAGGCGATCGTGGCCGGGTGTCTCGACCAGTTCAGCGACGACGAGATCGATCTGTTCGTGGAGATGAGCGCGGCGGCGGGCCGGCCCCTGAACTGGAACGTCCTGACCATCGACGCCGCCGTACCCGAGCGCGTCCCCCGGCAGCTGGTCGCGAGCGAGCGGGCGCGGAAGGCGGGCGGCCGGGTGGTGGCCCTCACCATGCCGATCCTCACCCCGATGAACATGTCCCTGGGCACCTTCTGCGCGCTCAACCTGATCCCCGGGTGGGGCGAGGTGCTGGGGCTGCCCGTCCCGGAGCGGATCGCGCGGCTGCGTGATCCGGAGGTCCGGGCGGAGATGCTGCGACGCGCGAACAGCAAGGAGGCGGGCGTCTTCCGGCGGCTCGCGAACTTCGGGCGGTACGTCGTCGGGGACACGTACAGCGCGGCGAACGAGGGCCTGACCGGGCGGGTCGTCGAAGACATCGCGGCCGAGCGCGGCCAGGAGCCCTTCGCCTGCCTCGTCGAGATCTGCGCGGCCGACGAACTGCGCACGGTGCTGTGGCCCATGCCCACCGACAACGACCCCGACTCGTGGGCGCTGCGCGCCGAGACCTGGCGCCACGAGGACGTCCTGCTCGGCGGCTCCGACGCGGGCGCCCATCTGGACCGCATGTGCGGAGCCCCGTACACGACCCGCTTCCTCGGGGACTGTCTGCGCGGCCGGAAGCTGGCGACGCTGGAGCAGGCCGTGCGGATGCTGACGGACGACCCGGCGCGGCTCTTCGGACTGAGGGAGCGCGGGCGGGTCGCGGAGGGCTTCCATGCGGACCTCGTGCTCTTCGACCCGGAGCGGATCGACGCCGGCAAGGCCACCCTGGTGCACGACCTGCCGGGAGACAGCCCGCGGCTGGACTCCAAGGCGCTCGGGATACGGGCCGTGTGGGTCAACGGGGTCGAGGCGATCCGGGACGACGTGGTGACCGGGGCCGTACCCGGGAAGGTGCTCCGTTCCGGGCGGGACACGAAGACGGTGAGCACCAGGTGAGGGACGCGCAGTCGTTGTTCATCGGCGGCTCGTGGGTCCCGCCCGACGACGGACATTACGAGGTGATCGACCCGGCGACCGAGGAGGTCGTCGGGCTGGCTCCGGAGGCCTCGCGGGAGCAGGTGTACGCGGCGGCGGCCGCGGCCCGCGAGGCCTTCGAGGCGTGGTCCCGGACGTCGGCACAGGAGCGCGCGGCGGTACTCGCCCGCGCGGCGGATGTCATCCAGCGCAACTTCCTCCCGTACGCCGAACTCGCCCAGGCCGAGAGCGGCGCCACGACCGGGACGGCGCGCGGGATGCAGGTGGGGGTGGGCGCGGCCCGTTTCCGGCGCTACGCGCGCGTGGAGCCCGTCGAGCAGCCGCTGCCCCCGCAGGTCAACGAGGCCGGGCCGTTCGGGAAGGCGGCGGTCATGGGCGCCCTCGCCGTCCGCCACCCGGTCGGCGTCGTCACCTGCGTCACCTCCTGCAACAACCCCTGGGCGAACCCGGCCGGAAAGATCGCCCCCGCCCTCGCCATGGGCAACACGGTGGTCGTGAAGCCCGCCCCGCAGGACCCGTTGTCCGTGTACCGGATGGCGGAGGCGCTGGAGGCGGCGGGCGTTCCGCCGGGGGTGGTGAACGTGGTGAGTGGTTCGCGCGCGGAGGTCGGCGAGGCGGCCGTGGACTGCCGCGACGTCGACATGGTCAGCTTCACCGGCTCGACGGCGGTCGGGCAGCGGATCGCCGAGGTGTGCGGGCGCGACATGAAGCGGCAGCTGATGGAGCTGGGCGGGAAGGGCGCGGCGGTCGTCTTCGACGACGCGGACGTGGAGTCGGCGGTATCGGGGATCGGCACGACGTTCTCGTTCTACAGCGGGCAGATCTGTACGGCGCCGACGCGGGTGCTGGTGCAGCGGGGTCTGCATGACCGGCTGATCGAGCAACTGGCGGCGTACGCGGGCCGGTTGCCGGTCGGTGATCCGCGGGAGCCGGGGACGGTCGTCGGGCCGGTGATCTCGGCGGCGCACCGGGACCGGGTGGAGGCGTACGTCGACCTCGGGCGGAAGGAGGGGGCACGGGTGGTCACGGGCGGCGTCCGGCCCCCTCCGGAGC
Source organism: Streptomyces sp. SD15 (assembly GCF_054462255.1). NCBI lineage: Bacteria > Bacillati > Actinomycetota > Actinomycetes > Kitasatosporales > Streptomycetaceae > Streptomyces > Streptomyces sp. SD15. The sequence goes on along the minus strand of NZ_JBTLMO010000019.1, from coordinate 71,220 downwards.
ACGGCTTCTATGTCGCTCCCACCCTCCTCGCGGACTGCACCCCGGACATGCGGGTGGTCCGCGAGGAGATCTTCGGCCCGGTCGTCGTCGTCCTTCCCTTCGACGACGAGGAGGAGGCGATCGCCCTCGCCAACGACTCCGACTACGGCCTCATCGACTACGTCTGGTCCGGCGACGTGGCCCGCGCCTTCCGCGTCGCCCGGCGGCTGCGGGCCGGCGGGGTGGGCGTGAACACGGTCGGCCGCAACATGGAGGCGCCGTTCGGCGGCTTCAAGAAGAGCGGGGTGGGACGGGACGTGGGCTCGTACGCGCTGCACGCGTACAGCGAGACGCAGGCGATCGTCTGGCCGGGGTGAGTCGCCTATTGCTCTTGCCTTGACAGCCGGGGATGGTCAATGGACGCGTTGGGGGACGTCGTCCGGGCGCTCCCTCCGCGAGCGCGAACAGAATCGCGAACAGAATGGAGAGAAGTGCTCACGGTTCTCGACACCGAGTTCCGCCGCCGCACGCTTCCGGACCCCGATCCGGCCCACTGGACGGACTGGAGCGGACGGCCGTACGCCTGGTGGCATCGGCGGTTGTACGAGGGCGGGTAGGCGAGTAGCGGCCGAAGCGGGCACGGGCACAGTCATCCCAGGGTGAGCGGGGTCTCGGATGCGACGCGGGACAGCTTCTCGGGGTTGCGGACGTAGTAGAGGCCGGTGACGCGGGCGTCCTCGACCCGGATCGCCAGTACGCCGTCGAGCTCGCCGTTCAGGTGGACGAGGAGTGCCGGGTTGCCGTTGACCACGGTGGGAGCGACGGTGATCGAGTGCTCGTGCTTGCCGAGACCACCGACCATGAAGCGGGCCACCTTGTCGGCGCCGGTGATCGGCCGCAGCGCGGCCTGCTTGATGCCGCCGCCGTCGCTCACCAGGACGACATCCGGGGCGAGCACGTCAAGGAGGCCCTGCGGGTCCCCGGTCTCGAGTACGCGCCGGAACGACTCCAGAGCCGCCCGGGTCTCGCCGGGGGAGACCACCTGGCGAGGGCGGCGGGCATCGACGTGCCGTCGGGCGCGGTGCGCGATCTGGCGGACGGTCGTGGGGCTCTTGTCGACGGCGGCCGCGATCTCGTCGTAGCTGACATCGAAGACCTCGCGCAGCACGAAGACGGCGCGCTCCGTCGGCGAGAGCGTCTCGAGAACGAGCATCAGCGCCATCGACACGCTCTCGGCGAGCTCGACGTCCTCGGCCACGTCCGGGGCGGTGAGCAGCGGCTCGGGCAACCACGGGCCGACGTACGTCTCCTTGCGGCGCGTCATGGTGCGCAGCCGGTTGAGCGACTGCCGGGTCGTGATCCGGACCAGGTAGGCACGCTGGTCGCGCACCTGCTCCAGGTCGACCTTGACCCACCGCAGCCAGGTTTCCTGGAGGACGTCTTCGGCGTCGGCCGCCGATCCGAGCATCTCGTAGGCGACGGTGAAGAGCAGGTTGCGGTGGGCGACGAATGCCTCGGTCGCCGGGTCGGTGGCGTGCTCGCTCATATCTCGATCCCTCTCCTTCGCCGCCGGCCCTGGTTGCCGAAGGCCTTTGAACGTGCATCCACAGCAAGGTTCTTTCGTCAGCCGGTGAAAGGCTCAAGGCCGAAGCGGCCCCACGCGATGAAGGCCGCGAGCGCCAGATAGACCGAGTTCAGCATCACGAAGTTGAACTGGCCTAGGCGGCCATGGGTGATCATCGCGCCGACCATGAGCAGAACCCAGCAGACGGCAGTCACCGGCACCATGACCGGTGCGATGTCGAGCACGGCGGGCAGGATCAGACCGACCGCAGCGAGGAGCTCGAGGACCCCCAGGCGCTTGACGAAGCCGACGCCGACGCGTTCGGTCCATTCCCCGCCATGCTGCGCAGCCAGTTTCTCCTTCGGCACGAACGCCTTGCTGATGCCGCCGGCCAGGGCGACCGCGGCCAGCAGTCCGGTGGCGATCCAAAGAGTGACGTTCATGGGATCCCTCCTTGCCTTGTGCAGGTGATTTCGGTGTCTTGGGAAGCCGTCCGGCATGGAGACACCGGACGGCCCACCGTTGTGACACGCCGAGCGACCGACGATCCGTTGCTCAGAGGACCGCCTTGGCTGCCCGTTCAGCGGTGGCCGGCGCCTTGTCGCGCTCGGCCTGCAGCAGCTGCCGGCGCTTGGCACCTCCTGAGACGCGGTGCAAGCTGTACGAACCGGGCTTGTGTGCCTCGTCGGCCAGGTGCTTGACGATGCTCCTGCACACGAACTCCTTGAGCCTCGCGCCAGGGCGACCGTCGATGTGGAGCCACAGCGCGACGTCGTACCTGTGGGCGAACTGGAAGATGCCGGCGCGTCGGCCCAGGCTGATGCACTGGCCGGCGAACACCTGGTTGAGGGGCGAGGGCTGCTCACCCGCGATCCGGCTGAGCACCGTGTCGGCGGCCCGCGCGCCCAGCGGCATCGCGGCCTGGCAGCTCATCCGCAGCGGCAGGTCCGACGGCGCCGCCGAATCCCCGGCCGCGACGATGCGCACGTCGTCCACGCTCGTCAACGTCTCGTCCGTGAGCAGGCGGCCCAGTGCGTCGGTGCTCAGCCCGCTGCGCGCGGCCAGGTCCGGCACACCGAACCCGGCGGTCCAGATGGTCACCTGGCTCGGCAGCTCGCGGCCGTCACTGAGCCGCACGGCATCGCGCGCCACAGCCGTCACCTTCGTGTCGGGGCCTTCGAGCACGGTCACACCGAGCCTGGCCAGCCGCTTGGCAACCGAGCGTCGACCCCGAGGATGCAGATACGGGCCGAGCACCTCGCCGCACACCAGGGTCACGGTGCGGCCCTCCTCCGCCAGCTCGGCGGCGGTCTCGATGCCGGTCGGACCGGCTCCGACCACCGTCACCGCGGCCGATGCAGGCGCGGCGTCGACGACCGGCCGCAGCCGCTCCGCCTCCTCCAGGCCGGCGATCGGATAGGCGAACTCGGCCGCTCCGGGCACGCGCGGGTCGGCGCTGCCACTGCCCACCGCGTAGATCAGGTAGTCGTAGCCGACCGTGCCGCCGGTCGCCAACCTCACGCTGCGCTCGGAGGTGTCGATCCGTGTCACGGTGTCGACGACCAGCCGAACGCCCTCGGTCAGCACCTTTCGGTAGTCGACGACCGCGTCGTGGGAGCCGCCCACCAGTTGGTGCAGGCGGATCCGCTCGACGAAGCTCGGGCGCGGGTTGATCAGCGTCACTGTCACGTCGTCGCGCTGCGTCAGACGATTGGCGGCCATGACGCCCGCGTATCCGCCGCCGATCACGACCACATCGGTGTTCTCGGTCATGGTGTCTCCTCCGCTTCAAGGGGGTTCGGCCTCAAGACACCGCGTGACCGATCGTTGTGACAGCGCGCGCGTTCTCTCTTGTTGTCCGTCCTGGCCGTCTGGCCGCCCGGACGGATTCCGGCCCGACCGCTGGGACGTCACCGGCGCGGTCATCTGCTTGGCCGGCGATCAGCCGTGCGTGTTCTTGAGTATGCGGAGGAGGGCGCCGAAGGCGGCTGGGGTGGTCGAGAGTATGGAGTGGGTGGGGTCGCCGCTTTCGGTGAGGTGAACCGTTTTGGCGGTGGGGGCGGCGACATGGAGGCAGGCCTCGCCCTGGGCGCAGTAGGACGACTTCTGCCAGGTGCTGGTGCGCATCTTCGGTCCCTTCACAGGTGTTGGGCGATGTTGTGGATGAGGTCCTGGGACTCCGAAGGGGCGAGGGCTGCAGCCTCCAGACGGTCGAGGAGCATCCGGTACTGAGCCAGTTGGGCCTCGGAGTCGATGAACACCGGGCCGTGGGACTGGTCCAGCTGGGCTGTGTCGAGCGCCGGTACGGGGCCGCTCACATAGAACACCGACTGGCCCGAGCCGGGGTAGGAGCCTGCGTCGAACGGGATCACACGGATTGAAACGTGGCCGTGCTCGCTCACCTTGAGCAGGTGCTGAAGTTGGGCGCGTGCCACATCCGGACCGCCGAACTTCATGCGCAGGGCCGCTTCGTGGATCACTGCCCGGTAGGGGACGGGACGGTCCCGGTAGAGCACGGCTTGGCGCTTGACCCGGAATGAGACTCGATGCTCGATCTCCGGTGGGGACAGCTCGGGCACGGCCTGGCGGTAGATCTCGCGTGCGTGGTCGACGGTCTGAAGCAGGCCGGGGATGTGCATGCTGTGCGCGGCGTACAGGCTCGTGCCGTGGTGTTCGATCTCCGCCAGATCGAGCAACTTGGGCGGGAGGATGTCGCGGTACTCCTCCCACCACCCGCGCTTGCGCTCTCCGAGCATGGCGACGAGGGCTTCGATAAGCGCGGCTTCTACGAACTCCGTTCCGCCACCCGCCTCTTGGGCAGCACGAGACACACTCAGGGCTTACGGCCGATGAAGGCGAGCAAGCGAGTCTGTACGTCGGCGCTTTCGGGTACCTCGGTCCGTGGTCCGTACTGCCCGCTCTTGCGGAGCACGTCGTCGAGCGGCAGCATCCCGTCGAGCAACTGGGCGCACCTGCCGGGGTCGAGGCGCTCCTCCTGGCTGGTGGCCCGCGCGAGGTCCCAGGTGTGCATGAAGACGTCGGCGGTGTAGAACCGGTCGACCGCCTGGTCCAGCGGGACCTCTCCGATGTGCGGGTTCGACAGCATCCTCTGCGCCGTGGCCGGATCGTCGAGGAGGGCCTGCACCCCGTCGCTGTGCACCCTCCAGGCCGCCACCGGGTCGTCGTCCACCGACGGCCCTTTCGGCAGTTCGACTCCGGCGCCGGCCTTCAGGAAGTCCGGGAACCACTCGACAAGGTGGCGCACCACATCCCGGGCGACCCACCCCTCGCACGGCGCTGGGTTGTCCCATGCCCCGGGACGCACTCCGCGCACGCGGTCCGTGAATACCACTGCGACGGTGCGGTGCTCATCGGCTGCCTTCGTCATGATCTCAAGCCTTCCATCTCGGTACGTCGGTCGGCGTTGCTCTGGCGGCCGCTGAGCAGCTCGTCAAGCCGCTCGTGGCCTTCGCGGACGCCGCGTTGCATGCCGCTCTTGATCATCGAGTCGCGGGCTTCGATGGAGTCCATGAGGGATTTGGTGGTGACCCGGGTGCGACTGCCGAGGTCCTCGAAGGCGGTTGTCTCCAGGCTGACGCCGTCCGGGAAGCCGTCGAAGGCGAAGGTCTGCACGATGCGCTCGTTGAGGCGTACCTCGTGGAACACGCCGCGGAAGCCGTACTCCGTCCCGTCGTCCTCGCGATGCACATAGCGGTACGACCCACCGCTGCGCGTGTCGTACTCGTCGATCCGCATGGTGAGCCGACGCGGGCCGAGCCACTGGACGACCAGGTCAGGATCGGTGTACGACCGGAACACGCGCCCCGGCGAAGCGTCGAACTCCCGGATGATGAGGATGGTGGGCAGAGCCGGGTCGGCCACGATCTGCGTCTCGTGCCGACGGTTCGCCTTCGTGGTGCTCATGATGCCGCCTCCTTCGTCGGGGTGCCCGTCACCGGCTGTTCCTTCATCTGCTCGAGGACGGCATCGAGCTGACGGAAACGGTTCTCCGCCTCGCGCCGGTAACGCTCGATCCATCTCGTCATCAGGTCGAAGACCTCTCCCTCCAGGCGGCAGGGCCGCCGCTGGGCGTCCCTGCTGCGACTGACCAGACCGGCGTCTTCCAGGACCCTGATGTGCTTGGACACGGCCTGCACGGTCACGTCGTACGGCTCGGCCAGTTCGTTGACCGTGGCGTCCCCGGCGGCCAGCCTGGCCACGATGTCGCGCCGGGTCGGGTCGGCCAGAGCGGAGAACACCCGGGACAGCCGGTCGGTGGCCATCTCGCACCTCGCATATTCAACCAATCGGTTGAATAAACCTACGGCCGAGCCTGTGGCATTGTCAACCGACTGGTTGAATAGCGGTCGACGGACCGGACGGCTACGGCCGCCGCCCGAGATGCACACCCGGGCGGCGGCCGTCCCCCCGGCACTGATCCCAGAACCCGTGGCCGCCTGCCCATCGAGGGAGGACAGGCGGCCACGGATCCGCCCGCTCACTTCCCCAGGAAAATGGGGTTCGTGAACGCCGCCAGCGCCCCCGGCAGCGGTGCCGCCGTCGCCTCATGCCGCAGTTCCGCCCGTACGTACGCCGCGTACGACGCCGTCGTACTCCACTCCACCGTCCCGGACCCGGACACCGGCAGCGGCGCGCTCGTGAACAGCACCCCTTGGTCGGTGACGAAGCGGATCGTGCAGCCGGGGGCGCCGGTGGCCTCCAGGCGGACGGTGACCGGAGACTCCTTGTCCACCTTCAACCGCCCGCCGATTCCCGCGTGTTCGCCCCGCGCGCCCGATGCCGTGAACGAAACCGAGACCAGCTTCGACTCCGCCACGTACGAGCGGCCCGCGCGGAGGCCCTCCTGGATGGCCTCGCGGGTCAGGTCGTCGGCGAGGACGACCGTCTGCGGGGTGCCGACCGGGTCGGGGTCGCGGTGGGCGTCGCTGTTGCCCATCGCCGGGAGCCAGGAGCGGGAGCCGGAGCGGACGGAGGCCACGAGCGTGTTGTCCCACTCCGCGAGCGACACCTCGTCGTCCGGGGTGTACGGGCCGTTCCACACCTCGACCGCGTCCGCCTCCCCGAACCCGAACTTCCAGCCGCAGCCGATGCAGGTGGCGTGTGGGTGGGCCGGGACGACCAGGCCTCCGGCGCGATGGATCTGGCGGGCGAAGCGCGCAAAGCGGTTGTCGCGGGCTCGGTAACGCCAGTCGACGAAGGTGCCGGGGTCCGTGCCGAGCGCCAGCACATGGCCGTTGCGTGTCGTGACCTCCTCGCCGAGCATGATCAGGAGGTCGTCGCCCGCCTGGTCCGCCCAATGCGGGTGGGAGGAGTGGGTGTTGTGCTCCGACGTGTTGATGAAGTCCAGGCCCGCGGCACGGGCCAGCGCCGCGATCTCCGCGGGGGTGCGGCGGCCGTCCGAGTACCAGGAGTGCAGGTGGCAGTCGCCGCGGTACCAGGCCCGGCCGCGGCCCTTCGCACGCGACGGGGGGTACTTCGGGGCGGGGGTTTTGTCCTGGTCCCCGTACGTGAGCGTGATGGTGACCTCGTACGACAGGCCCTGCGGCGCGACCGTGTACGGGCCGAGCGCGATGTACCAGGTGCCGGACTTGATGACCCCCGGGATATAGCCCGGTGTCGCGTCGTCCGCGCGGACGAAGAACTCCGTGCGCGCCCCGCCCGACCAGCCGCGGAAGCCCTCACCGCCCAGCTCCGTGCCGCGCTCGTCGAAGAGGCCGATGTCGAGGGCGTTGCCCGCGGTGCCGGCCGGGACGGTGGGCCTCTCGTAGCGGTACACGACGCGGATCTCCCGCACACCGCGCGGGACCTCGACCGGGAGGTACACGAAGTCCGGCGAACCGGTCGGCAGGGTGCCGCTCACCGTCCGGGTCTCGGTACCGCTCGTCGGGGTCCCGGTACCGTCGGCCGCATCGGCGCCGCTCGCGAAGCTCACGCTTCCCAACGTAAGCGCGGCGGCGGCTCCGGTCACGAACAGAGTGCGTCTGCCTGGGCCGTGGTCGTCCTCGCACATGCTGCTGCTCCCAAGGTGTCGTGGGGTGAGTGACCTGACATGGGTGGAGTGGTGCAAGAGGGGCGTACCACTCTGGTCCTCGGGAGTGAACAGGGGCGCAAGGGAAAGGAAGCGGCAGCTTTCCAGGCCGTGCCAGAGGCAACCTGTAACGAACTGCCGCGCCGGAGGATTACGCCGACGCTCTGTAGTGCCTGATCACCGCAAACGTATGCTCGAAGGATGACGACTTCCGCGACTCCCGGAACCGGGCCGACGGCGAACTCCATGCGGCGCGCGCTGAGGCGTGCGCGGGACGGCGTCGCGCTCGACGTCAACGAGGCGGCGGTGCTGTTGCAGGCGCGCGGCGAGGACCTCGACGACCTTGCCGCGTCCGCCGCGCGGGTGCGTGACGCGGGGCTCGAGGCGGCGGGCCGGTCCGGTGTCATCACGTACTCGAAGAGCGTGTTCATCCCGCTCACCCGGCTGTGCCGGGACACATGCCACTACTGCACCTTCGTGACCGTGCCGGGCAAGCTGCGCCGGGCGGGGCACGGGATGTTCATGTCCCCGGACGAGGTACTCGACATCGCCCGGCGCGGCGCCGAACTCGGCTGCAAGGAAGCCCTCATCACCCTCGGCGACAAGCCGGAGGACCGCTGGCCCGAGGCCCGGGAGTGGCTGGACGCGCACGGGTACGACGACACGATCGCGTACGTACGGGCCATCTCCATCCGCATCCTGGAGGAGACGGGGCTGCTCCCGCACCTCAACCCCGGGGTCATGTCGTGGACCGACTTCCAGCGGCTCAAGCCCGTCGCGCCGAGCATGGGCATGATGCTGGAGACGACGGCGACCCGGCTGTGGAGCGAGCCGGGCGGGCCGCACTACGGATCGCCGGACAAGGAGCCCGCCGTACGGCTGCGGGTGCTCGAGGACGCGGGCCGGTCCTCCGTTCCCTTCACCAGCGGGATCCTCATCGGCATCGGCGAGACGTACGAGGAGCGCGCCGACTCGCTGTTCGCGCTGCGGAAAGTCTCCCGCGCCTACCACGGCGTCCAGGAGCTGATCATCCAGAACTTCCGCGCCAAGCCGGACACGGCGATGCGGGGGATGCCCGACGCGGAGCTGGACGAGCTGGTCGCCACGGTGGCCGTGGCCCGGCACATCATGGGACCGGCGGCCTGTCTCCAGGCGCCGCCGAACCTGGTGGACTCCGAGTACGGGCGGCTCATCGGCGCGGGGATCGACGACTGGGGCGGTGTCTCGCCGCTCACCATCGATCACGTCAACCCCGAGCGCCCGTGGCCGCAGATCGACCTCCTGCGGGAGCAGTCGGCGGAGGCCGGCTTCGAGCTGCGCGAACGGCTGTGCGTCTACCCCGAGTTCGTGCGGCGCGGTGAGCCCTGGCTGGATCCGCGGCTGCTGCCGCACGTACGGGCGCTGGCCGACCCGGAGACGGGGCTTGCGCGGCAGGACGCCGTCGTCGAGGGGCATCCGTGGCAGGAGCCGGAAGAGGCCTTCACGGCGTCCGGCCGTACCGACCTGCACCGCACCATCGACACCGACGGGCGCACCGGCGACCGCCGGGACGACTTCGACCTCGTCTACGGCGACTGGGAGGAGCTGCGCGAGGCGGCGGCGCCCGGCATGGTGCCGTCCCGCATCGACACGGATGTACGGGCCGCGCTGGCGACGGCCGCCGACGACCCGACCCGGCTGACCGACGACGAGGCGCTGGCTCTTCTGCACGCGGACGGCCCGGCTCTCGACGCCCTCTGCCGGATCGCGGACGACGTGCGCAAGTCCGTCGTCGGGGACGACGTCACCTACATCGTCACCCGGAACATCAACTTCACCAACGTCTGCTACACCGGCTGCCGCTTCTGCGCCTTCGCCCAGCGCCGCACCGACGCGGACGCCTACACGCTGTCGCTGGACCAGGTGGCCGACCGCGCCCAACAGGCCTGGGACGTGGGCGCCGTAGAGGTCTGCATGCAGGGCGGCATCCACCCGGACCTGCCGGGCACGGCGTACTTCGACATCGCGAAGGCGGTGAAGGCGCGTGTCCCCGGCATGCATGTGCACGCCTTCTCCCCGATGGAGGTCGTCAACGGCGCGACACGTACGGGGATGTCCATCCGCGAGTGGCTGACCGCGGCGAAGGAGGCCGGGCTCGACACCATCCCCGGCACGGCGGCCGAGATCCTCGACGACGAGGTCCGCTGGGTCCTCACCAAGGGCAAGCTGCCCACGGCAACCTGGATCGAGGTCGTCACGACGGCGCACGAGTTGGGCATCCGGTCCTCGTCGACGATGATGTACGGCCATGTGGACCAGCCCCGGCACTGGCTCGGCCACTTCCGCACCCTCGCCCGTATCCAGCAACAGACCGGCGGCTTCACGGAGTTCGTGACGCTCCCGTTCATCCACACCAACGCGCCGGTGTACCTCGCGGGCATCTCCCGCCCGGGCCCCACGGTCCGCGACAACCGCGCGGTGACGGCGATGGCCCGCCTTCTCCTCCACCCGCACATCCCCAACATCCAGACCAGCTGGGTGAAGCTGGGGGCGGAGGGCGCGGCGGAGATGCTGCGCTCCGGCGCCAACGACCTCGGCGGGACCCTGATGGAGGAGACCATCTCCCGGATGGCGGGCTCGTCCTACGGCTCGTACAAGTCCGTCAAGGACCTCATCGCCGTCGCGGAGGCGGCGGGGCGTCCGGCGAAGCCGCGCACCACCCTGTACGGGGCGGTGTCCGAGGAGCGGCAGCGGGCCGCGTCGGCGTCGGACGGGCATCTGCCGGAGCTGCTGCCGGTTCTGGAGTGACGGAAGGGTACGCATGGGGGTCGGAGTACGATGATCCGACCCCCGGTGGAGGGGTCAGACGCTGAGGAGTTGCGTGCCCGTGCCTGCCCGACGGCTTCCCTCCTGGGCCTGGGTCACCGGACTGACCGCGGCGGCGATCGTAGCGGTGGGCGCGCTCGCCGCGCAGGCCGACCAGGGGGTGCACCCGACCGCCTCCGCCGCCAAGTCGAAGCCGTCCGCGTCGGCGAGCGCGCGGCCCTCCGCATCCGCCTCACCCAAGAAGACGGCGGTGGCCGCCGTACCCGACGGCTCGGGCACGGGCCGGCGCATCGTCTACTCCCTCGCGCAGCGGCGGGTGTGGCTGGTCGACACGGGCGAGACCACCCGGCGCAGCTTCGCGGTGTGGCCGGGCACGGTGAGCCCGGCACCGGGTACGTACGCGGTCTCCTCCAGACTCCCTTCGACCACGGGCACCGACGGTACGAAGGTCGAGAACATCGTCTACTTCACCGTCGCGTCCGGAGTGAACATCGCGTTCTCCAACGCGCAGGACGGCTCCTCGCCCCAGCCCGCGGCGGGCGTGCAGACCGGGGCGATCCGCATGCCCAGCGCCGACGGGGATGCCGTCTGGGAGTTCGGCGCGAAGGGGACCGCGGTCTCGGTGGTCAAGTAGCGGCCGGGCGATCAGTCGTCGGTCGAGCCCGCCGCTCCACCCCACGGCAGATGGATGACCAGCAGCACGATCCCGCTGAGTATGAAGACGCGTGTGGCGGCGTCGAGCCCGTTCCAGTCCTCCGACTGCCACATGGCGAACCACTCGCCGCCGATGCCGATGAACCCGGCGCCGAAGAGCAGCAGAAGCATCAGCAGGCCGAGGGTGGAGATCCGCCGGGCCTGCGGATAGTTGCGCGGGCCCACAGATACGTCCCGGCGATGAGGACGAGCGCGGCGATCGTCTCCCACACGATGATCGTGACGTACGCCGCGTCCTGCCAGGCGTGCGAGGTGACGGCCCGCCACATCAGATCGTCGTCCTTGAAGGTCGTGTCCATCGCGAGGACATGGCGGACGAACTGCTGGTTGGTGCCGAAGTCCGTGATGTTCCCGAAGGCGACGAGGGTGATGTAGAGGGCGACGGTTACCGTGAGGGGGAGGGTGCGCGAGGTGGGAGCAGTGGCCCGCCAAGTCCCGTACACATTGGGTCAGAATGAGGGGTGGCCTTACGGAATGACGTTCCTGGTGCGGGAGTTGGAGCCTCCCGCCCGGGAACAAGCTACTCGCTGTCCTTGGGGTGGCGGGTGGACGCGTACACGAGGTGGACGGTGCGGCGTGTTTCGTCGACGAGATAGCGCACGCGACCCCCCGCGGTCACCTCGTACTCCCACTGGGGATACTCCTGGCCGCCAAGGTTGCCCGTGGCCAGACGACCGCGCAGCCGGTGCTGGCGGTCGGGATCCGCTCGGGACAGCGGGTCGCTGCGCAGCGCCTCGAAGCAGCGCCGAGTGTTGCCCGGCGCCTCCGCGCCCAGCTCGCCCCATCCCTTCGCCGCCTCGTTCGTCGCGAATCGCAGGCGCCACTCCTCGCCCACCGGCGGTGACGCGACGTCGTCGCCCCGCTTCGGGCTCACGGCGCGGTCACCTCGCCGTGGTCCTCGTCCGGCAGCCGACGGGTGAGCTGCGCGGTGAGCTCGGGGTCGGCGAGGACACGTGCCGTCGCGCGCCATTCGACGACGACTCGGTGGAGATTGCCATGGACGTCCAGCTGGGCCGCGTCGTACGTGGCGTCGATGAGCTCGGCCACGAACTCCTTCAGTTCGTCCGCCGACAGATGACGAACCCATGGGAAGACTGAGGGAAGCGCCCGCAGTATGGCCCGCTCGCCGGCATCGCTGCGCACGAGGGCGGCGAGAAGGCGGGCCGTGATGTCCGCCGTCTCCTCGCGCTGCTGGTCATGGCGTGCTGTCGTCAGGTAGAGATCCTCGCCGTCCCGACGCGTGATGTGTACACGCGGAGTCCGGTCCAGCGTGTCCGCGACTCGCTTCGAGTTCTTCGAGAGCTCAGAGAAGGCGACCGTGGGAGTGGACATGACTCGACGATACTTCGGAACGTATTCCGAAGTCAATCGTCGAGTGTCTGTCCGGGCGCTCGAGTCCTCTGCCAGAATTCAGTCGGACCGGCTACGGGGGTGGGGCGGATGGGGTCGACGCGGCCGTCGATGCAGGAGCTGATCGGGCGCCGTAAACGCGCGGGTTTCGTCGGTCGTCGCAGCGAGCTCGACCTCTTCCGCGCCAACTTCGACACCTCGCCGGAGGACGAGCGGCACAGTTTCGTCTTTCATGTCCACGGCACGGCGGGAGTGGGCAAGTCCTCACTGGTCCGTGAACTGGAGGCCATGGCTGCGCAGCGCAAGGCGCTCACCGCCTGCACGGACGAGACCGTGCGCAGCGTGCCGGAGGCGATGGCGGCGATCAGTGCGCAGTTCGCCAAGCAAGGCGCGGCGCCGCGTACCGGGCCGGGACTTCCGGCTCGCGCTCATGCTCCACGCCGACGGCGCCCTCCGTATCGAGGTGGCCGACGCCCGGGGAGACCGGGTCCCGCGGATTCCGGACCCGGTGGGCGACGAGGCGGAAGCGGGGCGGGGGCTGCGGATCGTGGCGGCGTACGCGGACCGTTGGGGCGTCGACGAGGCGCCCGCTCACGGCAAGACGGTGTGGGCCGAACTGGCGCCGGATCGCACGGAACCGTGACCTGGTAGGGCCCGACGCCAAAGAACCAAGAACCGGGGAGAGCGCCGACCCGACCCCCACCGTCCCCGACGCTCACACCAGGGGTGAAAATCACCAACTCCGCTGGCGCGCAAGGGACTCCGTGGTGCAGCGTCGGCGACACAACCGCACACATGAATCGGCCCCCGACGGGACTGCCATCCCGATGCGAGGGCCTGATCACCGAGGAAGCAGGACGCGGGTTGCGCGAATTCGACATTCTCGGCGGTCGGGGGTTCATCGGTTTCCTGGCCGTACCACGTCATGAGTGTGTGTGCGTCTGCAATGTCACCTGGTACGGCTGATCGCCGCGGCCGGGACCTCTCCACAAGCGCCCAAACCTGACCATTTACGGCCACTTCACCCACACCCCGCATACCGATCCGCCCCCTCAGCCGACCATTCCCGTTCGGTTACAGTGCTGAGCTGTCGGACGTACGGACGGTGCCTGGGAGGTCTCGGTGGGTGCGACAGCCGGTGCCGTCTGGGGCCGGGCCGAACAGCAGGACTTCCGCAGCAGGGTGCGCGGAACCCTGCTGGGCGCGGCCGTCGGCGACGCCCTGGGCTCGCCCCTCGACGGGCTGACCCTGGAGGAGATACGGGAGGCGTACGGCGCCGAGGGCCTGGCCGATCTCGCCTTCGGATACGGCCGTCGCGGCGCCGTCACCGACCTCACGCAGCTCACGCTGTTCACCCTCGACGGGCTGATACGCGCCCAGGTACGCCGCGACACCGGCGCCTGGCATCCGCCGACCGACCTCCACCGGGCCTACCGCCGCTGGGCGGCCACCCAGAGCGACTGGGGCCCGGACGAGCGCCGCAAGGACGACGGCTGGCTGGCCCGCGAGGAGTGGCTGTACGCCCGCCGCGACCCCGCCCATGCATGTCTGACCGGCCTCGGCGACGAGACCATGGGCACGCTGGACGCGCCCAAGAACCCCGGCGAGCTCGGCGCCGAGGTCGTCGCCCGTTCCGCGCCCTTCGGGCTGCTCGTCGGCTGGGAGCCGCAACTCGTGATGCAGCTCGCCGTCGAGTGCGCCGCGCAGACGCACGGGCACCCCACGGCGTACCTGGCGGCGGGCGCGTACGCCGTCATCGTGCACGCGCTGGCCCGCGGCGAGAGCCTCGACGCGGCCGTGCAGCGCGCGCTGGCGATACTCGCCGCGCGCCCGGGGCAGCAGCCCGTCACGGACGCGCTCCAGCACGCGCTGGGCGCCGTACGGCAGGGGATGCCCAGCGCGGGGCGGGTCGAGGAACTCGCGGGGGAGGGGACGGCGGAGAGGCTGCTCGCCGTCGCCGTGTACTGCGCGCTGGTCGGTGAGGACATCCGGCACGGGCTGTGCCTCGCGGTGAACCACGGTGGGCCCTCCGGGGCGGCGGGGGCCCTCACCGGGGGGCTGGTGGGTGCGCTGCACGGCGAGACGGCCCTGCCGCCGGCCTGGCTGGCCGAGCTGGAGGGCCGTCCCACGATGCTGGTCCTGGCGGACGACTTCGCGATGGAGATGACGCAGGGGCCGGCGTTGCACGGGCCGGGTGGGTCGTCGCCGGGGTGGTTGGCTCGCTATCCGCGGGCGTGAGCGGCGAGTTTGTTCGCCCCCGCCGCCCCTACCCGTCCCATCCCTTCCTGGGGGCTCCGCCCCCGGACCCCCGCCAGGGGCGCTGCGCCCCCTGGACCCCCGCTCGCCCGAAGGGCTCGGAGGGTCCAGAACGTCCGGTTCGCTCGCACTAGGGCGCCTTTTCGGCGGTCACGACCGACTCGGTCAGCGGGATACGGGCGAGCATCACCACGCCTGTGGCGATCAGTCCGAGGCCGAGCAGCTGCGGCAGCAGCCACCAGCCGGTGCGCACATGCTCCCCGTACAGCGTGACGCCGAGCGCGAGGCTCACCGTCGCGTCGCCGAGCGTGATCGCCGGCTGGGAGGCGACCAGCGGGCCCGCCTGTAGCGCGTTCTCCAGCAGGAAGAGTGCGGTGCCGCCGGCCACGGCGAAGACGTACGTCTGCCAGGCGGTGAAGAACGCCGCCACACCATGGTCGTCCAGGATGTGCGTCACCGCCTTCATCAGCGCCGCGGTCATCGCGTAACTGACCGCGCAGGCCGCACCCAGGCAGGCCGCGCGGACCCGGCCCTCGGGGCGGCGCAGCGCCGCGGCGGAGAGGACGACGATCACGCCGGCGCAGACGGCGAGGGCGGCAATCCAGCGGTCGGTCGGTACGTACGTGCGGTCACCGCTGGGGTCGGCGGCGGCGAGCGCCACACCGAGGCCCACCACCACGAGCGCGACGGCCACCCACCCGGTGGGGGGCAGCCGCCGGTTCAAGAGGACCGTGGCGACGATCAGCGCGAACGGCAGCTCGAGGACGAGGAGCGGCTGGACGATCACCAGCGCCCCGGCGTTCAGGGCCAGGGCCTGGCACACACCGGCGGCGATGACCGCGACGATCCCGAGCAGCCACAGCGGACGCCGCAGCAGATCGAGCATCAGCCCTGGACGGAAGCCGGCCGAGCTGGGCACGGCGAGGGCCTCCCGGCGCTGCAGCACCGTGGCGACAGCGTTGCTCAGCGCGGCGGCGAGGGCGAACAGGACCGGGACGAGGGTGTGCACCGTACGACCTCCCGCCTCCGGCCCGCACCTGCTGCCATGGTGGCCCCGGCCCCTCGTCCGCGCGATCCGTACGGGCTGCGTGCCGTGGGGCACCGTCCGACAATGGGAGCAGGTCGCCGGCCCGACCCACTCACCGCGCTCACCGCGTCGAGACGGCGTCGGCCGAGAGGACAGTGCCCATGCGCGAGCCCGGCCCGCAACCAGGAACAGGCCCCGAGGGCCGGCCGTGACCGGCGGGCCGGAGCGGATGGCAGTCCTCCGTCGGGCCGTCCGGGTGACCGTCGCCGCGAGCGCCGGGTTCTACGCCTTTCTGTACGGGCTCGACAGGCCCGAAATGGCCCTGTACGCGCTGTTCGGACCCGTGGCGCTGGGCATGCTGTCCTCGATCCCCGGCTCGGGCCGGCAGCGCGCGGCCGTCATGCTGAAGGCGCTGCCCGTCGGTCTGCTGCTGGTCACGCTGGGGACGGTGCTGGCGGTCCAAACCTGGGCGGCGGTGCTCGGCATGCTGGTCGTCGGCTTCCTGCTCGCCTTCGCGGCGGTCGCGGGTCCCCGGGCGGCCAGGGCGGGCCCCGGCCTCCAGCTCTTCTACATCCTGGCGTGCGTTCCGCCGTACGCCCCGGACAGCCTCGGCCTGCGCCTGGCGGGCCTCACCACCGGGATCCTGCTCCTCGCGGCCTGCGAGGTCCTGGTGTTGCCGGCCCCGCCCGCCGCCCCGTACCGGACCCGGCTTGCGGCGGCGCTCACCGTCGCGGCCGACGCCGCGGCGGACCCGACCGGCGCCGACCCCGCCGGCCTTCGGGACGCCGGCAGGCGGTTGCGGCTGTCCGGCGTGCCGGAGGCCGAGCGCCCGGCGGGCCCCGCGCGCAGGGACCGGGCGCTGACGCAGGCGGGCACGGCCACCCGCCGTCTGCTGGACCAGCTGGCCCATTTCGCCGAGGTGATGCCGGCCGCGCCCCCGCCCCGGGCGAGCGGCAGGGTCGGCGGCGGCACGGAGCTCGCGTACGGGGCCTGCGCTGCGCTGCTGGGCCGGGTCGCCGGCCTCTGCGACGTCACCGCGGGCGCGCTGCGCGACGGCCGTCCGCCGCCGCGGCCCGGCGCGCTGGAGAAGGCGATGCTCGATTTCCAGGTCCTGCGGACGAGCCAGGCGACCGGGCCGCCCGATGCCGTACCGCCGGTGCCGGTGCTGAGGCGACAGTCGGCCGTGCTGGGGATCGCCGAGTCGGCCCGCGTGGTGGAGAGCGCCGCACGGATCGCCGCGCACGGGCGGCGGACGCCGCCGATTCCGCCACGGGAGCTGTTCTGGTACGCCGACACGAGCACCGTCGGGCTGTGGGTGAAGCGGCTCTTCGGCCATGTGACGCTGCGGTCGGTGCTGTTCCAGAACGCCGTGCGCACCGCACTGGGCCTCGGCGCGGCGCGGCTGGTGGCGGGGTCGCTCGATCTGCCGCACGGCTTCTGGGTGATGCTCGCCGTGCTGACGATGAGCAGGACCACCGTCGCGCAGACCTGGGCGACGGTCCCCAAGATGCTCGCCGGGAACCTCCTGGGCGCCGTGGTCGCCGGGGCGCTGCTCGTCGGCTTCGGGCGGCAGACCGATGCGTACGCGGCGGTGCTCGCGCCGGGCATGCTGGCCGCGTTCGCGCTGGGGCCGCTGCTCGGCATCGCCTGGGCGCAGGCGCTGTTCACCCTCGTCGTCGCGTCGGCGTTCGCACAGATCGCCCCGGCCTCCTGGCAGCTTGCCGAGGCACGCGTCATCGATGTCGTGACGGGCAGCGTGATCGGCCTGCTCTGCGGACTGCTCGCCTGGCCCGCGGGTGCCCGGCGTGAGGTGCGCACCACCATGGCCGCGCTGCTCCGCTCCTGCGGTCCGCTCGTCACGGGCACCGTGGACGCGGTCACCGCCCCGCCCGGCGCCGCCCGCTCGCCGTCCACGCTGCCCACCGAGCACCGGCTACGGCTCGCGGAGGCCGCGTACGCCCAGTACCGCAGCGAGCCCTCGGGAACGCCGGCAGAGGCCCGCGCCGACTGGCAGGCCGTGCTCATCTCCGCCCGCCACGTGCTGCTCGGCACCCAGTGGCTGCCCCGCTTCGACCTGCCCGTGGCCGACGTTCCGGCCGGAGCCGCGGTGTGGGCCCGTACGGCAGCAGGCCATGTGGCCGCCGCCGCGACACGGATCGCCGCTCTCGCCGCCGGTGACCAGCAGCGGCCGGGTGCGCCTGACGCGCCTCTCACGCCGCCGGAGAACACCCCGCCGCTGCCCGTACTGATCGACCTCGAGACGTGGCTGAGCAGCCTCAACGCCGAGCTGTCGAGGATCGAGGGCTCGCTCCGCGATCTGGAACACACCGTGGTCGGTCCCGGCGGACCTGGTTCCTTCACTCGTTCGTCGGAGGTTTCCGACAGCGGGTGAAGCGGGTGAACTGCTTGGCCGGCCCGACGCGTGAGCGATGCGGGCCGGCCATCCTGCCGGACATGTCCCAGGGGCGGCGGGGGTGGGTCAAACGCCCGTCGGGCTGGTGGTGTCCGCCTGGGTCGGGATCGCCGCTGCCGCCGACCCGCTGTCATCCGTGTTGATCTTCTCGATGATCGCGAGCCGTTCCGGTGTGTCCTCCGGCTTCAGGAAGCCGATGAGGATGTACAGGACCAGGGACACGGCCAGCGGGACGGACACCTGGTACTGGAGCGGGACACCGCCGTCGACGTTCCAGTTGATGGGGTAGTTGACCAGCCAGAAGGCGAGCAGGCCCATGGACCAGCTGGTGAGCGCGGCTGTCGGACCGGAGCGGCGGAACGGGCGCAGCAGGCCGAGCATCATCGGGATGGCCATCGGACCCATGAGTCCGGCGACCCACTTGATCACGACCGTGATGATGTCCTTGAACGCGGGGGAGTTGACCTGGGTGGCCGCGGCCATGGAGAGGCCGAGGAAGACGACGGTCGTGATCCGGGCGGCGATCAGCCCGGAACGCTCGTTCCACGCGCGGGCCTTGGCCGACACCACGGGCGCGCAGTCCCGGGTGAAGACGGCGGCGATCGCGTTGGCGTCGGAGGAGCACATGGCCATGGTGTGGGAGAAGAAGCCGACGATGACCAGGCCCAACAGGCCGTGCGGCAGGAGCTGTTCGGTCATCAGGCCGTAGGAGTCCGAGCCGTCCGGCTTCTGCGACTCGACCAGCAGCGGCGACATCCACATCGGGTAGAAGAGGACCAGCGGCCACACCAGCCAGAGGACCGCGGAGAGGCGGGCCGAGCGCTCGGCCTCGCGCGGGCCGGCCGTGGCCATGTAGCGCTGGGCCTGGTTGAGCATGCCGCCGTTGTACTCGAAGAGCTTGATGAAGAGGAACGCGAGCAGGAACACCGTTCCGTACGGGCCCACCAGCGGCTCTTCATGCCCCTTCAGCGCCGGCTCGTCCCAGGCGCCGAGGAACCCGATTCCCTTGTCGCCGAGTTCGAGGACGACCGCCACGAACATCGCGATTCCGGCCAGGAGTTGGATCACGAACTGGCCGAGCTCGGTGAGGGCGTCGGCCCACAGGCCGCCGATCGTGCAGTAGACGGCCGTGATCGCGCCGGTGATGAGGATGCCCTGGTTGAGGGAGATGCCGGTGAAGACGGACAGCAGTGTCGCGATCGCGGCCCACTTGGCGCCCACGTCCACGATCTTCAGCAGCATGCCGGACCAGGCGAGGGCCTGCTGGGTCTTCAGGTCGTAACGGTTCTTCAGGTACTCCAGCGGGGAGGCTACGTGCAGCCGCGAGCGCAGCCGGTTGATGCGCGGCGCGAACAGCTTCGACCCGACGGCGATGCCCAGCGCGATCGGGAACGACCAGGTGACGAAGGACGTGACGCCGTAGGTGTAGGCGATGCCCGCGTATCCGGTGAACATCACCGCGCTGTAGCCGGACATGTGGTGCGAGATGCCGGAGAGCCACCAGGGCATCTTTCCGCCGGCGGTGAAGAAGTCGCTGACATTGTCGACCCGTTTGTGGGACCAGACACCGATCGCGACCATCACGCCGAAATAGCCGATGAGCACGGCCCAGTCGAGACCGTTCATGTGCTCCCTCCCAGGGGTCGTGAACGCCCGCTCATCGTGGGTTCGATGACATGGCGGCGACAACAGCCCGTAGGGTCAAGAGGGAGTAAAATAGTTCTGCTTACTGACCTCGGTTCATGTCCATGAATGGCGCGGGGGAGGGTCAGCGCATCAGCTCACCCGCGTTCACCAGCAAGGACTGGCCGGTGATGGCCCGTGCCCGGTCCGAGGCCAGGAAGACCGCCGCGTCCGCCACGTCCGAGTCCGTGGCCAGTTCGGGCAGCGCCATCCGGTCGGTCAGTCGCTTCAGCACCTCACTCTCCGGCGCGCCCTCGGTGTGCGCGGTGAACCGTACGTAGGCCTCCACCGGTGGCCCCCACATCCACCCCGGCAGCACGGTGTTGACCCGGATGCGATGAGGCCCCAACTCCCGTGCCAGCGAGTACATCGCGCTCGTCAGCGCGCCCTTCGACGCCGCGTACGCCGCCTGCCGGACCTGCGACGGGGCGGCCACCGACGACTGCGTCCCGATCATGACGACCGAGCCGCCGCACACCTTCAGCGCGGGCAGGCAGGCGCGGGTCATCCGCAGGGTGCCGAGCAGGTTCACGTCGATGACCGACTGCCAGGTGGCGAAGTCGGCGTCCTCCAGCCCGCCGAAGTAGCTGTCCCAGGCGGCCACATGGACCACCGCGTCGATCCGCCCGAACCGCTCCAGCGCCAGCGCCGCCAGCGCCTCGCACTGCCGCTCATCGGTGATGTCGGTCGCCCGGTAGGCCGTGTGCGCCCCGTCCGGATCGAGCTCGGCCGCGGACTTGGCCAGATGCGCCTCCGTGCGCGCCCCGAGCGCCGCGTCGCCCCCGTCCCGTACGACGGCCGCCGCGACCTGCCGCCCGAGCCCGGCCCCGACCCCGGACACGACGACGGTCTTGCCCTCCAGCAGCGACATCGGGACCCTCCTTTTTTTTGTGGCTCGGTTCGCCTCCGGGGCGCTGGTGCCTGTGTCGGCCCCCCCGACACAGGCGCGCCCCTTCGGCTCACTCGCCGTAGGTTGCCGTGACTCTGGCGCATGGTCTGACGGGGCGTCAGAGTATGGGTGACCGTCGGAGGAAGGAAGAGGGAGGAAGGGGAAGGGTATGAGTGAGGAGACCCGCAGTGAGGTGTACGCGGAGCTGGCCGCCGTCGGCCCGTACGGAGTGCGCCCCGGCCATGCCCTGATCACCATGGTCGAGCCGCATCCGGGCCACGAGTACGCGTACAACCGCTGGTACGAGGACGATCACTACTACGCCGGCGCGATGGCGATGCCCTGGATGTACGCGGGCCGCCGCTGGGTCGCCACCCGCGACCTCCAACTTCTGCGCTACCCCGAGAAGTCGGCCGTCGCTCAGCCGGTCACGGCGGGCTGCTACCTCTCCACGTACTGGGTCACCGAGGGCCGCTACGACGACCACATGAAGTGGACCGTCGGCATCAACCGGCGCCTCAACCGCGACGGGCGGGTCTATCAGGACCGTACGCACGTGTTCACGGCCTTTCAGGACCACGAGGCCACCGTCTACCGGGACGGAGCCGCCGGTCCCCGTGACTTCCACGCCCTGGATCACCCGTACGCGGGCCTGGTCGTCGAGGTGATCGACGCGGAATCCCCGGAACAGCGGGCTGATTTGCTGGAATGGCTGCGTTCGCGCCACCTTCCGGAGAGGCTCGCCAGCTCACCCGCAGCCATGGTCACGATCTTCCGCCCAACGCCGCTCCCCGGTGACCGGATGACGTACGTCAAGCAGGTCGAGGGGGTCGATACGCGGCTGACCCTGCTGTGGTTCCTGGAGGCGGATCCGCGGGAGTGCTGGGAGGGGTACTTCACGGGGCTGGAGGGGGCCGTGGGCGAGGCGGGGCTGGGGAGGGTCGAGCTGGTGGCGCCGTTCATCCCCACGGTGCCGGGGACCGACCGGTACGTGGACCGGCTCAGGTAGGCGCGGCCCGCCGGGACAGCACCGAGCCCCCTCGGCCAGGACGGCGGGCCAGTCGAGAGGGCTCTTCCGTGGTGCAGGTGGTGCAAATGATGCGAGTAGCGCGGGTTGTGCGTATGCGGTTGGTCGGTGCAGTTGTGGTGGTGGACGTCGAGGCATCAGACGAGGTCGAAAGCCCCCCGGCTCACCTCTGCCACGAAGGTGTTCCACGAGTTCGCGGGGAACGCCAGCGTGGGGCCCGCGGGGACCTTGGAGTCCCGTACGGCCATCGCCGCGGGAACCGGGGACTTGACCTCGACACATGCGCCGTTGCCGGTGGAGTAGGAGGACTTGGTCCACGTGTCCGTGGCGCCTTGCTGGATTGCCATTTTTGCTCCGGTAGCCAGTCGTTGAGTTGCTGTCACCGCACTGCGGGTTCGTTCCGGAACTCGCAGTGCGGTTTGCGCCAACGATGTTGCTCGATGGCGTGATCGACGCTACTCGCCAACATCGGCGGGCGAAGAGGCTATTCACTCGACCGGATGGCATATTCCATTGGGACTTCCGTCCCGGCGTGGTGAAGGTGTAGGGTGCGTCTCTTTCCTCGCCGGGGTGCTCTTGCGAGCCTCAGCGCGCGTACTCCTTCGCGATGTCCGCGATGAACTGTCGCGACTGTTCCACGTTCAGGGCCTGCGCCCGCAGATGCTCGTACATCACGCTGTATTTCTGGACGTCGTTCGCCTTCTCCAGGTAAAGGTCGCTGGTGACGCCCTCGATGTAGACGACGCTGGAGTCGGCCGCGTCGGGGAACTCCAGGATCGCGTACTGGCCGTTGAGCCCCGGATGCGCGCCCATGTCGAAGGGGATCACCTGCACGGTGACATGCGGGAGTTGGGACTGCTCGACGAGATGCTCCAGCTGGTCGCGCATGAGCGAGCGGTTCCCGACGACCCGGCGCAGCGCGGCCTCGTCGAGGACGGTCCACAGCCGCAGCGGGTTCTCCGGGGCGGAGATACGTTCCTGTCGTCGCAGCCGTACCTGGACGCGCTTGTCGATTTCGCCGGGCGCGGTCTCGGGCAGGGCGCCCGCGATGAGCGCCTCGGCGTACGGCCGGGTCTGCAACAGGCCCGGGACGACCTGGGGATCGTAGACGCGCAGGGACGCCGCGTCGGTCTCCAGCCCGATGTACACGCTGTACGGGATGTCGCCGAAGGAGTGCCACCAACCCTGCTGACGGGAGTCCTTGGCCATCTGCATCAGGGACTCGACGATGCGGAGGTCCTCGACCTCGTAGACCCCGCACAGGTCGCGCACGTCGCGCTGGCTGATGCTGCGCCGCCCGTTCTCCAGCCGGCTGATCTTCGACTGCGAGACCAGTAGCCGCTCGGCGACCTCTTCGGCCGTCATGCCCTTGAGTTCGCGGAGCCGGCGCAGCTCCTGGCCCAACCGGCGCCGCCGGACGGTGGGATTGACATTGGACGCCACGGGACGTGCACCTCCGGCTGCGGACCTCTGCTTGCCACTATGCGTATCTGCTGTTGAGCAGATTGCCACCAAGGTGCTTTCTACCGCTGGGAAACAGCGGATATGCGCTGGGTACGCGCAAGTTCGGTGATCCGGCGTGTATATCGCGCAGATCGCGTAAGCGTACGGCGCGCAGGCGCGTACCGCACGCATATGCGGCCGCGCGGGGCGGTGGGGCCGTGTCGTCGTCCGGACGTACGGTCCCACCGGCCCGCGCGAGCCAGCGGCTCCCGAACCGGGTCTTGGGGACTGCGGTGCGGCGCTGAGGGCGGTGCTGGGTACTGCGTGCTGCGTGCTGCGTGTTGGTGCGGCGGTGCTGGTACTGCGTGTGCCGTGGGACTGCGGCTCAGTGGGCCACGGCGCGCGCCATGGAACCGTGGTGCGGTTGCATCGGAACACCGCGGGCGGGTTCCGGTGCGGACCTGACTCCGGCGGTGGCCGGACGGCCTGCCGGTGCCGGGCTGCGGCGTGGCTGTGCGGCCACACCGTTCTGGACGTCCATGACCGCGTGTGCCACGAGGCCGCCCATGGGGTCGTGCCTGATCAGGTCCCGTAGCCGGGAGCGGGACGAGCGTCCCTCATTACCCGGATACAAGTGCTTGCCGAGACCGACCGCATGGGCCAGCGCGGCGAGCGCCGCGGTCCGCGGGTCCGGCGGGACGCCGGTGCGGATCGCGCTGTCCAGCCGGGCCTTGATCTCCCGGCTGATCTCCGTGTCCGTCGCTTGGTAGCGAGTCGTCGGAAGCACCCCGCACATCTGGCCGGCCACGGCATGGACCATGCCGCACCTCTCCAGATGCGAGAGATAGGTCTGGCGCAGCCCCAGTCGGGGTCCGCCAATCCAGTTCACTGCGCGTACGGGTGCTCCGCGCCGGCGAAGCAGTTCCAACGCACAGTCCAGTGTTGGATCTCCAGTCGGCCGTGGCTGCACCACGGCGATACGATCCCCGTCTGGGGCTATCCGTCCGGCCAGCGCCAGCTCTACTAGCTGTGCTCCGGCCAGACCGAGGTCGAGCGACTGCGGCTGTGCAGTGGTACCCGTGGTCGGGTCCAACGCCAGCAGCAGAAGCTCCTCCGGAATTGTTCTGCGGCTCCTGCCCATCCATGCCTCCCCGCGTGGATGAATGACAGGGTGACCCCTCTCACATTGGTCTGTCGAGAGCGCGTGACCGGTTCGTGGTGGAACCGGCAGGTATGTCGTTCTCGTCTACCGGAGAGGTTAAGCCCGCACACAGGACACTGGTACATGGTTCGGACAGCGATGTCCGGGCGGCGGGTCAAGGGTTCACGGTTCGGTTGGGCGCCCAGTGAGTGGCGCACGGAGGAGGCATCGGTGGCGGGCGAGTCCCCCGACAGGTCGAAGCAGCACGAGTCGTCGGCATCGTCGGCAGAAGCGACGTCGGGGACCCCGGCCGCGGTTCCGGGGCCGGCCCAGTCCGCCGGGTTGCCGTCGGCCGATCCCCGTCTGGCGGTGGCCCGCGAGAGGGCCGCCACGGTGCGGGTGGACCAGGCTACGGCGGTGTTCTCGACGGCGGGGCTGAAGGAGAGTTCGGCGCCGGTGGAGGGTTCCGCGCCGGATGAGGGTTCCGCGGTGGCGGAAGGTTCCTCCGCGTCCGGGACCAAGGGCTCCGCGGGGGATGCCCGTCTGCGGGCGGCGGTGGCTGCCTGGGTGGCGAGCGCGGACGAGGGCAAGCCCAAGGGCCCGAAGGGCTCTGAGGCCGACGCTGCGGGCGCTGAGAGGGCCGAGGAGGCCGACGGAGCCGGGGAGTCCGGTTCGGAGGCGCGGGAGGCGGTCGAGGCGGAGGTGGTGGCTGACGCCGGGGGCGAGGCGGAGGCCGAGGCCGTGGTGGCTGACGCTGACGCCGATGCCGATGGCGATGGCGATGGCGAGGATGAGGCTGCGGGCGACGGCGAGTTCACGGCTGACGGCCAGGTCGCTGTCGATGACGACTCCGAGGCCGATGTCGAGGTCGACTCCGATTCCGAGAGCGCGGCGGCGGACGCCACCGACGCCGAGCCGAAGGCGGAAGCCAAGCCTGAGTTGGGCGCCAAGCCCGTAGCGGGCGACGAGCCGAAGACGGACGACGAGCCGAAGGCGGAAGCCAAGCCCGAGTTGGGTGCCAAGCCCGTAACGGACGATGGGCCCGTAACGGACGATGAGCCCAAGGCGGACGACGAACCGAAGGCGGACGAGGCCGACTCCGGTGACGTCTCGGAGGAGGACGCGAGCCCCGGCGCGAAGTCCAGCCCGTCCGGCACGCCCAGCCCGAAGGACTCCCCGAAGGACTCCCCGAAGGGCACCTCCAAGGATTCCTCGGACACGGACGACAGCAAGCCTGTCGTCGACCAGCCCACCGCCGTCTTCAAGGCGCCGCGTCCGGCGGTGGACCAGCCCACCACCATGCTCAAGTTGGGCGACGCCAGGCCGGCCACCGACAAGCCCAAGCCCGAGAAGAAGCCCGACCCCAAGCCCGAATCCGAGGACAAGACCAAGGCCAAGCCCAAGCCCAAGCCCAACCCGACCCCCGAGTCCGCATCCGAACGCACGAGCAAATTC
Source organism: Streptomyces sp. SD15 (assembly GCF_054462255.1). Classification (NCBI taxonomy): domain Bacteria; kingdom Bacillati; phylum Actinomycetota; class Actinomycetes; order Kitasatosporales; family Streptomycetaceae; genus Streptomyces; species Streptomyces sp. SD15. The sequence continues at coordinate 45,425 of NZ_JBTLMO010000019.1, read as the reverse complement.
GTCGCCCTCAAGCCCCTCGACGAACCCGCACCGGCGAAGCCGCGGGCGACACCCTCCGCCCCGCCGGCCTCCGCCAAGCCGGCGACAAGTCCCGCCGATGCCACCGCGGCTCTCCCTCAGGTCGGCCCTGAGCGCACCACCCAGCAACCCCTTCCGCCGAAGCCGCCGCTGGACCTGCTGGCCGAGCTGACGAACACGCCGCCGCCCCCGCAGACCCCCGTACGGACGATCGCTCGGCGGATCAAGATCTGGACCCCGCTGGTCCTGCTGCTCGCGGTGGTCTTCGCAATCGCACAGGCCGTACGCCCGCTCCCGGCGGCGAGCCTCGCGCTCACCGCCGACGCGACGTACACCTTCGAGGGCGGCACCATCGACCTGCCCTGGCCGGGTCAGGGCCAGTCGGCGATCGAGGTCGAGGGAGTCGGCAGCCTCGGTACCGACGGCAAGCAGACGGCCGCGCCCATCGCGAGCGTCGCCAAGATCATGACGGCGTACGTGATCCTTCAGGAGCACCCGCTGAAGGGGAACGAGGGCGGCGAGAAGATCACCGTCGACCAGCAGGCCGAGGACGAGTCGAAGAACGCGGACGAGTCGACGGCGGCCATGACGAAGGGACAGCAGTTCACGGAGCGGCAGATGCTCCAGCTGCTGATGATCCCGTCGGGCAACAACGCGGCGCGGCTGCTGGCCCGGTGGGACTCCGGCAACGAGGCCTTCGTCGCCAAGATGAACGCCGCCGCCAAGAAGCTCGGCATGACGAACACGACGTACACGGACCCGAGCGGTCTGGAGAAGACGACGGTGAGCACCGCCGCCGACCAGATCGAGCTGGCCAAGGCGGTCATGCAGGACGAGGTGTTCCGCAGCATCGTCGGGATGGCCAGCGCCAAGATCCCCGGCCTCGACTCGACCATCTACAACAACAACGACCTGCTGGTGAAGCAGGTCGGCGTGATCGGTCTCAAGACCGGTTCGTCGACGCCCGCGGGCGGCAACCTGGTGTGGGCCGCGACCAAGACCGTGGACGGCGAGACCCAGACGGTCTACGGCGCCGTCCTGAACCAGGACGCCGGCACCGGCAAGGTCTGGGACAGCCTCCAGCTGGCGCTCACCAACAGCCAGAAGCTGATCGACACGGTCCAGCAGAGCCTGACCTCCGCCACGGTGGTGAAGAAGGGTGACGTCGTCGGCTACGTGGACGACCAGCTCGGCGGCCAGACCCCGGTCGTCGCCACCGAGAACATGACGGCGGTCGGCTGGCCCGGGCTGAAGACGAAGCTGTCGATCGGCACGGCGGGCGGCGAGACGGTTCCGCACTCCGGCGAGGCGGGCACGGTCGTCGGCGAGTTGACGGTCGGCGACGGTTCCAGCCACGCCGTGAAGATCCCCGTAGCGCTCCGGTCGGACCTGGCCGAGCCGGGCTTCGGCGCCAAGCTGACCCGGGTCGGCTGAGCGGGCGCGGGCGCGAGCGCACGCCGGAGGGCACCGCGAATATCACGAACACCACAAACACCGCGTGAACGCCCCCCGAACGCCCCGCACCCCGCCGATGACGCCCCACCCCGGGGCTCGTCGGCGGGGTGCGTGCTAGCGTCGCGAGATCGGGTCAGGTGGCGGGCCGCCGGTCCCGGCCGAGAACGGGACGACGGGACACGGGGAGTGCCTTGCAGTGGCGACAGCGGAGCCGACACATGCCGACGACGCCGATCCGGGCCCTGGACCGGGCGCGCGAATACGCGTGCCCGCACCCGCCGCCGAAAGCAAGACGCGCAGCACCCGCCTGAGTCGTTTCGTCCGGCATCCCGTCGTCATCGCCACCGCCCTGTCCGGCGTACTGCACCTCGTCTGGTTCTTCACCTTCGCGAACAGTGGTGGAGACCTCGCGGCGCAGGACGCGTGGGCGGAGTTCGTCGGACGGCACCCGGCCTCGGCGTACAACCTGGCCTGGTACGGCGGTATGCACCCGGTGTCGTACAGCGTGGTGTCGCCGTATCTGATGTCCGTGCTCGGCGTCCGTACGACGATGATGATCGCGGGGACGATCTCGGCGGCTCTGCTCACGATGATCCTCATGCGCAGCCGGGTCGTCCGGAACCCCCTGTGGCCCGCGCTCGCGGGAGTGTTCGCGCTGCTGTGCAACGCCGCGTCGGGGCGGGTGACGTACGGCCTGGGTCTGGTGTTCGCGCTCGGTGCGTGTGCCGTGGTCTTCTGCTGGCCGTACCGCTGGCGCTACAAGCGCTGGGCGAAGGCCCTGTGCGCGGCGCCGCTCGCCGCGCTCGCCACCGCCGGGTCGCCGGTGGCGGGGCTGTTCGTGGGCCTGGTCGCCGTCGCCCTCTTCCTGCAGAAGCGACGTCCGGGCGCGTACGCCCTGGGGGTCGCGCCGGCCATCGTCGTCGCGGTGTCGGCCTGGCTGTTCCCGTTCTCCGGCACCCAGCCGATGTCCATCGGCTCGGCCTCGCTGCCGTTCCTCTCCTCCGTGCTGGTCTTCGCGCTCGTCCCGAAGGAGTGGAAGACGGTACGGATCACGTCGGCCGTGTACGGCCTCGGCGTGCTCCTCGTCTGGCTGATCAGCTCGCAGATCGGCTCCAACATCACGCGGCTGGCGATGCTGTTCGCGGGCGTGGTGCTGCTGGCGGCCCTGCCCTTCTCCGTGCCGCGCTCACGCAAGTGGTACGCGATCGTCCTCGCGTTCGTCGGATTCACCGGGTGGATAGGCTTCAAGGCGGTGGACGACGTCGTGCATACGACACCGGTGGCGTCCTGGGCGCGGGAGCTCGCCCCCCTGGTGAACGAGCTCCAGGTCGTCGGTGCCGAGAAGGGTCGCGTCGAGGTCGTCCCCTCCCGCTCCCACCGTGAGGCGTCCGCCCTCGCCCCGTACGTGAACCTCGCCCGCGGCTGGAACCGCCAGGCCGACATGGAGCGCAACCAGCTCTTCTACGACGACACCCTCAACTCCGCGAACTACCACGAGTGGCTGCAGCGCTGGGCCGTCCACTATGTGGTGCTCCCGAAGGGCGAACCGGACGGCGACGGCGGCGAACGCGAACGCCAGTTGGTCCAGCGAGGGATGCCCTACCTCCGCCAGATCTGGGGCGACGCGAACTGGCAGCTCTTCGCGGTGACGGACCCCACCCCGCTGGCCGACCCGCCGGCTGTCGTCGACCGTGCGGAACAGGGCGAGCTGACCATCGAGGTGAAGCAGGCGGGCCGCGTGCTCATCCGCATTCCGTACTCGCCGTGGCTCGGCCTTGTCGACGCCGAGGGCAAGAGCGTGCAGGCGCCCCAGGAGACCGAGGCGTCCAAAGACCGCACCGACGGCACGCCGAAGACGTACGACAACCTCAACGGCTGCCTCATGGAGGCCGAGGAGAACTCCGCCGGCGACAAATGGACGGAACTGCTGGCCCCCGGCCCGGGCACCTACCGCCTGGCGGCCCCCTACCAACTCCCCAGAGGCACCCCGTGCCCAGAGGAACTGAGGTGAGGTGACGTGTCCCCTGGGGGCTCCGCCCCTCAGAGGCGTGGGGAACGCGCAGGACGCGCACACGATAGGCCCGTACGCGACCAGCATGCGTGACGGACGACCCGTACCCGTCAGGCCCGTACGAGCGGGCCCAGATCACCGTGATCTCGACCATGGCCTGCACGTTCCCACTTTGACCGGCTATACCGCCCCGCGGGACACGGCCGGTGCGCCGCGATGGGTGTCCCAGCACCGGGGCAGTCGAGGTGACCGTAGAAGGTCCATCTGCACCGACACGACGCCGCGCCGAACTCCCCGCGGCTACACCACCACAGGGACATCACCGCTGTTGCCATCCTGCGCGTTGGTCTGTGCGCGGCAGGGCATCTCGTTCGACGTCGGGGGTTGGGGGTTGGGGGTTGCCGTGACTCCGGTCGTCCGGTCATGCAACGTCCGGTTGTTCAGGCAGAGTGGACTTCGGGTTGCCCTTCCGGTGACGCGGGCACCTCCGGGTGTTGGCGGCGGAGGGCGAACCCGGACAGCGTCAGTGTCAAGCTCAGTGTCACGGCGATCGAGACAGCCGCCATGACCGTCATCGCCGTTGCCGGTGAGGTGAGTTGGGCGATCCCGCCCGCCAGCGCCGCGCTCACGCCCTGCATGGTGAGCATGCCCGCCGTGTGCAACCCGAGGGCGTGGCCGCTCAGTTCGTCCGGGATCAGGGACACCAGACGTTCCTGCTGGATCAGGCTCGAGCCGAAGCCGACGGATGCCACCGTGACGGCGACCGCCGCCACGGCCGGCCCCGGCCGGAACATGAACACCAGGTACGGAGTCGCCAGGAGCAGCAGGAACGGGATGCCCAGGCGGGCGCGCACCCGGGGCGGCAGGAAGCGGCCCGTCACCAGGTCCCCGACGAACATGCCGAACGCCGCGAAGGCGAACAGCGCGCCCGCCCGGCTCGGCGCGTACGAGACGTACAGCGACTCGCAGCCGACGATCAGGCCATTGGGGATCCAGAGCAGGAGGTAGAGGGTGCGGCGGTCGGGCGAGGACCACAGGCGCGCGTTCGTGCGCCAGGTCTGCGCGACGGACGGGCGGCCGGAGGCGCGCGGGGCGCGGCGGGTGAGGCCCGCGCGGGCGGTCACCGCCGAGGCCAGATACAGCGCCGCCGCCATGAGGAGGGTGACCCGTGGGGACAGGGACGCCACCAGGACGCCGCCCGTCGCGAACCCCACGATCTGTGCGATGCCGCTCATCATGTTGAATACCGAACGCCCCAGCAGATAGCCCTCCTTGGCGAGGATCTCGTTCACCAGGCCCCACAGGACTCCGCCGCCGAGCGACTGGATCAGGCCGAGGAGCAGGAGCAGGACGAAGATGGCCCAGACCGGGAGACCGGGGATCGCCATCACCGCCGTACCGGCCGCGAACGCGAGCGCGATGCCCGCCGTCGCCGCGCGCGGCGGCAGCCGGTCCGCCGCCGACAGCAGGGTGCTCGCGCCGACGACCTGCGCCAGTTGCGGGCCGAACATGCTCAGGGCGGACAGCAGCGGCGAGTCGGTCGCCCGGTACACCAGGGTGGCGAGGGCCAGACCGCCCAGCGTCGAGGCCGCGTTTCTGAAGCAGGAGGACACGAACAGCGGGGTGAACTCCCGCGTGCGGAAGAGGTCCGAGTAGCTGCGCATGTGCGGAGTCTCGGGCGCGGTTCGGGGCGGTCGTTATTGTTTCGCGCGGAGGCGAAACCAACGGGGGCGGGCGCATGGGCTGGTGGCAGGTCAACGCGGACACCCTTGCCGGGAGCCGCTTCGTGCTGTCGCCGCTCGCCGAGACCTTCGCGAGTCTGAAGGTCCTGCACACGGGGGCCGCCGCGCACCCCGGTGAGCGCGCCTGGCTGAACGCCCACCTGCCCGCGTACCGCAGACGACTGGCCGCCGATCCCCTCACCGCGCTGCTCGTCCGTTCCGGGCTGGGCCGGGAGTGGATCGCCGACTTCCTCACCCCGACCCCGTACGGCGACGAGACCTTCGAGGACGAGGTCGCCCGGGTGCGGGACGTCTCGCCCGAGGACGCGCGCGCCCATCTCGCCGTCTCGCTGCGCGGACCGCTGCCCGACCGGCTGGCGGACCGCGACGACCTGCCCCGGCGCGCCGCCGACCTCCTCACCTGGGTGTGGGAGGAATCCGTACGCCCCTACTGGGACCGGCGTCGGCGCGTCCTGGAGGCGGATGTGGTCGCGCGGACCGCGCAGTTGGGCCAGGGCGGCTGGGCGGCGGCGCTGGACGCGCTGCGGCCGGGGACGCGGTGGCTCGGCGGGAACCGGCTGCAGGTCAATCTGCACGAGTATCCGCCGCGTGAGATCTCCGGGGCCCAGCTGCTCTTCGTGCCCGTCACGCCCACGGCCGGGTGGGTGTGCTGGGAGGAGGACAAGCGGTACGCCGTCGTCTACCCGTGCGCGGGCGCGCTGGCCGACGTACGCGCCGAAGCGGTGCCGGAGAGTCTCGGCGCGCTCCTCGGGACCGCCCGCGCGGGCATCCTCGTCCTCCTCGACTCCCCCCTGTCCACGAGCCAGCTCGTCGCCGTGACCGGGCAGGGGCTGGGCTCGGTCGGGCGGCACCTGAAGGTGCTGCTGGACGCGCGGCTGGTGGAGCGGCGGCGGGCGGGGCGGTCGGTGCTGTACTCACGGACGGCGGCGGGTGAGGTGCTCGTCACAGCGCAGCGCGGCTGATGGTTGCGTCGGGTGGCGGAGTTAGCATCCGGGTATGACTACTGACAACTCTGTGCTTGACGTCGAAATCGGGGCTCTCCAGGGCGGTTCCGCGGATCTCGGGCAGTACCGCGGCAAGACCGTGCTCATCGTGAACGTGGCCTCCAAGTGCGGGCTGACCCCGCAGTACGCGGGTCTCGAGCGGCTGCAGGAGCGGTACGCAGCCCAGGGCTTCACCGTGCTCGGGGTGCCCTGCAACCAGTTCATGGGGCAGGAGCCCGGCACCTCCGAGGAGATCGCCGAGTTCTGCTCCGCGACATACGGCGTGACCTTCCCGATGACCGAGAAGGTCGAGGTCAACGGGGACGGGCGGCACGGGCTGTACGAGCGGCTGGTGGGGACCGCCGACGCCGAGGGCCACAGCGGGGACATCCGCTGGAACTTCGAGAAGTTCCTGATCGGGCCGGCCGGCGACGTCGTGGCCCGCTTCTCGCCGCAGGCCGAGCCGGAGTCGGCGGAGGTCGTGGCGGCGGTGGAGAAGTCGCTCGCCGGTTGACCTTGCCCCTGGGGCAGGGACCACCGTCCTCTGCACCGGGCGGAAGGCGCCCGGTGACGGAGGATGGGCTCGTGCATCAGGACTTGCCTACGGAGGGCCTGCCTACGGAGGGCCTGCCTACGGAGGGCCTGCCTACGGAGGGCTTGCTCACGATCGGCGCGTTCGCCGCCCGTGCGCGGCTCTCGGCGAAGGCCCTTCGGTTGTACGACCGGCTCGGACTGCTGACTCCGGCATACGTCGACGAGGTCAGCGGCTACCGCTACTACCGCGCCGACCAGGTCGAACGCGCCCGTACGGTCGCTCTCCTGCGCCAGCTCGACATGCCGCTCGCGCGGATCGCCGAGGTGGTGGAGGCCGGGGGCGTCGAGGGGGCCGAGCGTCTCGCCGCCTACTGGGCGGACGCCGAGGCCCGGTTCGCTTCCCAGCGGACGCTGGCCGAGTACCTCCGTGGACGGCTGTCAGGGAGGAGTTCCGAGATGTACGGGAAGTTCGTGGTCGAGACGGTGGACGTGCTGGAGCGGGTGATGCTCACGGAGACGCGGCACACGTTGATGCCGACCAGCGCCCCACCATCTTCATGGCCGACGCGTCCTTGACGCGGCGCTTGCCGCTTACGACGTTCATGGGGTCGAACTCCCCATCCGGGGCGTACGTTCACCGCGGAGAACCCGTACAAGAAATCTGTACGAGTGATCAGGCGCGACCGGTCCCCTGTGGCCCCTCGATGGCGCGGAGGGCGTCGATGACGCTGGCGACGTGGCCGCGGGCAGCGGCCTCGGCGCGCTGCGGATCACGGGCGGCGATGGCCTCGATGAGGGCGAGGTGTTCGCCGAGGGAGACCTGGGGGCGGCCGGACTGGAGGGCCAGCCGGAACTGGTGGCGGACGATCTGGGCGTTGAGCCGGGTGAGGAGTTCGGCGGCGCTGTCCTGGCGCGCGATGTCGCGGACGTAGTCGTGGAGTTGACGGTTGAGTTCGGAGTATGTGAGGGGCTCGCCCGCCCGGACGGCGGCACGCAGCTGCTCGCCGAGTGCGAGGAGCTGTTCGGCCTCGGTGTCGGTGACCCGCTCGGCGGCTTTGGCCGCGCACAGCCCTTCCAGCACCATGCGGCACTCGTAGATCTCGACGGCCTCGCTCACGGAGACGGTGCGGACCCGGGCCCCGCGGTTGCGGATCCGCTCGACCAGGCCCTCGGCGGCGAGATCGACCAGCGCGGCCCGCAAGCTGGCCCGGGTGACGTCGAACTGTTCGGCCAGCTCGGCTTCGACCAGCCGCTGTCCCGGCACCATGTCACCGGCGAGGATGGCCCGGCGCAGCGCGATCAGGGCCTTTTCCTTGGCCGCGGCGCCGCTGCCTTTGGCACTACCGGTGACTGAGGGCACGTCCGTACTCCTTAGGTTTTCGGTCTCCTTGGGAGATGGTTACCGACCGTAGGAGGGCCAGACAAAATCGTCAACAATATACCCCGCGCGAGTTGTGACGGTCCCCCGGAGGGTCACCAGTTCGACTGGAACGACGACATCCGCTGCGTGCAGCTCTGGCGGTGTTACGCACTTTCGGGTGAGGGGGAGGCAGGCGACAGAGCTCGGCGCATCAAATTGGCGCATTCGATGCATAAATGGACGCTACATCTGACAGTGACAGAAATATGGGCAATTCGTAACAGCCTCCGCGCCTCGCCTGAACCGGCCGACGGCGACGGCAGATTGTGAGTCCTCGGCCACCGGGCCGGGATCCGCACATGCCGGACCCGCGGCACTCACGTGTCGGGATGCGGGTCTGCCCGTACGAAATGAGGGGGCAATCTTGTCCCGTTCCAAGTCTGTCACCGCCCGTCGCGTCGCCGCTGCCGCCCTGGCCGCCGGCACCCTGGTCGGTGCGGCCGCCGTATCGGCCTCCGCCGACAACGGTGGGCGCTCGTACCGCCAGTCCGTGGAGATCAGCGACGTGCAGTACGACTCTCCGGGCCGCGAGAGCCGCAGCAACCACTCCCTGAACAAGGAGTGGGTCGACGTCACCAACACCTCCCGCCGGACGGTGAACCTCGACGGCTGGACGCTGTCCGACGAGGACGGCAACAGGTACACCTTCCGCCACTACCGCCTGGAGGGCCGCGCCACCGTCCGCGTCCACACCGGCAGGGGCCGCGACACCGACACCGACCTCTACCAGGACCGCCGCAACCAGGTGTGGGACGACTACTCCGACACCGCCACGCTCAGCGATGACCGCCGCCGCGTCGTCGACACCGCCTCCTGGGGCGGCCGCCACGACCGCGACGGCCGCGACAGGCACGAGCGTGGTCACGAAGGACGCGGCGGCTACCACGGCTACCACGACCGCCACTGACCGTGTCCAGAACGGCGCGCCCCAGGCCATCGCCTGGGGCGCGCCCCTTGACGTGTCCCAGGTGCGGTGGGTTCATGGGAGCGCTCCCATGTTTAAGCACCACGAGAAGCACCACGGGAAAGAACCCCTTCACGGCCCTGCTGACCGCACTGGCGACCCTCCTCGGCCTTGCAGTGCTCGCCGCAGGCGCCCCGGCCCCCGCCTATGCCCAGTCGCAGTCGCAGTCGCAGTCGCCCAGCACCCTGGCCACCGGCCTCCACATCAGCGACGGCCGCCTGCTCGAAAGTAACGGCAACGAACGACTCTGGGCATTGCTCACGTGTGCTCGGGACCCTGCTGACGTCTCTTTCGGCAGGCGCCGTGAGCTGGGCCCTGCGATCGTCGAGGCCCTCAACGGCCTCCACGAGGCGGCACGCGCGGATCTGGCGATAGGCAAAGGGTGGCTGTCGACTCGGCGCCCGGTGTTCCCCGCGGTTCCCCGTGGTTCCCCGCAGGATCTGGCGTCCGCCGCCCCGTGGTGATCTTCGGCTACAAAAATCTTGCATGCGCCGAGCTGCACCCAACGAGGTTTCAGCTTCGGAGCGGGATGCCCAACGACCGTACGAGCTGCGTCACTTCCTCCCGGAAGAGCTTGTCCGGGCTGGTCGTCTGGGTGCGCAGATGGCCGTAGACCTCCAGTGACACCAGGCCGTGCAGGCGTCCCCAGAGGCGCAGGGCGAGCGCGACGGCAGCGGGCGGCAGGCCGGGGAAGTCCGCGCGGACCTTGTCGACGAGCCCGGCGTCGAAGTCGGACCACTCGAACTCGCTGCTCTCATGGAGGTGTTCGGCGTGCGGCCAGGCGGCTGCCGCGAGCGCGGTGAGCCCCGCGCAGACCCGGTGGGCAGCCTCCGGGGCGGCGCCTCCGTGGGGGGTGTCGTAGCCGGGAACGGGATCGCCGTAGACGAGCCGGAAGCCCTCGGGGTTGGCCAGGGCCCAGCCCCGGAAGGCGCCGGCCCAGCCCTGGATCCGGGTGGCCGGACCCTCGGCGGAGGCGCTCTCCCATGCAGTGTCCACGGCGTCGGCCAGCTCGGTGTACACGTCATTGATGAGCGCGGTGACCAGGTCGTCGCGGGTGGCGAAGTAGCCGTAGATGGCGTTGGCCGTCATGCCCATCTCGCGGGCGATGGCCCGCAGGGTGATGGCCTCGGGCCCACCCGATGCCATCAACTCCAGCGCCACTTCCTTGATTTCGGCCGTCGTCTCGGCCCGCAGCCGCTCGCGTCGCCCCTTGCTTCCTGCCCTGCTCGCTGTACCTGCCACCTGGACACTCTACAGCGTCACCTTATTGAGGGTCGTATAGAAACTGCACGGCGTATAGTTATCGCACGGGCGTAACCAATCTTTGTTGGTTACGCCCTCGTATCCGCATGAACAGGGGAGAATCATGCACATCGGAGTCGTCGGAGCCACCGGGACCATCGGCAGCCGGGTCGTTACCGAGGCCCTCGACCGGGGGCATCACGTCAGGGCGTTCAGCCGTGACGCGTCGCGGCCGCAGGCCGACGAGAAGCGGGAGAACATCGCCTGGGCGAGCGTCGATGTCCTGGACGCGGCGAGCATCATGGCCGTGCTGCCCGGCCTCGACGTTCTCATCAGCGCCTACCAGGCCGGCAATGCCGCCAAGGACTTCGAGGACACCGTCCGCCGTTCGATCGCCGACCCCACGGCCCACTCCACCGTGGCGCGCGCCCTGCTGAAGGCGCTGGAGAGCCACCCGCGGACCCGGCTGATCGTGATCGGCGGCGCAGGCAGCCTGGAGGTCGAGCCCGGGCTGGTGCTCGCCGACTCGGACGAGCGCATGCACGAGACCCTCGACCGGCTCGGGCTGCCCCGCGCCTACGCGGCGGCGGCGCGCGGAGCCCGCGACGGCTTCAACGTCCTGCGCACCTCGAACCGGCTGTGGACCTACTTCAGCCCCGCCGAGGAGATCGCCCCCGGCGAGCGCACCGGACGCTTCCGCATCGGCGGCGACCAGGCGGTCCGCGATGCGGAGGGGCGCAGCCGCATCTCGGCGGAGGACGCGGCGGTCGCCCTGGTCGACGAGGCGGAGCTGCCGCAGTTCGTGCAGCGGCGCTTCACGATCGGATACTGAAGGGTCCTGTTGCCCAGAGGCCCCGGCCCGCCACAGGACGCTGTCGGCCAATCCGCTGCCGGGGACCCTTCTCGGAAACCGCCAACACTTCGGGCCAAAGTGTTGGCGGTTTCCGGCACCCCTGGGGTGGGGGAGACACCGCCGACCCGATTCGCCAACAGCATCCGCCACAGGGGGGTGGATTCCCGCACCGACATGGAGCTCTCGCGAGTGCTCTGCTTGGATCACGCCATGGCTTCTGTTGGCTCACCGGACGAGACGCGAGAAGGGGCAGAACTCGCGGTGTGGTTCGGCGGGTTGTCCGTAGCGTGCTGGTTCTGCTGCCCGTTCTGGATGCTCGTCTGGTTCCTGGCGCTACCGATGGGACTGGCCGGCCTCGTGCGGGCCCGCGTCGAGTATCGGGCGTCCACGCATGGCCGAGCGAGCAGGCGGCGTGCTGTGGTGGGAGGGGCGTTGTCCCTTCTGGGGACAGCGGCGGCGGTCGCCTACCTGATCTTCCTCGCCACCCACCCGGACCTTCCCGCCCAGGGGTAGCGGTCTCGGAGGCCACGCTGCGGTCCCGCGGTCGTCAATATTCCCCAACTGGCTTATGTGCGACGGAAGTTCACGATTCGCGGTCGCGGCGAACGGGGATGCCAGAGAGTGCGGCCACCGAATTGGGGGATCGGCGATGGGGGAACCCCAAGTGTTCTTGCCTCGACGGAGTGCATCCGGGGCGCCATCGTTCTTACGCGGACGCATCACGTTGCTGTGCCTCCTCGTTCTCGTCGTGGGCAGCCCCTGGGTGCAGCGACGGGTCGTGGAGTTGTACGTAGCGCATCACGAGGACGAGAACGACACCGTGCGGTGGCTTGTCCAAGCCGCGTTCGTCCCGGGTTGGGGGGTGTCCCCCGACCGGTACATCAGCGTGTCCGCGCTGGTCGTGGACGATATCTGTGTCGCGGTGCTGCTCGCGGGGCTCGCCTTCTTCGCGTCGCGGCTGCTTGCCCGAGGGGCGTCGGGCTGGATCCGCTGCCTCGCCGTGGGTGTGCTGGCATCGGAACTCTCGGTCCTGCTGTGGTGGGTCCTGGCCGAGGCCTTCGTTCACGATCTGGTCCTGTCGCCCGGCGTGTTGTTGAGGAACCTGATGCGCGGGGCCCTCATCTTCGGCCTGGCGATCGGCGTGCTCTTCGCCCTCCTGGCCGTCGGGCTGCCGGGGACACGTGCCGCCGGGTCCATCGACGCCGCGAAGACGTCGTTCCGTCGGAGGAAGGGAGATGTCGGCATGACGACCGCACAGGTGCGCATGCCGGTCGGCAGTGTCCGGGGTGACGTCACGCGCTATCTGTGCGCCGCGGCCTACGCCGACGAGAGGTTCGCCGACCGGGTGGTGGAAGGCGTCCTGGCCGACGAGGCCAGTGCCGTCGCGCCCTCGCCCGATGTCGACTTGGTGGCGGTCGCCCGCCACTGCCTGGCGGCACAGGAAATCCGTTACCACCGCGACCTGCGACTTGCGGGGGCGTTCGGGGTCGTGGCACTGCTCGCGCCGTTGGGGCTGGTGTTTGCCACACTGCTCCTGTCGATCACCGAACGAGCGGCCCGCTCCAAGCCGAGCCTGGCCACCCGTGGCCAACACCAGCCTGACAGCCGGGCGTTGGTGGGTGCCGGGGTCACGGCCGGCGTGGTGGTGATCTGCGCCTTCTTCTTCGGCGCCGCCGTCTCGTCACTGCCCCAGCCGGGTTTCGTGGCCTGGCTGCTCGGCGCCTACCTGTCCGGGGTGCCGGCCGTGCTCGCGTCCATCGGCGCGGTGCTGTACGCGTACGTGACGGTGGTGCGGCACGACCTCAACACCGACCGGCTGCTGCGTACGACCATGACCCGCGAGGCGTTCGCCCGACAGCCCCTGCCGGCCGTACCCCAGCGGGAGTGGATCGCCAAGCGGCTGGCGGTTGTCAAGGAGGCGCGGGACGGAAACGTCACCGTGTACAGCGGGTACTCCCCGTTCATCGGCTATGCGGAGGCCAGTTCCAACTGGTCGCTCGCCGTGCCGCTCCTGCCCGCCGACGACCCCGTCGACACGAGTTCGCGCCCCGCCGAGCCGGAGGCGTTCACCGTCACCGAACTCATCGACCACGTACGCGAACAGCTCCGCGCGGTCGCCGCGCGCAGCGGCGCCGACGGGACGGCGGACGCCGACGAGGAGGCCCTCGGATCCCTCACCATCGAGGACCGGGTCTTCGTGAGCGGCGCGACCATCGGCGACGACGACCGGTTCATGACGGCCACCCGCCTGACCCCGGCCGTACGGCTGTCGCCCGAAGCGGTCGAGGAGATCATGCTGCATCCGACCGGCACGGTCCGTCACTGTCTGGCGGTACACGTGCCGCTGTGGGGTGGGGACGTGGTGCCGAGCGTGTTCCTGCACTTCTCGACGGCAGGCAGGACACTGCACCTGCACTGCGACAACCACGTGCTCGGTCCGGTGGAAGCCGCCTACCACCTCGTGGACCGCCTGCGCGACCCACTCACTGCCGAGCGGCAGCGCGGGCTGATGGTGGCCGCTCTCTCCCGCACCAGCACAGCGTTCATCGGTGCGCTGTTCCACGCGGTGCGCCACGCCCGCTTCGAGGCACGGCACAGCAGGCGGATGGTGGACGAACTGAAGGCCATGGAGCAGGACCCGGTCTTCGACTACGGCGCCCGGCTGAGCGTACGGGAGATGGCGCTGAGCCCCAGGTACCACAACTACTTCCAGGTCGTGGACGCCGGGCGGATCACGTCCGCGGTCGAACGCCACACCCTCGCCGCGATCCGCGAGTTCCTGGACACGCATGGCTACGACACCACCGACTTCCGCAGCCAGCAGCAGACCATCCTCAACCAGGGCCTCATCCAACAGGGCGGCATGAGCATCATCGGCAACCAGGCGATCGGCGCCGGATCCAGCGCCACGCAGCACGTCACGCAGAAGCCCGGCACGGCCGCCGCCGGCGCCGGAAGCGGTTCCGACAAGTAGGGAGTCCCCATCGTGGGCAACGACGACGGGCACCACGATCCTCCCGTCAACAACGGCCTCGTGATCAAAGGCGGTACCCACTACGTGGGCAACCAGGCTGTCGGCCATCGCGCCCAGGCGTTCTCCGGCTCGGTCAGCTTCCAGCAACAGGACGCCGGGCAAAGTGCCCGTACGGCCGAACTCCTCGCGTACGTCGAGCAGTTGCTGGAGGAGCATCGTTCGGCGCTGGCCGACCCCGACGCCACCATGAGGGAACTGCGGCGCTTGCGCGAGGAGCTCGACGAGGACGAGCCGCAGCCTCCGGTCCTGCGGCGCGCCCTGGACCGCCTGACCGCGTTCGTCCAGCCGGTGACCCCGCTCGTCACCGCGGTCGGACAACTCGCGCAGACGGTGCAGGGGAGCCTGGGGAACTGACGCCACGCGTCGCGCGGACGGGACAAGAGTGGCGGGCAGGGCCCCATGGGCCTGTCGTCGGGCCGGGCCCGCCACGGCCGGGACGCGACCGCCCCGAAGGCCAGCCGCTTCGTGAACGTCGCGCCCGCCGAGGCTCAGTGACCGCAGGACGTCGGCCATGCCGCTGCTGATCGGAGGTTCCCGTTCCGTGGCGGCCGGGGCTCCTCGGGGTGAGGCGGCAAACGGCCGCCGCCGTACGTTACGCGGATCCGTCTGCCGCCGGGCGCCGCTGCTCCCCACTGTCGGCGAGCACGCCCTGCCAGGCGTCCTGGGCACTCGCGTACCGGGGGAACCGCTCATCGAGGGAGCCGGCCCGGAACACGAGACCTATGCCCGACCGGGTGTAGACGACGCGCGCCCACCCTTGCCGCTCCCTGCAGTCGTCCCACGCCGCGCACAGCGCGGCCAGGACGCTGCCGTCCATGAACGTCACGTCGCTCAGGTCGACGATGAGGAAGAGGCGTCCGGTGCCGTGGCGGACGTCCTCCAGGCCGCGCGCGAAGGCTGGAGCGGTCGTCAGGTCCAGCTCGCCGTCGGATCGGATCACGCGGCACTCGTCGAACAGGTCGGGATGCGGGCCCATACGCCCCATCTCCTCTGTCTTCGGGGTGGCTTTCGCCTTGCGCAGGGCCTCTGTTGCGCGGAAAGGGGCTGCACGGAGAGGGCCAGGGGCAGGGGCTGCCGCACGGTCAGCTTACTGCCGCGGAGGGGCGGCCGGTTGCCCTGCTTCCGGTATCTGTGGAGGGGCTCGTCGAAGGAGCCGTTCCTGGTCGGTTCCTGGTGGTTCAGGGACGAAAGATGCAAGGGAGGGGCCTGGGCAGCGGTTCCGGACGGCTTGCGGTCTCCGGAGTCCCGTTTTCCGGCGGGCGGGGTACGGTGGGGGAACCGAGGGCACGTCGTACGCCGGTGATCGGGCCGGTCTCGTCCTCGGCGCAGGACGACGCCGGGCGGCTCATTGCCCGGGGCAGGTTCCGCCCTATGACGGCCGAAGGCGTTCGCCCTCCGCTCGGCTGTGCGGCGGCCGAACCCACTCGGCCGGTCCAGCCGCGGTGTACGGGCCGACGCACGGACCGAACCGCTGGCGACCACTCCGAGGCGGAGCGTCGAGCCGCCCGCGCACTCCGCCGGTTCCTTGTCCGCGCTGAGCAGAGCGGCAACGGGAGCGGGGCCATCGCCTGAGGGCCTGCGCACCCACATACGAAGGCGGCCCGAGCCCCCCGGCCGCACGGTTCGCACCGAGGCCACTGAGGCCACCGAGTTCAAGGAGTCCTGCCCGTCACTCGGCTCGACCGAGCCGTCCCGCTCGCCGCCGGAGCAACACGCGCGAGCCATCGGCACGCCGAAGGGTGTGCCCCCAGACAGGAGAGCTTCCATGGCCACCGTCCTCGAACCCCTGCCCTCCCTACCTCTCGCCCGCGTGCGGCTGGCGCCGCACAGCGCCCTTCCGCGGCGCATCGACGGGGCATGGTGGCCCCGCTCGCGCGATCTCCTGGTAGAACTCCCGCTTCTGATCGGCGCGTTGCCCCGTGCATGGGGACAGGTCACCGCCGTCACCGTCAACACGGCGATGTGGCCGATGTCGCCCGGACGCATGCTCGTCGCCAACCAGGTTGTACGGCTGCGCAGGTCGGCCGGGTCGCACGGCCGACACACCATCTGTCTGCTCAGCCACGGCCGGGGCCGTTGGGACCTGTTGGTCGTGCCGCCGGAGGTCGACGCGGCGGACGCCGAGCCGCTGATGGCGGCCGCGGCGGTCGGCACCCGCTGACGAGCGCCGGTTCCGGCCGTCCGCACCACACGGGCGGCACCATCCGTGCAGTGCACTGCACTGCTGGACGCCGCCTCGCGTCTGGGGGCGGCGCGGGATCACCGCGGCGGCCTACGGATCCACACCTCCCGAGCGGCGCTTGTCCGGCCGGCCGCGCGGTCGGGCCGTTGCGCTCAGTCGAGGGCGCTTCGGCGTCGGGAGAGATTTGGTGCACAACGAGATGGGGGGCCATCTGTCCTGACCGTGTGTGACATGCCGCGTGTGGCGTAATGGGCTCTTTGGGTTGCTCGGCCGCGTCACTCTGTGCGGGTTGATCACGGCCGGGTCAGGAGCTCGTGTGTACAGATCACGTGAGCGGGTCGAGCGCATCCGCCATGACCGCCGGATGGACCCGCGCGCGTCGGAGCGGGCGCTGGATCCGCGGCACGAGATGAGCAGGGACACGGTGGCCGAGGCTTTGAAGACGCCGGTGCAGGGGTGCGGCTATGGCGGAAGGTGAGCGGCGGCCCGACAAGGGCATGGTGGACCGGTCGGAAGGGTTCGGTGAGCGGCTGCTGGGGGTGCTGTTGGACCGGGCACACGAGATGCCGCCGCAGCTGATCGCCCCGCTGATCGCGGAAGAGGTGGCCAGGGTCGGTGGCCGCGACGTCTCGATCCTGCTGCAGGACTATGGCCAGTTGGTGCTGGTGCCGCTACCGGGTCGGCGGTTGATGGTCGGCGAGCCTGAGCCGATCGATGACTCTCCCGCCGGCACGGCCTTCCTGTACGTGACCATTGCCGAGGTGCCGCAGGCCGACGGCGTCCGGATGTACCTGCCGTTGCTGGACGGCAGCGACCAGGTGGGCGTGATGGCCCTCACCCTGGACACCATCGATGACGACGACCGGCGGCTGCTGCGCAGGCTCGCCGGCCTGGTCGCTGACATGCTGGTCACCAAGCACAGCTACACCGACCAGTTCTTCCGCGTCCGGCGCCGCGAACCGATGAGCGTGGCCGCGGAGATCCAGTGGTCCCTGCTGCCGCCGCTGGCGATGTCCGTCCCGCAGGTCGCGGTGGCCGGAATCCTGGAGCCCGCCTACAACGTCGCGGGCGACAGCTTCGACTACGCCCTCAACGAAGACATCCTGCACGTGGCCATGGTCGATGCGATGGGCCACGGCCTGGAGGCCGCCACGATGGCGACCGTCGCCGTCGGCGCCTACCGGCACGCCAGACGTGCCGACATCGGCCTGTCCGAGATCTACGCTTTCATGGACCGGGCCATCGCGGAGCAGTTCGGGCCCGACCACTTCGTCACCGCGCAGATGATGCGTCTGAACATCGCGACGGGCCACCTGCAGTGGGTCAACGCCGGCCACCCCGCACCGTTGCTGATCCGCAACCACCGGGTCGTCCGGCAGCTGGGAGGCCCGACCACCTTGCCGGTCGGCTTCGGCGGTGAAGATCCCCAGATCAGCCAGCAGATGCTCCAACGCGGCGACCGAGTGCTGTGCTTCACCGACGGCCTGATCGAGGAGCACGAAGCCGGCGAAGAACAGTTCGGCGAGGAACAGCTCATCCACTGGGTCGACCGCATCGAACACGAGGAGAAGGGAGTACGAGCGGTGGTGCGCTCACTCTCCCACGCCCTGAAGGAGCAACGGGGCGGCCGCACCAGCGACGACGCGACCCTCTTCCTGATCGAATGGCGCGGGGGCGCCGCCGACCACCTCGCCGTCCTGGAGTGAGCCGACAGCCGCACCACGGATGTTTCGGGCAGTACTGCCCGTGGTGTTCCGTGGGCGGCCCCGGGGGCGCGTCAACCGCGTTTTTCCTCCTCGGCCTCCATGAGCCGGATCCCTCGATGCGTCAACATCACCATCGCGGGTGTGTTTCCTTGCGCCCAGTCGACGGTAATGAGCTCTTCGCCCACCAGATATGCGCAGGCCGCGGCCAGATCCTGCTCAGGGACCTGGAGGTCGTCACGCAGCGTCGCCCCGGTGACGCCAAGAAGGCGATTGCCTTCCGTGGCCTCGTACAGGGTTTTCATGATCGCTTCGCGGTAGTTCTTCCGCTCGTGCAGTGTTGCCATGATTGCCGCCACTCGTGCCGGGCTTCGACGAGGAGTCCGTGGGGCCGGCGCCGTGTCCGCAGTGAGTGGCCACGACGGTCTCCACGTGGAAGTGATCGCCGGAGACCTGCTCGTTGACGGTCGTAGGGCCGACGATCACGGGCATGGCACGAACCCGTCTTACGGCGGGTCTTCACCGTCCGTTGCAATGGCTCGGCGAGAACGGCACCAGCGTGGAAGCCGGTGTGTGAAGGATTCCCTGTCCCCTCACTCTACTCCGGGCCTTGTCCGGAGAACCTGCGTGACCAGCGAATTCCTCGCCCCCAGGGCGGCCTTCTGTCGCAGCGCCTCTGATTCCCACCCTGCGGCTGGAGACGGCGCAGGCCCGCCGGGGAATCCTCGATGGTGCGTGGTGGCGACTGTCCCGTGACATCGGCGCCGAGCTTCCCGGCCGGATCGCCGCGCTGGGAGGGCGGCCGGCAAGTCGGTCGGCGGATGCTGGACGGCCCCTTGACCCCCTTGATCCGCGTGAGGCCGACACTGACCCGTTGCCTCTGAAGGCCACGGCGCTGACCATGACGCTCACTTCGCCGTGATCAGGCGGCACGGCCGGGCGCCAGCTGCCCAGTAGGAGGAGGCGTCGTCCCCGTCCTCCCAGGTTTCCTCGGAATCCTGGTCCCGGTCAGCCATGGAACTGCCCTGGAGGGCGTGTTCCGCTGCCATGAGCGCGCTCGCGGTCGTCGGAGGCTCGGAGCTGTCGCTCGCGACGGCCATCAGGCGGGCGGCCGCCGGGGTGCTGGTCTCCGGTGGCACCACCAGCAGGTTCCAGCTGCCCGTGGTGTGGGACAGCAGCAGGATCTTGTGGGGGTCCAGCTCTGTTGTGAACCAACCGACCTTCACCACGTGACCGTTGACGGGCACTCTGCTCGGGATGGCAGGCCAGTACGTCGGGTTGACGGCGATCCGGGTGATCCGTCCGGACAGGGGGTCCAGTACGTCGGCCAGAGCGGAGAGTTCGTGTGTCAGGTCCCGGGAGCGGGGCCACCAGGCACCGTCGAGCGGCCCTCGGGACGTGCTCACGGTTTTCAGCGCGAGGCGAGCGGTCGGAGCCCTGAAGGGCACGATCCGCAGCGGGGGTTGGTCGGTGGTCGCGGACATCGCGCGCACCTGTCTCCGGCCGCTGCTTGTGAGCGGCGGCCCGGTGTCGTCACTCGCCGAGAACGACACCGGCATGGCGGCCGGTGTGCGAAATACTCTCGATGCCTCCACGCTACTCCCGCGGCACGTCGGACGGGCCCCGGCGCGGCACCGGTTCCGGACGCCGCCCCTCACGCACCGTGCCATCACACACCGCGCCGGTCCGCCCGGGTCGCTTCAGACCTCGTCCGTCTGGCGCGACCGTCATTCCTCGCCGTCATTCCTTGGGGGCTGAGAGGACTGACTGGTCTCCAGCCAGGACCGTGCCGGCTCTGCCGTGCGGGTGGTGTCCACGGTGAGGTGCAAGCGGGTCCCGCCATCGCGGCCCGCGGGGTAGCTGCGCTGCTCGGTGGAGGCGAAGCAGCGACGGAGGACCTCGGCGATGCGACGAGCGGACTCGGGGGACGCGGCGACGATGCGTACCTCGGCCTGCCCGTCGGAGGAAGTTCCCACTGGCTTCATGGTGGACCTCTTTCGTCAGGGCGACGTGGTGGTGGGCTCGGCACGTCGCTCCGGACCGACAGCTCTCGGTGGCTCGGTGGCTCAGTGGGGAGAAGGCCATACGGGGGTCGGCGATCAGGGTGATGACTGCGGCCACGGTTCGACGGTCTCTACGTAGGCACATCCCGTGGCGGGGCTCAGGGAGTCCGACCGGTTTTCACTCTACTCCGGCGTGCCTGCGCCTCCTTTGCGTGTGACCAGCGACTTCACGGGGGCATGGGCGGACTCGCAGCGAGTGGGTCCTCCCCCGGCCGGGGGAGGAGTGAGGAGTACCGTGAAATGAGGAAGCCGCTGTGGTTTTCCCGGCAGCCACACCGCCGTCGCCGCACGCGGACACCGAGCTGCCGAATCCCCGCAGACAGGCGAGCGCGATGTCCGAAACCGATCCTCCACGCGTGACGAAGCTGCTGCCGGACACCATCCACG
This sequence comes from Streptomyces sp. SD15, assembly GCF_054462255.1. Lineage (NCBI taxonomy): Bacteria > Bacillati > Actinomycetota > Actinomycetes > Kitasatosporales > Streptomycetaceae > Streptomyces > Streptomyces sp. SD15. Next base: position 24,834 of record NZ_JBTLMO010000019.1, on the reverse strand, counting down.
AGGCCGTCAAGCCCGGGACGGCCTTGCTGCGTCTGGAGACGACTCACGAGCGCGGGGGAATTCTCGACGGTGCGTGGTGGCCGCGTTCCCGCGACATCGGTGCCGAGCTTCCCGCCCTGATCGCCGCGCTGACCGAGCACCTCGGGCCGGTGACACGCGTCGGTCTGGACTCCAGTGCCTGGGAAGAGATACCGACGCGAGTGATCGTCGACGGCCGCGTCGTGCACCTCGACTTCTCTCCGGTCGGCGACGACACCGTCCTCATCACCCGGGGCGATCAGGACCACTTCTCCCTGCTCGTGGTCCCGCCGCACGCGACGCCCGACGCGGTACGCGCTTCGATGGCCAGAGCCGTCCACGCCGACAATGTCACCCAGGCCGAACAGATCCTCATCGACACCGGGACCGATCGAGCGCGTCCAGTCACCACGAAAGACCCTGAGGCGGGCCCGGAAGGCCGAACACGCCCTGACACCCGGTAGCCGCAGGGATCCGGCTGAGTCCGGCAGGACATCTTGTGCGACGGCGCACCCATCGTGCTCGCGCGAGCTCGCGGCAATGGTTTCGAAACGGTACCGGGGCAGCGCGACGGCCCTGACGCCAGGCAGCGTCAAGGCCGTCGGCTCACCCACGCCCGGCCTGGGACGGCCGGGCGTGGGTGTATGCCTGTCACATGCCTTCCGCCGGAATCGGCACGTGGCCGATGGCGGCCTCCGCGGGGTCGTGTGAGGAGGTGCGGCGGGCATCGTGTCCGCCTTCGGAGTCCCATGCCTTTTCTCGGGCCGAATCCCATGCGGCCTCGGCCTCGGCGGCGATGTGGAAGAGCTCGGCCTCCTGGATCAGGCCGCTCGCAGTGAGTTGTCGCGCGGGGTCCGTGGCTGCGGTCATCAGCCGGGCGGCTGTGGCGGCGCCGGTCTCGGGCGGGATCACCAGCAGGTCCCAGCGGCCCGCGGTGTAGGAGAGCAGCAGCAGTTTGTGCGGGTCCTGCTCGGCCTTGAACCAGCCGACCTTCACCACATGGCCCTGGACGGGAACCTTGCGGGGGATGACCGGCCAGAACGTGGGGTTCACGGTGACGTGGGTGATCCGCCCCCACAGCGGGTCCAAAACCGCGGTGAGCGCGGGAAGTTCGGCCGTCAGGTCGCGGGAGCGCGGCCACCATGCGCCGTCGATCAGGGCCGGGGCAGTGCCGGGCGGCGCCAGCTGCAGCCGGAGAGGTGGCGGTGAAGAAGAGGAGGTCCGGTCTTCGACCGCGGGCTTGTCGAACGTGGTTGCGGTCATCACGCGGACCTCGCCCCGGGCCGGCCATGACCGGCCCGGTGTCATGAATCGCCGGGGACGGCACGGGCATCGAAGCCGGTGTACGAAGTGCCCTCGGTATCTCCAGGATACTCCTGGCCGGAGTCCGACGGACCGTTACCGTGGCGCGAGTTCCACGGCATGCCGGACGCACGGTCGCCCGCTGCGCGCCGTCAGCGGAGGGGACGATGGCCGACGCGTCGGGACCATCGGACGGAGGCGATCGCCGCATCGGCCGCGAGGAGCCCGATGCCGATGATCAGCAGATAGCCCAGGCCCTCGGATGCCACGCCGATGATTCCCAGGACAACGGCCACGAGGACGAGGAGAAGGAAGAGCACCATCGCCTGAACGCCTCCCTTGGGCTGGACCGGACCGGACCGGGTCGGACGGGGCGCGGTCGCTCAGCGGCGCGCGAGTTGGCGCTCGCCCTTCACGCCTGGCTGGTAGGTCATGCCGTAGTGCCGGAAAATCCCCTCCTCCTGCTCGGCGGGCAGGATGTCGTCCGTGCCGATCGACGGAGCCTTTCTCACCAGGCTCTTGGCGTAGGAGACCTTGAGGTAGTCCGGCCCGAGGATTGCCTCGTCGAGGGGGACGAAAACCAGGTGCTGGCGGGTGGGCAGCCCGGTCCGCACGGTGGCCACGGCCGGTTCGTCGGTCGTGGTGTCCACATAGATCGCTTCGAGCACGCCGATCTTGCGCCCCTTCGCGTCCACGACATGATGGTCGCGCCACTCACGGATATCGGCCGCCTGGATCATGACCTCTCCCTTCCGGACGCGCACCCATTGCTGCAGGCCGTCCCACCGAATGCCATGAGGCATGGGCCAACGGCTCCGGCGCAAACACGCCGGAGCCGCCCTTCCGGGCGGTTGCACGTGAGAGTGAACCAACCCGCTATTAACGATACTGCGGTCAGCGCGGCTCGGACATGCTCCCGGGCCGACCGCGATCAGCTTCTCGCCCGTCAGAAGATTTCTGTGTATTTTCCGATCCATTCGTCGGCTCCCCGCTCCGGCAATATCACTCGAATGAATCGTGAACCGACCGCCGTGATCCGACCGCCAAGATAATCAACCCAAGGAATGGGTGGCCCCTCGACGGTTTGGGGATCGCGGTACTCGCCGGTTCGGCCCGGATCGCTTCCACCGCACTCGGAACGGCGGGCGTGACCCGCCCGCCCCAGTCCCTCCGGTTGCCCGCTCGGGAATGGCGGCGAAACGTGCTCTGACCTGGGTCGGAGCGGCGATCACCTACATGCGCAGCAGCCGTTGCGTGATCTCCCTGTACTGCCTCAACGCGAGCCTGAGTTCGGCCGACGGCGATTCGGGGTCCTGGTCCTGCCAGCCCGCGTGGAGGGCATGCCGCCGTTCCGCGAGGGCGCTCACGAGATGAGCGACGGCCTCGTCGAATGCGCCCTCGGCTTCTTCCAACGCCTGACGTGGGCTGTCGGCGAAGGTGTTGAGCGCGTGTTGGAGGCGCAGGGTGAGCTCATTCGCTTCGTCCGACGGGAGCAGCGGCTCCGGGCCCGGGGTCCGGCGCTCAGCGGAACCGGGCCGATGGTCCGGGGGCTGCTGGGCGCGTGTCTGGTCGTACATCATCGTGTGCCACTTCCCTGTGCGTGGTGCGGGCCGGACGCTCTTCAGTGATCGTTCCGGAGGGAGCCGTGCGGCTTCAGCGCTGGCCGGGTTCCGGATCGGCCACGTCGGTGTCGTCATCATCGGCGGCGGCAGAGTCGTACGGGGGCACGACGCGGTGGTTCGGCCCGCCGCTGCCCTGACCACTGTCCCGGACCGGTCCGCGTCCCACGAGTACGGCTGTCGTCGCGAGGACGATCAGGGCGGTGATCGTGATGGTGAACAGGGCTGTCATTCCCTCACTCCTCGTAGAGAATTTCGCGTTGACGCCTGTCAGGTGGTGTCCACGCGACGTGGGCACCACCCGGGGCTGCCGTGGTCACCGCCTGAAGGCGTGCCTGGCTTTCTCGCCCGCCTGTTTCAGATTTCCGGAGAGCCGTTCGCCCTTTCCCTGCAGTTCCAGTTTTCTGTTGCGGGTGGCCCGGCCGAAGGCTTCTGTGATCCTGCCCTTGATTTCCTGTGGCCGCGATCGGAAACGGATCAGCGGAAGGAGAGGAATCCGTAACATCGCCGGACTTCCGGATCGCGGGGATTTCCTGGTTCCGCGGGGGCCGGGCGGAGCGGGAAGGGGTAATGCTTCGCCCGAATGATCCGGAGTGGCATGGCCCTACGCCGTGCTGTCAGTCAACGCCCGGCGCCCGCCAGTGTCAACGTGATGTCGACATGGGGGAGTTCTGGAGGCTGGGAAGGGGACGCTGGGGCGAACGGGGCCTCGGTGAGGGTGTCCGTCGGGTGCGGGAACGGCCACGCTCGTGACACGGCGGGTTCCGGCACCGATGCGCGGGGTGCGCCCTCTGAGGAGCGCGTTCGCGGTGCGACGCTGCCGGGGGCCGGACAGGCCCCGGCCCTTCCGGTATTTCCTTGACAGGCGTCAAGTGGCCATTGATATCCGGCAGTAGACGCATGTGTCGCTCACTATCGGCAGTCTTCGGGCAGGACTACGCTGTGGGGTGAGGCCCCAGTCCCCGGTACCGATGCTGTGTTCCGCTCCCGGGGAGGCCCACTGTGTTCGTTCTGCTTCTCGTCCTGATCGTGGTCTTGTTCGGCTTCGGCTTCCTCAACCCCATCTGGTGGGTCGCCGCGGCTGTGTTGGTCTTCGGAGCCACCCGCTACGGCCGCGGTGGCGGGGGCCGGGGCCGCGGCGGCGGGTCCGACTTCGGTGAGTACCAGGACTACCGGGACCGCCGGGAGCGTCAGGACCGCTGGGATCGCCGCTACAGCCGTCAGCACCGAGGGCGTTGGAACCGCGAGGACCGGCGGGACCGCGAGCGTCGCGGGTGAGCGACGAAGTGTCCGTGTGGACACCACCGCCCCTGCCGGCCGCTGTGGCGATCGGGCTGATTCTCTTCGGCGTCTCCTCCTTCGCCTCGGCCTCGGCGGTCTCGTCCTCGCGGGCGAGCCGTACCTCATGCCTCGCCCGCGTCCCGCTCCGAAGCCGCATCGAGGCGAGAACGCGTACGTCATGCCCTGTTCCGCTCGTCGTGCATCTGCTCTACGCTCCGAGCAGGGCAGGCGGGACTTCGTCCGTGTAAGGAACCGACGGAACCGGCAAGTCCCCCACCCAGGCTCCCAGCCCCCGAGTCGCAATCGAGGCCGGCCGGAGCCGCATCGCCGGAGACAGCGGCTCCAGCTTCCGTCCTCCTGGCGTTTTCCACTAGGGGTGCTCCCGCAACCCCGCCGTCGCGGAGGACAGCGCGCGAGGACACGATGGCTGGGGGGCCTCGCGTCCTCGCGACCACGGCCGCCGCCGCGCAGCAGCGGCGGCGGCCGTCCGGCCCGTGAACCAGAGTCCGTGAACCACAGCCCGGGAACTGCTGCTGACAGGCCGTGGCCTTGGTCAGGACCTCAGGCCGGGGAGGGGTTCGGAGTCGTCGATGAACGCGCGGGCCAGGTCGGACAGGCGCCGGTTGTGAGCACGGGCGTAGCCGCGCAGTGCGGTGAAGGCTTGTTCCATGTCGATGCCCCGTCGTTCGGCGAGTTTTCCCTTGGCCTGTTCGATCAGGACGCGGCTGTTCAGCGCGCTCTGCAGTTGCTCGTTGAGGACGGTGCTGCGGTGCGCGGTGCGCTGTTGCAGCAGGCTGATGGTGGCGACGTCGGCCAGGGCCTGGGCGAGCGGAGTGACGTCCGGGTCGAAGGGGCCCGGGGTGGCGTGGAAGAGGTTCAGGGCCCCGACGACCTCGTCCCGTAGACGCATCGGCAGGGCCTGGACCGACCTGAACCCGCTGCGGTGGGCCGCCGCGACAAAGCGTGGCCAGCGATCGGCCTCCCCGCTCAGGTTGGCGACGATCACCGGTGCGCCGGTGCGGAAGCAGTCCAGGCAGGGCCCTTCGTCGTTCTGCAGCTGGAAGAGCTCCAGCAGGCGCACCTGTTCGTCGGAGGCGGCCATGACGCGGAGTTCGCCGTCGCGGTCCGCGAGCAGCACGCCTGCGGCACTCGCGCCGAGCATGCCCACACAGCGGTCGGTCAGCAGGCGCAGGAAATCGATCAGGTCGAAGTCGGCGACCAGGTTGTCCGCCAGCTCGACGAAGGTCTTGGCCAGGAGTCGCTGATTCATCGTGCACACCCTCCGTCGAGACTGATCCCGGCCCGAATGAAGGGACGGGAAGCACAACTCACTTCATGGTCCGGTTTCTTGGTCTGGTTTCTTGGCCCGGCAAAGGTGTCAGGTTTCATCGTCGGTCTGAGCCGTGTCCGCGCCCGGAGGGAACGTGAGCCGGTGAGCGACCACGTCGGCGGCTACCGCGGCGAGGCGGCGTCCTCGCGCGTAGGCGTAGGCGCGCAGCCGGAGGAAGGCTTCATCGACACCGACCGCGAGCTGGGCCGCGAGCATGCCCGTGGCCTGGTCGATCTCCGCCCGGTACGCGCCCAGATCCTCGAAGCGACCGTCCATCGACCATCCGCCGACCAGGCCTTCTTCCCCGTCGAGCCGGGAGTCGAGCAGGACCAGAGTGGCGGTGTCGGCGAAAGCCAGCGCGTCGGCCAGCTCCTCCGCGTTCAACCGGCCCGGGACTTGGGAGTACAGGTCGAGAACTCCGGGGCTGATCGCCCCCATGTGCAGAGGGAAGGCGAAGATGGCGCGTGCCCCGGCTTCCAGGGCCGCATCGGCGAACACGGCCCAGCGGTTCTGCACTTCAGCAGTGAGCAGATCGGGCGTCAGTACGGCCGAGCCCTGGGTGAAGGCATCCACGCAAGGCCCCTCGCCCAAGGTGAGCTGGAGCTCCTCCAACTGCTCGCTGACATCGTCGGTGCTGCACAACGGATGGCTTGCCGCGGATCTGGACATCGCGGAGAGTCCGGCTCCGCCGACCGGCAGTGCCGCCACGGCCGCGGTGCACACATCCACCACGCCGACCCGGGCACCCCGCCGGGCCGCCTGCGCGGCGACCAGTACCTGGATCCGGGCCTCCCGGCTGTCGGACCTCACCCGGGCCACCGGGTCCAGGTTTCGTGCGCAAGACCCTCCAGCCTTGCCGTGGTCCGTTCCCCGAGGGGGAACACCAGCGCACGCAACGTGGTGGGGCTCATCGGCCTCCGAAGCTCCCCGACGTCCAGCCATCCCCAGGAGCGGAGCGAGTCGAGAGTCGGGCGGTCGGCCTGATCCACCAAGGTGGCGCCGAGGGTCGCCTGGTGGTCGGTCAACAGCCTCTCCTGCAGACGGTGGGCCAGCTTCTGGTCCTGCGGGTGCGGGCCGACCAGGGTGTCGCTGATCGCGAAGACACTGCTGGACTTGGTGATCCGCTCAATGGTGCGTGGTAGCGCACCGTCGAAACCGCGCCACCAGCGGCCGTCGCTGAGTACCGGGAACCCGAAGGCGCACCCCACCAGACTGTCCGTCTCCGCGATCACCATGGCGAACCCCGGCCGGCGGATGTCGCCCGCGAGATGGTTCAGGAAGTCCTGGCGGCTGGGACTGCGGTATGCCTCACCGGATCCCGTGGCGCAGGACTCCTCGTACAGATCCGCGAGATCCTCTCGGATGTCCTCCACGAGCCATCGGTTCACCCGGCGCAACCGCACCGCGTCCGCGCCGGAGTCCACGCCGGGCTTCTCGTCCCCACGGGGCTGCCGTGACGGTCCCTGATACGGCCGGGCCATCACACCGCACCGTCCGAGAGAACAGGTACAGGCGGAACAGGTACAGGCGGAACAGGTACAGGCGGAACAGGGACAAGCGGAACAGGGACAAGCGGAACAGGCCGATGCGGCGGGACTGGAGCGGTCGTGGCCGGGGCGTTCCCGGGAGTAGGCGGCAGATGCCCGAACGGAAGTCCCAGGAGCAGGAATTCGCAGCCGGCCACGTCGACCATGCGGACCAGCGTCGGCGGCGGACGGTGCAGTCGCAGCGTCCCCCCGGCCGCGGTGATGTGCCGTGAGGCGTGGAGGAAGGCGTTGAGGCCGCTGCAGTCGCAGAAGGTGACGGGGGTGAGGTCGACGTCGATGGTGCGGATGCCGTCACGCAGGCACCGTTCCAGTGAGGCGCGCACCAGGGGCACCGTCTCCAGGTCGATCTCACCTGCCAGCGTGATCAGTGCCCGTTTCTTGCGATCGTGACGGTAGACGTTGAGCGGCGGAAGGGGCATGACGCCTCGGTTCGGAAGACCATCCGGCAGCGGACGCGGTGGTGCCGGGATCCCGGCACCGTCGGCCCACTTCCGGCAGCGGAGTACATTCGGCGGAGGTCGAGCGACGGCCGACTGGCCGGCCTGCGCGGCAGGACTGAGGGCCCACCCGGTTCCCTCCAGGGATGCGCCGGACGACGGGCGAAGGGCCCGCTCCCCGCGGCGATCTGTGCTCAGCAACGACATGCCGCCGGGGTCTGGGACGCCTGTACAGCAGCGTAGTCCTCGCCCGGTGCGACGGACGGCCGGATCGGCCCATTCCCAGCATGTGGACGGTATGGGGGCATGGTGGTGTGCGCATGCCCTGTGCACCGTACGGTACTTGGGAGTTCAACCTCGCAGCCACGTCGACCGCGGAGGCGGCCGAGAAAGCCTGCGGCCGCTGACATGATCTGCCGGTGAACGAGCCGGCCCGCACCACTCCCGAGGCCAGTTCGGCTGCCGACGGGCCTGCTTCACCTCGCGGTCGATGGCCCAGGCGTCGACGACCGGCCCACCTTGCCGTCCCGGTCGCGGAAGATCGCGCCGGGTTGGCCGTTGACCTCGTGCGGCTCGAACGACACGTCGATCCGGATCAACTCGATCCCGACCGGCACCCGGTGATCGTCATGGGGATGCGGGGTCCCTCGGGAGGTGACGGCTCTGCCCGAGGGACCCGGCGGGGCGCAGGTCAGCTGTTCTTGGCGGGTTCCTTGCCGTGCTGGTCGACGACCGTGCGCTCCATGATGGCGCTGGTCCCGAACAGTGTGTCGGAAGTGATCCCCTTGACCTCGTCCTTGGTGATGTACGAGCGCGAGCCGAGGAAGGCGAGGGTGCCCTTGTCGAAGATCCATTCGTAACGGGTCGCGGAGGAGGCGTCTTCGCGGGTGATGGCGATGCCGTGACGGCCGGCGGCGTCGACGGCGTCAGGGATCTCCTTCACGCCGGGGATCTTCGCGGCTGCCTTGTAGAACGCGGAGGCGTTCGCCGGCGGCATGATCGTTTCGCTCACCAGGTCGCCGATGCTGGAGAAGACGGCCTGCTCCTTCGACTCGCCCTCCTCCACCCTGGTCTGGCCGTAGAGCAGCTTGAGCAGCGCGTCGGGGTCGGTGGGCAGCGAGGCCAGCCACTTGTACGTGGGGTGGTGGATGCCCGCCGAGACGGGAGCGGTGGACTCGATGGGGCCCAGATCACCGGGCATCACAGCGTCCTTCCCGGATTCGCGGATCCACCCGGTGTTCGTGACCGGGCCGGGCTCCTGCGACATCCAGACCTCACGCTTGTGCAGGGCGCCGAGCCGCACGGGGCCCTCGAAGGCGCCCTTGTTCTCGCGGACCAGGCTCTCGACGTACACGAACTGCCCGTCCTTCACCGGCGTCGCGTCGCTTGCCATGGCGGCGACGGCGATCCGGTGGAGAACGGCGGAGGCGCTGTTGGCGTCGGCGGCTCGGGTCGTCGGGGCGGAGGTGTCGTCACTGCCGGAGAGCGTGACGACCAGTGCCCCGGCCAGTGCCATCGACGCGAGGGGCAACAGCACCATTGCACGCGCCAGTCGACGGCGTGGTGTCGGGCGTGCCTGGGGGGAAGGGGTGCGGTCGTCGTCGATCTGCTGCATCAGAACGTCCTTGAAGTGGAGGTGTCTGCTCGGCGGGAGGTCCCATTCGGCCGGAGTCGACAGCAACTCCTCGGCCTCACTCCGGGCGGAACCGGCGTGCGGCGGATTGTTGTTGTTCATCCGGTTTCCTCCTGCAGAAACTTGGCCGCGAACGCGGCCTCACTCTCCTTCTCTCCGCGAGGGCCCCGCGGTTCCGCCTTCGCGCGGTCGAGTTGACCGGAGCTCATCCGGGCAAGCCGCGCCCGGGCGCGCGACAGCCGCGACCGCACGGTGCCGACCGGGATGCCGAGCGCCTCGGCGGCCTGCTGGTAGTCCAGCCCGGCCGACACGCACAGGGCGAACACCTCCCGGTCCTGGCGGCGCAACTGGCCCAGCGCCTCGTGAACCACCGCAAGACGGCGGGCGTCATCGATCCGGCCGGCCGCCTCGTCCGCGAAGTCCTCGACGGGACGTGGTTCCGGGCTGCGCGCCAGGAAGGCGAGCCGTCGGCGCAGACCACGGTTGGCGTTGTGAGCTTTGTGCGTGGCGATGCCGAGCAGCCAGGGCTTGAGTGAACCGCCCTCCGGCTCCACGGTCTCCCGGGTACGCCAGGCGGCGAGGAAGGTCTCGGACATGGCCTCCTCGGCCTCCGACCAGTTGCCGGTCAGGCGCAGGGCATGGTTGTAGACCCCCCGCGCGTACTGGTCGTACAGGTCGGCGAACGCCGCACGGTCCCCTGCCCGTATGCGCGCACGCACCGACTCCGTTGGTTCTGTTTGTCTCACACCTTTTACTCTCCGCGGGTCTGGCGGGGTTCCTGTGGCCTCCGCCACACCACTGCACTTGGGTCCGGAAGGCTTGGCGGATCTCGCGGTCGGTGACTCCATGGACTACTTGGAGAATGAGAGCAACAGCCCCAAGAAGCCGAGCAGTACGCACGTTGCGAGGTTGACCGCCTTGTGCTGGAGGAAGACTGCGGCGAACTCACGGATCGTGGCCGTGGGCCAGAAGTAGGAAGCCGTGGGGGAACCGATGACGTGCCCGTCGACGGCGGCACGGCGAGCGGTGATGGCGGCGCGGAAGACGTGGAAGTTGTTGGTGACGACGACGCAGCGGTGCCCCGGGCGCCGCTCCTGCATGATCGCCTTGCTGAACCGCAGGTTCTCCTCGGTGGTGGTGGAGCGGTCCTCGCGCTCGATGTGCTCCTTGGGGAAGCCTCGCTCTGTGAGGTAGTCGGCCATCGCGTGGGCCTCGGGAAGGTCCTCGTCCGGGCCCTGTCCGCCGGAGGTGATCAGCACCGGGGGGTTGCCGCGCGCGGCCTGCGCCTCGTACACCGCGATCGTGGCAGCACCAGGGATGGGGATCGGGGTGCTGGCCGGACCCGCTGCGGTGGACCCGATCCGGGTCGTCGTGGTGACCACCTTCGACCAGGACGACTACATCCACACCGCACTGCGCAACGGCGCCTGCGGATTCCTGCTCAAGGACGCCGGGCCCGCCCCGCTCATCGAGGCGATACGGGCTGCGGCACGCGGAGACGCACTGGTCTCGCCCGCCGTGACCCTGCGTCTGCTGCAGCAACTCGAGGACCGGCGGCTGCCCTCGGAGGACGGTGGCGCACGGTCCCACCCCCTGACCGACCGTGAGGTCGATGTCGCGCGGTTGGTGGCGGTCGGCCGCACCAACCAGGAGATCCGGGCGGACTTGTGCCTGTCGCTGTCCACGGTCAAGACGCACCTGACGAGCATCCAGAGCAAACTGGGCGCGCGCAACCGCGTCGAGATCGCCGCCTGGGCCTGGGAGAACGGCACGGTCCGCTCGGCCCGCTGATGACACAGCGCCGCGGGTCCGGCCGGCGTGCGGTGCCCGTGAGGGCCCAGGGCCTTGCCGTCGGGCCGGGTCTTCCGGGATCCCCCGCATGTGACGGGGGTCACGCCGGGGGGAAAACCTGCCGTCCGGGCCGGGCGTCTAGAGGGTGTGAGATCAGTAAGGAAGGCACCCGGTGAGCTGGACGAGGAGCGTCTCGTCCGGCTGGTGGCCAGGGGTGACCGTGCCGCGTTCGACGAGCTGTACCGGCGCACCGCGCCGTGGATGGCGGTGCGGCTGCGCCGGCGCTGCGCGGACGAGCAGATCGTCGCCGAGGTCATGCAGGAGACGTATCTGGCGGTGTGGCGCGCGGCGGGTGCGTTCGCCGGGACCGCGGCCGGAGGAACGGCCATCGGATGGCTGTGGACGATCGCGGCACGCCGCCTCGTCGACGCCTTCCGGCGCAGGGCCCACCACGCCGAGCCGCCGCCCGCGGCGGCCCTGCAGCCCATGGCGCCCGCCGCCGAGGACGAGGTGCTCGCGGCAACCGTCGGCGGGGACGTCGGCGACGCGCTGCGGCGCCTGGCGCCGGAGCTGAGACAGGTACTGCAGGCCATGGTTCTCGACGGGCTGTCCGTCCGGGAGACCGCCGTCCTGCTCGGGCTGCCCGAGGGCACGGTCAAGACCCGGGCCCGCCGGGCCCGGATCGCGATGCGAAAGGCGCTGGCATGAGCATGGAACACGCGTCGATGCGGATCATCGAGGGTTACGCGCGCGGCGGCACGAATCTCGCCGCCGACGAGGTGTGGGCCGTGGAGGCCCATCTGGAGGCGTGCGGGGTGTGCCGTGACCGGTTGTCGGCCGCCGTCGCTGCCGAGGTGCCCGCGGTGGCGGCGCTGGTCGACGCCGTGTGGTCCGGCCTCGAACCCCAGTTGGCGGTCACCGTCACGATGCCGCGCGGACGGCGCTGGTCGGCGCGGCTGTCGAGGTGGCTGACGCCCACGATGGTGCCGTGGCTGGCCATGGTCGTGGGCGTGACACTGCTCGCACTGCTGCTCGACCTGGTCGACACCGGCTCCGGCGAGGTGTCGTTGGTGCTGCTGCTCGCCCCGGTCCTGCCCGTGCTCGGCGTCGCGGCGTCCTGGTCGCGCGGTCTCGACCCGGCGTACGAGCTGACGGCCTCGGTGCCCAGGGCCGGGCTCTACCTGGTGCTGCGGCGCACCGCGTCCGTGCTCGCCGTGGTCGTCCCCGCGCTGCTCGTGGGCGGATGGGTGACCGGGGTGATGGTGGCCCAGTGGCTGCTGCCCTGTCTGGCCTTCACCTCGACGACCCTGGCGCTCGGCGGTGTCGTCGGCGTGACCCGCGCCGCCGTCGCGCTGGCCGCCGTGTGGGCCGCCGTGATCGTGGCGCCGACCCTGGCCGCCGGCCGTACGACCTTCGCCCTGCAGACGGACGGTCTGCCCGCGTGGGGGCTGATCCTCGCGCTCGGCATCGGTGTCGTGATCGCCCGCAGGGGCGCGTACTCCGTGCTGGGAGCCCATCGATGACCATCGGAAAGGAACACCTCATGACGTCCGCGGCGAGCGCGGCCGACATCGCGCCGACGGCCTACGCCTGGGAGATCCAGGCCACCGGGCTGAAGGTCAGAGTCGGCAGGAACCGGATGGCAGTCGACGGGCTCGACCTGAAGCTCGGCCTCGGCGTACACGGTCTGCTCGGCCCCAACGGGGCGGGCAAGACCACCCTCATCCGGGCGCTGGCCACCGTACTGCGCCCCACCGAGGGCAGCCTGGAACTGCTCGGCGAGTCCGTGGGCGGCATGGGCGAGCACCGTGCGCTGCGCCGTCGGATCGGTTACCTGCCGCAGGAGTTCGGCTACTACAAACGCTTCACGGTGCGCGAGTTCGTCGAGTACATGGCGTGGCTGAAGGAGGTCCCCAAGGCGGACATCCCCGCGGCGGTGCAGCGGGCCGTGGAGCGAGTGGGTCTGGCGGACCGTGCCGACGAGAAGATGAAGGCCCTGTCGGGCGGCATGGTGCGACGGGTCGGCATCGCCCAGGCCATCGTCAACGACCCGACGATCCTGCTGCTGGACGAGCCGACGGTCGGCCTGGACCCGGCGCAGCGGCTGCGCTTCCGTGAGCTGCTGCAGGAGCTGGGTACGGACACCTGCGTGCTCGTCTCGACCCATCTGGTGGAGGACGTCGCCGCCGCCTGCACGGACGTGGTGCTCTTCGCCGAGGGACGACTGGTCTTCCAGGGCCCTCCGGACGAGCTGGCCTCGGTGGGTGGCCCCGAGCACGTGGGCGACAGCCCGCTGGAGCGCGGCTACTCGGCGCTGCTGCTCAACCCCGAGCAGGGAAGGGGCACTTGGTGAACGTCCGTGTCCTGCGTATCGAGCTGAGGCGCTCCGTCGCCCCGTGGGCCGGCGTCGTGGTCCTGGCGCCGGCGCTGGCGTTCCTGTACCTGCTGAACGGCGCGTGGTGGAGTGGCACCACGGCGTGGACGGCCCAGTGGACGTCCATGGCCCTGTGGACCCGCTCCCTGCTGTTCTACCTGTGGCCGCTCGCCGTGGGGCTCGGGGCGCTGCAGGGCCTGCGCGACCACCGCTCGAAGATGTCCGAGCTGCTGACGAGCACGCCGCGGCCCGCCCGGCACCGCGCGGCCACGCTGGCGGGCGCGACGGCGATCACGCTGGCCTCGGCCTTTGCGCTCCTCGTCCTCGTGGGCGCGGTCCAGGTGGTCGCCAACACCGAGTACACGCACCTCGGGTGGCTGCCGATCTCGCTGGTAGGGGCACTCTCTCTCGTCGCGGGGGCCGTGCTGGGCATGGGGGCCGGGCGGGCCCTGCCGTCCGCGCTCACCCCGCCCGCGCTGGCCATGGGCGCCTTCGTGTTCACGGCCCTCATGCAGATGTCGTTGGGCCGGACGGAGACGACCACGGCGACGGGGCTCCCGAGCACGGAGCCGAACCGGGTCTCCCTGCTGTCACCGGCGGTGCAGGAGGTGCGCGATGCACTCGTCACGCTCTCCGCCTCCGTGCACGTCGGGCAGACGATCTGGCTGCTCGCCATGGCCGCGACCGGCTTCGCGCTGCTGGTCGCCGCGACCCCGCGCGCCCGGCTGCTGGCCGTAACGCCCGTCCTGGCGGGCGCGGTGATCGCTCTGCTCGTCCTTCCCTCCGATCCGCGCCGGATATATGTCGTCGACGAGGCCGCCGCCGAGATGGTGTGCGACGGCACGGTGTGCGTGACGAAGACGCAGCAGGCGCGACTCGCCGACCTCGCGGGTCCGGGTAAGGAGGCGCTGCGCCTGCTGCACGGCGCCCTGGGCAGTCAGGTGCCGGTGTCGGTCCGGGAGAATACCGCCGTACTGCCGGACGGCTCCACGCCGCAGTGGTCCCGCAAGACCGTGCTCTTCGACTTCGATGACGACATCATCGCCGCCGCGAAGGGCGAGGAGCTGACCTGGGCCCTGATCGCCAAAGGCATGGTGCCGGGGTGCACCCCCGTCGGCTGGAGCGGCTTCGGGGGAGATGAATTCGCGCAGACCGTCGCGGTGGGCTGGGTCCTCGGGGACCTCAGGCCGCTTCCCGGCACCTTGTCAGCAGGTTTGCGCCGCGAGGTCGACGCCGAGACCCGCCCGGTGTGGAAGGAACTCAAGGCGCTTCCGCGGGCCGAGCAGCTCTCGCGGATCAACGCGATGCGCGCCGCCGCGCTCTCCTGCAAGGGGGACGCGTTCGACGCGCTGAACGGCGGTGCGTCCCGGTGAGATGGCTGACGCTGTATGCGCGCTCGCGGCAGGTGCCCGCGTCACTCGCCGTGGTGGTGATCAGCGCGGTGGTGGTGTGGGCACTTGCCCGGGACGGCAGCGGGGGGCCCGGCGATCCGCGGATGCCCGCGCTCATGATCGTCGCGGGGGCGACGGCGGCCTCGATCGGGCTCGGCGGGCAGGACGTCGCGCTGGACCGGACGGCCGCGATCCGCTGGGTGCTCCGCAGGGCGGCGCATGTGCTGCTCATCGGCGCGGTCGTCGGCGCGGTGCTGCCGGCGGTGCAGACGATGGGCGAGGACCTGGCCACCACCGCGTTCGTCGTCCGCAACAGCGCGGGGCTGATGGGGCTCGTCGCCATCGGGGCGACGGTGTGCGGGGCGCAGTACGCGTGGACGCTGCCGATCGCCTGGCTGTCGTTCTCGCTCTCCGCCCCGCTCCCGACAGGTGTGCCGATGCAGGTGGTGAGCTGGATGCTGCTGCCGCCCGGCACGGCGGCGGGCACGTGGACGGCCCTGGTCCTCGCGGTCGTCGGCACCGCGGCCTACGCCGTCGCGGGACCGAGACGGTAGCCGGTCCGGGCCACCGGGGCGGGGCACGACCGTGATCGTCTGCGCGGATCCGCCCCCGTGAGTGCCGCGGCGGGCCACCAGCCGGTAGGCGTTGGACAAGCCGAGCCAGCCGGTAGGCGTTGGACAAGCCGAGCCAGCCGGTAGGCGTTGGACAAGCCGAGCCAACCGGTAGGCGTTGGACAAGCCGATCTTCAGCGTCGCCGCGGGTCGCCGATATCGCTGGCTGACGCTCGCCGGCAGGAGCGGGCCTGAGCCGTCGGCTGAACAGCCGGTCCTCGCTTTATCGAGCTCAGGGGGGCTGACGCCGGCCGGTCAGTTGGTCGCCGAGGGGGCTGCGGCGGTACAGGACCTGCCGTCCGGCGCGAGCCCGGGTGACGAGGCCGGTGGCGTAGAGCACGCGCAGGTGCTGGGACACGGCGCTCGGCGTGACCCTGAGGCGGCGGGCGATCTCGACTGTGGGCAGCGGCTCATCGAGGAGGCTGAGCAGTCTCGATCTGGGCGCACCCAGAAGGGATATGAGAGCAGTCGCGTCAGCGATGGGCGCCGGGACCCAGAGCGTCGCCACTCCGCGGCTGGGGTACGCCAGCATCGGTGGTTCCTCCGGGCTGACAGGAGGCGCGGGCTTGTGAGCGAACACGGACGGTACGAGCAGCAGCCCTCGGCCCGACGCCGCGACGCGGTACCTGCCGATCATCTTGTCGATGTGCAGCACGCCGTTGTGCCATCGCAGATTCGGGTGCATGTCGGCGAACAGCAGGCGGGCGCCTCCCATGGCCAGTTGCCGCGCGCGGTAGGTCATGTCGGCTTCCAGCAGCAGCTGCATTTGCGGCCACATCGGCTTGATGGCGGCCTCCCAGTACTGCCGCAGGAGCTCGCAGAGGGCATCGCGGAGTCTGGCGACGGGCGCGTCGTCGGCAGCGGTGGCAGCGTGCAGAGCGCTGGGGAGCGGGTCCGGCGCATGCGTGGCCAGCAGATCGCGGCGGACCAGATCGGGGGAGGTCTGGCGGACGACGGCCAGTTCCTCTTCGAAGGCTGGGGCGAATCTTGCAGGCCGCGGCGTCAGGAAGTCGGGAAGGGTGCGCCTCGCCGCTACCAGGGACATGAGCAGGTCGGTGTCGAGCGCGCTGAGTCTGCCGAGAACGGACCTGCGCCATGGGAGGTGCAGCGCGGACAGTCCCGGCTCGCGCAGTACCCGCAGGCTGAGCACGGTCTCATGCAGGGGCGATACAGCGAACCGCGTGTCCGCGAGGTCCTCGACGCCCAGCTCAAAGCTGATCATTAAGCCAGAAGCTACATCGATTGGCAGCGGAGTGCGGGTGCCGTGAACTTCCACGCATGACACATACAGCTCACGCACAGCGCGTGGCGATCGTCACCGGAGCGGCACGCGGCATCGGCGCAGCAGTGGCCGAGCGACTTGCGCGAGACGGCTTGGCAGTCGGAGTGGTCGATCTGAACGAGTCAGAGTGCGCCGGTACCGCAAAAGCCATCACGAGCAACGGCGGGACAGCGGCAGCGGTCGCCGCCGACGTCGCCGACGAGACGGCCGTGACCGGTGCCGTCGCCCAGATCGCAGCCGAGTTGGGGGCACCGACCGAGGCGAGTCCCGGGGCGGGGTTCGTCTCCGGCCAGGTCATCTACGTCGCAGGCGGGCCGGTGGACTGAAGATGAGCCGCCGGTTGGTCCTGATCCTGGCCGTGACCTGCGCCGTCGGCGTGGGCAACATCTACTTCCCGCAGGCGATCAGCCCGCTGGTCGCCGCCGGACTGCACGAGTCGCCCGATTCCGCCGCCCTGGTGGTGACCGCCACCCAGGTCGGCTACACAGCCGGGATCATTCTGCTGGTGCCGCTCGGCGACCGGCTCCCCTGCCGCCCGTTCCTCGTCACCCTGCTCGCCCTTACCGGCGCGGGCCTGCTCGCCGCAGGCTGCGCTCCGGCCCTGCCGCCCCTCGTCGCTGCCGGCGCGCTCGTCGGCGTCACCACCGTGGCCGCCCAAGTCGTCGCTCCGCTGGCGGCCGGGCTGGTGGCCGCCGACCGCCGCGGAGCGGTGATGGGCACCTTGCTGAGCGGGTCAATCGGCGGCATGCTCCTGGCCCGCACCTTCAGCGGGACGCTCGGCGAATGGCTGGGGTGGCGCGCCCCCTACTTGGTGGCCGCAGTCCTGGTCCTGCTCCTCGCGACCGTCCTGGCCTACACGCTGCCGGCCACGACTCCGCCGTCGCGCCAGCCGTACTCGGCACTCCTGGCTGAGTCCCTGCGCCTGCTCCGCCACGAGCCGGATCTGCGCCGCTCCTGCCTCTACCAGGCAACGGCCTTCGCCGGGTTCTCGGCCGTCTGGACCTGCCTGGCGCTCCTTCTTACCGGCCCGGTCTACGGTCTGGGCGCCCAGGCGGTCGGGATGCTTGCCCTGGTCGGCGCGGCGACCATGCTGTGGACCCCGTTCGCCGGACGCCTGGTGGACCGTAGGGGGCCCGATTCTGTGAACCTCGTCTGCATGCTCGGGATCCTCGTCTCAGCCGCAGTCCTCACCGCGGGCGCCCGGGGCGGAGCGATGGGTCTGACCGCCCTGATTCTCGGCACGCTGCTACTCGACGTCGCCATGCAGTCCGGCATGGTCGCCAACCAGGCCCGGGTCTTCGCCCTGCGCCCCGACGCCCGCAGCAGGCTCAACACCGCCTACATGGCCTGCGCTTACCTGGGCGGCAGCACGGGTTCCTGGCTCGGAGTACGCGCCTACGGCCAGGCAGGGTGGCACAGCGTGTGTGCGCTCGTGGCGCTGCTCGCCGTACTCGCCCTGGCCCGCCACCTCGTGGCGCTGTACGGCCGAAGGCTCCAGTGGGACGAGACCCAGCCACGAGTCGGCGTTGACCCGTGTTCACTTGCAGATGACCAACGTCCGTTTTCCAGTAGTCCATCTCAGCCGGGGCTCAGCCCGTGCACGGCCGCCGCCTCCCGGCTAGCCGCCGCCGTCTTCGATGCCACACCGGCACGAGTACACCGGCCAGCCACCACCCCCGCAGGACAAGCTGGTCGCCACGTAGGGCTGTCACAAACGGGGAGGCCGTCCTGTCCTTACTGCGGACAGTCTCTGTTTGGAGGAATACATGAGCGCTGAGCACGCATCCCTGCCCCCGGGCATTGAGGTGATCACGACCCTGCCGGAGGCGGCGGCCCGGATCCCGGCCGGCTCCGAGGCCAGGAGCATCCGGGTCACCCTGCCGCCCGGTGACCCCGGCGCGCCGCCGCACCGGCACCCCGGGCCGCTCTTCGGCTACGTGACTCAGGGCGAGATCCTCTTCGAGCTGGAAGGGCAGCCGCCCCGGGTAGTCAAGGCCGGTGAGGCCCTGTTCGAGCCCGGGGGCGACGTGATCCACTACCAGGGCGCCAACAATCTTCCGGACGCGCAGTCGCAGCTGGTGGTGACCATGTTCGCACCGCCGGGGACCCCGCTTCTGACCATGGTCAGTGCGGAGGAGCTGGCCGAACGACGCCACCTACGGGTTACCCAGCCATGATGACCACCGGTATTCCGGATCTCTCTTTCCGCCCTGGCAGAGCAGCAGCCGGCCGCCGCCAGGGCGGCTACTGAGGTTTTCGGTTCGGGTGACGTCATGGCAGTGTCGTGATCAGTCCGGTCTCGGCGATGAATCCGTCGAGTGCGTCGGGCCGGTACTGCATCCTGTTGCATGCGCCGGCCAGGCGCGAGCGGGACGTGGATCAGGCCTTGCGTGTGCCATAGGCCGAGTCACCGCCACTCACGACCGAGTAGCGGTCCCGCACCCCGCTTCGCCGGCCTCCCGCATGCGCGAGTCCATCGACTTGCTCCGGTCGTACGGGTCGACCTCGGGGCCGTCTCCCGAACCCGTGGCCGCGCGCTCGGCGTTGAACTCGGGGGTGAAATACCCGGTGAAGGTGTCGCAGCCGCCGTTGGTGGTGTCCACCTTGTAGGAGACGAGGGAGAACGTCCCCGGCTCGATGACCACCTTCGCCGGGTCGTCCCAGCTCATCACGACCTCGCGGCGCACGATGGTGCGCGCGACTTCGTCGCTTTCCCCGGCAGCGCGTACGACCGGGTAGACGTACGTGACGTCGGTGGTCACCTCGACCGCGCCGCGCTTGCCTTCCCGGTACGTGATCCGCCCTCGTGTCTTGACCACGTTCCCGACGAGTCGCACCTTCGACTTCTCGAACCGGCTGAACAGCAGCAGAGGATCGCTCTCCCGACTGGGCGCGCGGAACGCGGTCGCCAGGTAGTCCTGGACATCCTGCTGATGCGGATTGATCAGCGCGATCGCCTTCCTCGGCCGCTCCCCGCGCAGCACACCAGGATCCAGACTGGACGCGGCAAGGAAGTCCCGGGTCCGATCGAGTGCCTGCGCGACCTGCTCCTCGCTCATCCAGCCCATCGCCCGTGCCGCAGGCAGACCGATCCCTGCCGTCCCGTCGCCCCACCGCGCCGCAGGCGACCCCCTGAACGGCTGTACCACTGTGGGGAGTTGGGCTCCCGCCTCGGTCGCCGGCGGTTGATCCGGACGTTCGGACTCCGCGGCGAGCGGTGTTCTCTCGCCGCCTCCGCCTCCGAACCACCCGGCCACCCGGCCCGGATCCAGTGCCACGACCAGCAGGCCGACCGCAACCAGCAGACCGACCGCGTACCAGCCCTTGCCCCGTCGCCGCCGGGCCGGCTGGTGAGTCCGCCACCCCTCCGGCCGGCCGGGCTCCTCCCGCAACCGCCGCGCCACCATCCGGGCCCGCGCCGACGGCTCCTCAGGCGCTCCCTGGGTCCCGGCCTCGGCTTCCCGTAGGAAGCGCTCCCACTCCTCGTCCGGTATGGACGCCCCGCCCTTGCCCACGATGCGCTCCCGCCCCTTCTCACGCACCCGGTCCCTCCAGGGCCGGTCATTTTCCGTGCATCATCACACAACACAGCCCCACCCCCTGGCCAAGGTCCCCCATGGCCAACTCAGCCCCGGAACCCACTGGCTCAGCCGGAACCGTTCGTAACTCCCTTGATTGCGGCCGCCTTTGGGGTTACGCGCTAATCGATGAGTCGGCCGAGCGTGTTCCGGCTCTCGCCCTTGATGGCTGCCACCGCGCCGCTGCCGCGCGGTGGCAGCGGGGAACTCTCTGAGGCGTTTGCGGCACCGCGCCCAGCAGCGGCGAGGGCTTCTCGCTGGTGCGCTCGGCCACTCCTCGATCACCAGCACGGCCGACACGCACGAGCCTGCTTCCAGAGGCGGATCTGGCGATCGCCGAGGTCGCAGCCCGGTTGGTACCGCGCGCCCGCGCCACCTCCGCGAACACCGCCCCCGAAGCGGAGCCCGAGTCCGACGATGTGGAGAAGCTCGGCCCGCAGTCCGTGCCGATGCTGATCCGTCGGGAGAAATTCGCACGCACCGCTCACGCAAACGGCCCCGGACGAGGAGTCGGAGGCAGGAGTTCGGTCAGCCCATCCTTCTCGCGGCCCTGCCGCCAGAGTGCGGCTCCATGCCGGGCCGCCGCCGTACGCCGACATTCGCCGCCGTTGATGACATTGGTCGTTTTGACCCACCAGCAGACGTGGGATGGCTTCCGAGGCCCCAAGCCATGTTGATCGTGATGCCGGTCGATCACCCTCACCGGGCTGCGAACGTTGCCTCTCCGTCCGCTTCTGAGCTCACCACCACTCGCCCAGCAAAGACACACCGTCGCGTCAAGTCGCGTGTTTTTGGGGCATGACGGACATCTTCTGGTCGTGTCTGCTGACCTTGGGGCCGCATCAAAAGATGCAGCCCTCAGTCAAGCCTTTGAGATCGAGCCGAGGTGGATTCCATGAGCACTTTTCATCGTGCACCGGCGGATGGAGTGCCCCGTGACGGCGCGGCGGCCGAGCACCCCACCGGACTCACGCGTGATCGCCGCTTCGGCCGGACGGAGTAACATGAACGATGAAGTGATGGACGTCACAGCATCCGAGGAGCGGAAGTTGTCCAAGGGTGTGGCGATCTTCGCCACGATTGCGGCCGCGGTGTGCGGGGCGGCAATTGCGCTGGCGATGTTCTCCTTGCTGGGCTGGGCCAATTTTTGGTTGGGGTGGTTCGCCACCAAGGGGGCGTGGAAGCTCGCGGTGATCGGGTCGGCCGGTTTCGTGGGTCTACTCGCCTGGCTGCGGCAGGGCCGTACGAAGAGGAAAGGGGACGCCTACTCAGGACGATGATCCGGCGAACGCTTCGTAGTCGGCGTCGCATTCTGTGGTCACGCCTCCGAGTCAGCGCTGCACTGCGGACGTAGCGGGACGAGGTGACCCACACCGCTGTCACCATGATCGCCTCGGTCGCCTTTGAAGGTCTCTGACATCCACCGCTGACATCAACGACGCCGGACAGAGACGTACCCCAGCGCCCCTGTCCGGCCGTTGTGTCAGCGAGCGGGCGCCGATCGGCGATCGCCGATCACGGTCACTGGTCATGTGCTTATAGATCAGTGCCGCGCGCGAGCTGCTGTGCCCCATCCGTGTCATCAGCTCCCGGGTGCTGGTGCCGGCAGTCGAAGCCAGCGTATTGCCGGTGTGCCTCGGGTCGTGAAAGTGCAGCTCAACCGAGACGCCCGTCGCCTTCCTGGCATTGCCCCAGTCATCCCGGAAGTTGCTCCGCCGAAGCTGCCCGCCTCGCGGACCGACGAACAGGTGACCCTCCTGTCCTTCGGCGGCGTAGTGGTGCCGAGCCCGGCCGCGAGCTGGGCATAGGTATGGCCGTACCACAGATTGGCCGGCACCAGCAGGGCCTGTTGGTCCACCGGGAGCTGGCGTCACCGCGTGCCAGGCGCCGGGCCCTCAGCAGACCGGAGCTTTTCAGACGGCCTCCAGAACCCTCTAGAACGTGATCACCGACACCGAGTTCGAGGCGCCGTTGGTCACGTAGGCCCGGCGCCCATCCGGCGAGAGCGCCACCTCCAGCGGTTCCTTGCCGACCGGGATGGGGCGGCCCACCGTACGGTTCGTCGCGGTGTCGATCACCGACACCGAATCCGAGAAGTTGTTGGCCACGTAGACCCAGCGCCCATCCGGCGACACCGCCACCCCCTCCGGCCCCTTCTCGATGGTGATGGGGCGGCCCACCGTACGGTTCGTCGCGGTGTCGATCACCGACACCGAATCCGAGATGATGTTGGCCACGTAGGCCCGCCGCCCGTCCGGCGACACCGCCACAACATCCGGCTGCTTGCCGACCGAGATGGGGCTGCCCACCGTACGGTTCGTCGCAATGTCGATCACCGACACCGAGCCCACCTCCGAGCCGATGTTGGTCACGTAGGCCCGGCGCCCATCCGGCAACACCGCCACCGCCGCCGGATGCTTGCCGACGGGGATGGGGCTGCCCACCGTACGATTCGTCGCAATGTCGATCACCGACACCGAATCCGAGCCGCTGTTGGTCACGTAGGCCCGCCGCCCATCCGGCGTCACCGCCACCGCCGCCGGACCTGAGCCGACGGGGATGGGGCTGCCCACCGTACGATTTGCGGCGGTGTCGATCACCGACACCGAATCCGAGGCGCCGTTGGCCACGTAGGCCCGCCGCCCATCCGGCGACACCGCCACCCCCACCGGCTGCTTGCCGACCGAGATGGGGCTGCCCACCG
This sequence comes from Streptomyces sp. SD15, assembly GCF_054462255.1. Lineage (NCBI taxonomy): Bacteria > Bacillati > Actinomycetota > Actinomycetes > Kitasatosporales > Streptomycetaceae > Streptomyces > Streptomyces sp. SD15. Next base: position 1,936 of record NZ_JBTLMO010000019.1, on the reverse strand, counting down.
TACGATTCGCGGCGGTGTCGATCACCGACACCGAGCCCGAGTCGAAGTTGGCCACGTAGGCCCGGCTCCCATCCGGCAACACCGCCACCCCCCACGGACGGGAGCCGACGGGGATCGAGGACACGGATGTCGGCGCGGTGGGAAGAGCAGTGGTGGGTTCAGGACGCGGGGGGCGGAACTGTGCCAGGTAGATGCCGCCGGCCGCGGCCAGCGCCACCAGCACCACCCCCACAACGAGCCAGGCTCGCCGGCGTCTGAGCCTGGACAAGCCGGGCCGCAGGCGGGCCGCGCCACCTTCGTGCGGCAGCGGCCCCGGGGAGGGGCCGAGTTCCTCCGGCTCGGGGGTCGGCTGCGGCGGCCGCTCCAGCGAGACGGCAGTCGGCTCCTCCGCCGGCGTCTCCCGCGCCGAGACGGGCGGCGCCTCTGACGGCGGCTCCAGCGCCGAGACGGGCGGCGCCTCTGACGGCGGCTCCAGCGAGACGGCGGTCGGCTCCTCCTGCGCCGGGGGCCCGGGCCGTGGCGCGGTGGTGAGCTCGGTGAGCCTGCGCGCCGCCTCCTCGGCGTCCATCCGCTCCCCAGGGTCCTTGGCCAGCAGTCCGAGGAGTACCGGCGTCAGGTCCGTCACCCCATGCGGCCGGGTGGGGCCCTCGAAGAGCAAGGCGGTCATTGTGGCGTAGTCGGTGTCGCGGTCGAAGGGGCCGGTCCCCTCGAGCGCGAAATAAAGGGTGCAGCCGAGCGCGAACAGGTCGGAGGCCGGCGTGGGCGGTTCGCCGCGGGCCCGTTCCGGGGCCATGAAGCGCGGGGTCCCGAGGATCTCAGAGGTGGCGGTGAGGCGCGGCTCGCCGGAACTCAGCTCCAGCGAGATGCCGTAGTCGGTCAGCAGCACCTGCCCGCCCTCGGTACGGTACCTCGGCCGAGGGTCCGGGCTGGTCAGCAGAACGTTGGCCGGTTTGACGTCCCGGTGCAGGACGCCGAGCCGGTGGCCCTCCAGCAGTGCGTCGAGGACCGCCAGCCCGATCCGGGCCACCTCGGCGGGCGGCAGCGGCCCGCGCTCGCGCACCAGCGCCTCCAGGTCCGTGGCGCCGGGGAGGAACTCCATGACGATCCACGGTAGGCCGCCGTCCTCCACGATGTCGTGCACGGTGGCGACATGGGGGTGCTCGCGCAGCCGGGCGGCGTGCCGCGCCTCGCCGCGGGCCCGGGCGATCCGGGCGCTCACCTCGCGGTCCGAGACGCCCGGCGGCAGGGCGATCTCTTTGAGCGCGGCCTCACACGCGAGTTCCTGATCGTAGGCGAGCCACACGCGCCCCATGCCCCCGGCACCGAGCCGGCGCAGGAGCCGGTAGCGCCCGGCGATCACACGCCCGGCGGCTTCGTGTGCTCCTGTCACGGCGCTCCCTCTTCCAGAACGGCCAGCAGGGTTCCCAGGCGATCATTGAGAGCCCCCTCGTCTGGTATCGCACACGCCCGAAGAGCGGGCAAATCGAGGGGTTTCACGTGCGGCGACGCCCGGATCATGAGCGGGAAGTGAGAGTTCCTGCCGGTCTGCCATGCTGGCGAGGGAGGCTTTTGTGCAGGTAGAGGCGGATGCCGGGCCGCTTTGAGAGCGGTACGGAAGTGACCGGGCGCGCAACAGCCACCGCCAGGCGAGGAAAGCGCGCGGGGGCGAGAGCCGCAGTCCAGCGGGGGCGTGTGTGGAGGTCAGGGGGTGGGCATCGCGTTCGGGACGAAGGGGCCGTGACGGCAACCTCTGACGCAACGTCAGCACACTGGATCGGTCATGGGCGACTCCCAGGGCACCAACCATGCCCGGCCATGGGCTTGGTAGGCAGGCGGGTCGCTCACTTGGTCGAGCTCTAACTGATCGTTTCAGAATGAGGTTCGGAGTCGTCTCAAGCAGATGATGCTGCAGGCGAGTTGGAGTAGGCCGAGGTGG